>JAFUHF010000069.1 GCA_017468985.1 Bacteroidaceae bacterium
CCGCGCTGTGGGAGGGACGATTTCCACCTGGTAGAAATTACCGCGCTGTGGGAGCAATGATTTCCACCAGGTAGAAATGACCACGCTGAGGGAGGAACGATTTCCACCTGGTAGAAATTACTGCGCTGTGGGAGCAATGATTTCCACCTGGTAGAAATCACTGCGCTGTGGGAGGGGCGATTTCCACCTGGTAGAAATTACTGCGCTGTGGGAGCAACGATTTCCACCAAATAGAAGTTGCCACGCTGTGGGCGCGGCAACTTCTACCTATTCGTATGGACTGACTAAAAAGAATGGGACTGAATTTCCTATATGCAGCGGCCTCGCTATTTGAGGCGTGCGCCCATACGGGCTTCAACCACGTTGACTACGTAGTCGCCCAGTTTTTCGCATTCGTTCATGATGTCCATATACATGGTGCCGATGGCATAGGTATAGGCATGTTCGTTAATGTCGTTGATGTTTTCGCTGCTGATTTGCTTGCGGAAATTATTGATTTCATTTTCCAAATTGGAGGAACGATTGATGTCGTAGGTGTCTTTACGTCCACTAAGGAGTACGTTCATCTGCGTCAGCGCATTGTCGGTGAGCTCAAACATCTGGTGGAACCGTTCGTATTGCTTTGGCGTGAAGTCTTCCTTGTTGGGGAACTTGCGGTTCATGGTACGGGCGATGTTGTAACAGGCGTCGCCTATGCTTTCCAGTTCGCTGATTTCGCGAAGCATGGCACGTATCTTTCCCTTCGTTTCATCGGAAAGATGGGCGTTGCTCACCTGGTCGAGATATTTAGCGATTTCGAGCTCCATGCTGTCGGAAATGCCTTCATACTTCTCTATGCGCGAGAAGAGCTTATTGAACTCCGTGGGCTCATGCTCTTCCAAGAGCTGACGCACCATGCCGAACATGCGCTGTATGCGCTCGGCAAAGGAGATGATCTCCTTGTGGGCTTCGAGTACGGAGAGTTCGGGCGTTTTCATAATGCCTGAAGTAATGAAGTGCAGACGGAAGTCTTCCTCCTCGTCTTGTTTCTTGGGTTTGATGACGCGACATACAAATCGTTCGATTTGTGGAACGAACCATATGAGCAGCAGCGTGTTTGACACGTTGAACGCTGAGTGGAAGGCGGCCAGCACCATGGAGGCCTTGACGGCAAAGTTGGGGTCGGTGGACGGCATGTTGGGGTCGAAACCAACGATGTGGCATACCATGGAGAAGAAGGGCTTGAGCAACAACAGTACCCAGAGCACGCCCAGGCAGTTGATGGACAAATGGGCAAATGCGGCTCGCCGCGCCTGCGTATTGGCTCCCATGGCCACTATGTTGGAGGTGATGGTGGTACCGATGTTTTCACCAAGTACCAGCATGATGCCCTGATCAATGTGGAGCACGCCCGTAGAGCATAGCGTCATGGTGATGGCCATGATGGCTGCTGACGACTGTACGCAGAGCGTGAGCACCGTACCCATGAAGAGGAACAGCAGGGAGGTCCATATGCTGGCGTCGTTGAAGGTTTCAAAGAAGGTTCGGATGGTTCCTGACGTATCGTTCATGACGAGGTCTGATCCAGTGGCCTTGAGCGTGCCTAAGCCTAAAAACAGGAATGCCACGCCAAAGAGGAAGTCGCCCACAATGCGACGCTTCTTCATATAGATCAGGATGATGCCAATGAAAAAAGCTGGGTAGACGAAGTCTGTGATGTTGAACGAAAAGCCCAAACTCATGATCCAGGCGGTGACCGTGGTGCCGATGTGGGCTCCCATGATCACACTGATGGCCTGCACCAGCGTGAGCAAACCTGCATTGACGAAGGAAACTGTCATGAGCGTGGTGGCCGTAGAGCTCTGCACGGCGGCGGTGACAAACATGCCCGTGAGCATGCCGGTGAAGCGGTTGGTGGTCATGGCGCCCAGCACGTGGCGCAGTTGCGGACCGGCAAGTTTCTGAAGGCTTTCGCTCATGGACTTCATGCCAAACATCAGCAGGGCAAGCGAGCCCAAGAGCTTGAAAAGAATCAACGTAGACATAATCCTGATTTATAGGGTTGAATTAATGATTGGTGATCTGATTGGAAAGGAGTAGGCCTTTGCCTGCTCTGAAAACTTTCGCGAAGTTACGAAAACTTATTTGGCCGTGCAAGCGCTGTGTAGGCTTTTCTTGGACCGGAAGGCGCAGAAAGCGGTTAGGGCTTGGCCTGGATCACTGGTTTTTCGCCTATCCAGTCGGAGAGCACCTGGAGAATCTCCTTGCGCAGGTCGGCTGGCATGTTTTGGATACGGGCCAGGTGGGAGCCGCCGGGCTGCACGTAGACGCGCATCTGCTGCTTGTTTTTGAGCCATGTTACGCCGGCAGCCGTCCAGGGATCGATTTGTCCGTAGATGAACAGCATCTTGGGGTCGTTTTTCTGTAAGTAGCGGCGCACGTAGCGCGACAGCTGTTTGTGATAGCGCGTATGCTTGAGCGAGTCGGGGAGCATCACGTCACGCAGATAATGGCGCGTGGACTTGATGGAGGTGAGGCCGCGGAAGGGGCGAAGGTCGTAACCGTAGTAGCCCAGTTCGTAGGCGGCTTGATAGAAGAAGGGGGTGAAATCCTTGTTGGGAGAGAAGTATTCGGGGCCGGCTATGGTGAGCAGCTCGCGCAGGAGGGTTTCGTCGGGCGCGGTGAGGGAGGGGATGCGCTCTGTGGGTGTTCCCCACTGGAAGTGGGCAAAGCTGTATTCCAGCACGCAGTAGTCGTAGATGTCGCGCATTGGCAGGTTGAACCGCAAATGATTCTTCAGGCAGTGGGCCTCGAAGGCAGGCAGCAGTTGCGCTTTGCGCTTGAGCATTTCGGTTTGGAAGTCAAGGATGCGCTTGCGGTCGGCTGGGGTGCCGTTTTGGCGGAGAAAAGGTTCGTGGCGCCCGTCTTCCACGGCGTAGCAGAGCGGTCCCACATAGGGCACGCTTACGTCTACGTCTTCCGGATAGAAGGCGCGAAACTCCATGCACGTCTGGCCACCCTTACTGATGCCCGTACTGATCCACTTCTGCGGATAGAGGGCGGAGCGGAAGGCCTGCACAATGTCGTGGAGGTCGTCCATGGCATTGCGATCGGTCATGTAGCGCCAGTCGCAGGGCGTGGGAGTGGATTCTGCAAAGTAGCGGTGTTCCACGAAGACTACGTTAGTGTTGAACAGATAGGACAGTTCCTCCAGATAGCGCGGCGACAGGGCATAGCCTGCACTGTAGCCCTCGGTGACAATCACCGTGGGGCGACTGGCTGAGCGGTGCATCACCACTACGCGCTGTGAGAAGCTGCCCAGTTCCGGATTTTGATGGCTGAGCGGCTGCGTGAACTTTACGACGAACTTCTCGGCATAGCCCATGGTGTTTTCGAGGGGGGTTACGTGGGTAATTCGCGCCATATTGTTGAGTACGGGCTCAATTGATGCTTCGCCATCGGCCATTGTTGGCACGCAGAGCAGGAAGGAAAGCAATAAAAATGCCCACCTGAAAGGATGGAAGGTGGGCAATGGGTTATGAATGATCATCATGGGTAACAAGCTTATTTGGCTAACGCCTTATCAATCTCTGCAATAATGGTGTCATCGCCGGGGTAACCGCCGGTAGCTGCATTGTCGTAGGCCTTGCTGCCATCTTTGTTGAAGATGATGTAGGTAGGAATGACTTTGATGCCGAACGGGGTGAGCAGTGCCTTGAACTGCGCGTTGGTCAGGCGGTAATGGTAGCCTTTGATGGAAGGAATGGTGCTGTTGAAGTTTGCCAAAGGCGATGTTTCGCCCGTTACGTAAACGAAGGCCACTTTTTTCTTGTCTTTGAGGTATTGCTCCTTGATGGGGGCAATCTGCTTCATGGCCTGCATGCAGGGGCCGCACCAGGTGGCCCAAACGTCGATGACCACCACCTGACCCTTGTAGGGTTTCAGAATAGCGTCGAGAATGTCGGCTCCTGCGGTGGACTCAGGGATTTGTACTACGGTGACGTCTTTGTTTTTTGCAGGGCTCTTGGCGTTGGTTTTGCTTTGTGCCACGGCAAACGTTGTGCTCCATGCCATGATGCATAGAAGGAATAATAGTTTTTTCATTGTTTTCAATATCTGCTTTGTTGGGAATGCAAAGTTAGCGATTTTGAATAATATACGGCATATTTACCTTCATATTTCATGCTACGCAGGCTTTGCGGCGATGGCTCTGAGGCTCAGAAAACCACGTAGCGCAGGGCCACGAGCAGTAGCATGGCGGCTTCTACGCGCCGATTGATGCTTACGGCGAGGAGCATGTCGGAAAGGCGGAGCATCTTATCATGCTGACCTATGTAGGGCTTGCTGATGAGTTCTCCGAAATAGTGGTGAGGACCGCCAAACCTGCAATCAAGGATGCCGGCAAGGGCTGATTCCGGGTAGCCCGAATTGGGACTGGCGTGGGCCCGGCCGTAACGCCTGATGAACGACCACAGTCCGGGCCTGCCGGCACAGATAGTCATGAGCCACGCCGTGAGGCGCGCCGGCAGCCAGTTGGCGACGTCATCTATACGGGCGGCCACGGTGCCGAAGCGGCGATACCTTTCGGTGCGGTAGCCGATCATGGAGTCGAGCGTGTTTACCATCTTATACGTGAGCATTCCGGGTACGCCCAGCATGGCCAACCAAAAGAGGGGGGCCACTACGCCGTCGCTCAGATTCTCGGCCAAGGTCTCCAAGGCGGCAGTGCGTATTTCCTGTGCTGACAGTTCAGAGGTGTCGCGTCCCACGATGCGCGCCACCTGAGTGCGCCCCAGTTCTACGGACTGGTCTACGGCGCGGAATACTTCCCTGACTTCGCGAATGAGCGTGGTGCCGGCTAAGCAGAAAAATATGAGTATCACTTGCAGCGGTATGCCGATAGCTATGGGAACGAGTCGGAGCAATCCGTAGCTCAGGAGGAACGTAAGAAGCGTGAGGGAAATGGCCAGAATGCCTCCCTTGAGGCGGCGGTGGCTTCCCTTGTTTAAGCAGTGCTCGCCAAGGGCAATGAGCTTTCCGAAGCCTACCACGGGATGAGGCAACCACTGCGGATCGCCCAAAAGGCGGTCGAGTACAGCGGCCAGAAGCAGAATCAGTATGGGGAGAAGGAGTTCAGGCGTCATGATGAATGAGTTGTTGCAGTGCCTCGACCAGTAGGTCGTTTTCGTCATGGTCTTGCGTGGCTACCCTCACGGCTTGAGGGTCGAACTGGGGCAGATTGGCTCGGACAAGCAGGCCGTAGCGTTCCACAAGCAGTTGTTTAAGCTGGGCAGAGCTCAGCCCTCCGAAGGTGAACAGGAAGAAATGCATGTCGGAGGGGCTCACGTGGCATCCCTCTATCTGGCTCAGCCGCTCCTGGAAGCGACGGGTATTGCGATGATACTCAGTAAGCTGAGGGTGACACTCCGCCGGATGCTGAAGCAGATACATGCCGGCCTCGATGGCCAGGGTATTGATGTTCCACGGCTTCTGGTAGGCCTTGAGCATGGCAATGAGTTGGGCGTTGCCCACGACGTAGCCCAGCCGTAACCCGGGGATGGCGTATTTCTTGGTGAGCGAATGGATCTGGAGCACGTTGCCGGCCTCTGCCGCCGCGGTTGGCGAGAGGAGCGGCTTGGTCGTAAAGTCTTCGTAAGACTGATCAATGACGAAACACAGGTGGGGCCACTGCCGTATGCTGTCAAGGATAAGCGAGTGGCTGATGACTTGTCCCGTGGGGTTATTGGGATTGCATATCCAGTAGAGATCGAACGGGGCACTGCTTGGCTCCGACAACTGCTCAAGATGGGAGCGGTAGAGGTAGCGGCTTTCGCTGCACGTCCACGAGGGCAGGGATAGGATATGGTGACCATTGGCCAGGCAGGCGTCGTGATACTCGCTGAAAGCCGGAATCTCAATGGCAGAAGTCTTGCCGCTGAAGGCCTGGGCTATGAGATAGATAGCATCTGTCGCTCCTGCTGTGACCATGATTTGCTCCTCGTTGAGATGGAGCTGGGCAGCCAGTAGGGAGGACAACCGGTAGGGTTCGGGCTCGGGGTAGTGGGCAATGAGGTGGAGCTTTTGGGAAAGGTGGTGCTCCACGTCAGTCAATGACGCATGGCTGTAGATGTTGGAACTGAAATCAGCCTTGATGCGCTTGCCATATTTATAAGCGTCGTCGCCGTGTCCTTCAATCATGGGTGTGGAGTATCTGGTAGAACCGTTTCATGTCAACGGACTTTCTGACATGGTCGGCCAGCAGGTCATATTGCTGCTCCTTGAACGCGTGAAAGTCCATTTGCTGATGTGCTTCGCCATTCTGTTGCAGATAGGGCCGGAGCAGGAAGTCGATGAAAGCCTTGTTGTCCAAGATGCCGTGCAGGTAGGAGCCCATGCATCGGTTGTCGGCAAAGTATCCGTCGGTAGTTCCGTCGGAGAACTGGGCGAGAGGGCTTTCCGGGACACCGCCCTTAGGCACCGTCTGGCCCTGATGGATCTCGTAGCCGTAGAGTTCTGAACCGGAGGGTTGTGGTGCATCCGGCATGATGAGGCGAAAGCGGCGTTGCCGGGTGGTTTTCAGCGCGGTGATGGTGGTAACGACGGGCAGCAGCCCCAGCCCGGGCAGGCTCTCGCATTCCCCCTCTTCGTGATGAGGGTCGCGCACCTCTTGCCCCATCATCTGGTAGCCGCCACAGATGCCCAGTACAGAGGCTCCGCAACGTCTGGCCTGAAGTATGGCATTGGCCACGCCATTTTTTCTGATTTCGGTGAGGTCGCTCAGGGTGCTCTTGCTTCCCGGAAGGATGATAATATCGGCCTGACGAATGTCTTCCACATTGTTGGTGTAGAAGAGGTGAACCCTTTTGTCCTGCTCCAACGCATTGAAGTCCGTAAAGTTGCTCAGGTGGTTAAGCAGAATCACTGCAATGTTGATTTTGCCTTTTTCTGCATAGCGGCTTTTGAGGGAAATACTTACGGAGTCTTCCTCATCGATGGAAATGTTGCGGTAGTAGGGAATGACGCCCAGCACCGGCACGCAACACAGCTCTTCAATCATCTTCTTGCCTTCTTCGAACAAACGGAGGTCTCCCCGAAATTTGTTGATGATAATGCCTTTTACCAATCGGCGTTCGTCTTCATCAAGCAGCATGATGCTGCCATACAGACTTGCAAACACACCGCCACGGTCAATGTCGCCTACGAGAATCACCCTAGCCTGTGCATATTTGGCCATTGACATGTTGGCCAGGTCGGTTTGCTTCAGATTGATTTCACTGATACTCCCGGCACCTTCCATCACGATGGGCTGATAGCGCGAACTGAGTCTGTCGAATGCCTGGTATACGGCAGTTCTCAGGGTTTCGCGTCCTTCGCGGCGAAAGTAGTCGTAGGCATGCTGATTGCCGATGGATTTTCCATTGAGGATCACCTGGCTGGTATGGTCACTTTGCGGCTTCAGGAGTAGCGGATTCATGTCGGTATGGCAGGGAATGCCGGCGGCCTCGGCCTGCACGGCCTGCGCACGCCCAATCTCAAAGCCTTCGGGAGTGGCATAAGAGTTGAGGGCCATATTCTGCGCCTTGAATGGGGCAGGGGAGAAACCGTCTTGTTTCAGTATGCGGCAGAAGGCTGTGGCTATAATGCTTTTTCCCACGTCGCTTCCTGTGCCGACAAACATGACGGGCCGCATGTGGTTATTCTGCTGATTCATTTCCTTGCTTTTGCAGTTGTTCCATCTCGCTCACGGCAAGCAGAAACAGATAGTCGCTCATTCGGTTAACCATGCGCAGAAACTGAGGGTTTACGGGATGGATCTGATGGAGGGCCCATAGCTGGCGCTCCGCTCTGCGGCAAACGGTGCGTGCCCACTGCAAGTGGGCTGCGATGAGGTTGCCTCCAGGAACTACAAAGTGACGTTTCAGATTCAGCTCTGTGGTAATGCGTTCTATTTCGGCTTCCATCCAAAGGGTGCGTTCCTCAGCGTCGTGTTTGCGCGGATTGTTCGTGTCCTCGGGAGTGGCTATGTGGCTCATGATGCCCATCAGACTGGTTTGCAACTGTTTCAGATCCTGATTGCGCCGGTCGTTGACTGGAATGAAGGCGCGGCAAACGCCGAGCAAGGCATTCAGCTCGTCGAGTGTGCCGTTGGCTTCAATTCTGGGGTGAGTCTTGCTCACTCTGCTACCGCCGTGGAGGGACGTCATGCCCTCGTCGCCGGTTTTGGTCGTAATTCTTATCATGGAATAAAGGAAATGACAGAATAGGTGATTTTATCTGAAAAGGTTTTCTATGTTGGTTTCGCCCAGGTAGAGGTGCGTATAGCTGGCCACTACGTTATGATGGCGAAATACCTGCGTGCTGACTGTTTCGCCTTGGGCGTTTTTTACCGTGAAGTTTCCCTTTGCCGGTCCAATGATGTTGGTATAGTGGAATTCGTGGCCTCTGATAATGGTCTTCCCTATCTGGAACTGGCGATAGCCCAGATGGAGTCGGAGGTCGGCCTTACGGACCGTGATTCTGAACGGCAAAACGCCGGCCAAAGGCATGAAGCCCTTGTCGGTTTCTATGCCCTCTGAAAGATAGATCATCCCACCACATTCGGCCAATATCTTGCCTCCCTTTTCGGCGTAGCGGCGGATGCTGCCAATGCAACTCCGTGCCTGGCTCAGGGCCCGGGCGTGTTTTTCTGGATATCCGCCGGGCAGATAAAGCAGGTCGGTGTCGGAAGGAATGCTTTTCTTTTCTTCGGGGTCGAAGTAACGCACGTTACCCATTCGGTTCAGCAGGTCTATGTGCTCCTTATATATAAAGGAGAAGGACTCCTTGTTTCTGGCCACCATTATGTTCCATCCCTTTGAGGGCTTCAGGGTGAGGGCGCGATCCTCAGGGATGGGGAGCTTCATGTCGGCTATCAGGCCTTCTACGTCAAGGTGTTGCTCCGCCAGGGTGGCGAGGCGGCGGCAGCCCTCGGAGGCTTCGGCCTCGGTAAAGTCCAGACCCAGATAGCGCGAAGTGGTTTCCAGCTCGTTGTTATGGGGCAGGTATCCGTAACACTTGATGCCCAGCTGTTCGGTTACCTCTTGCAGCAGCTTTCGGTGGCGTGGAGACCCTACATTATTATATATAATGCCACAGATGTGGGTCTTCCGGTCGTAGCGCAGCAGTCCGTTGAGCAATGGCTGTAGGGTAAAGGCCATGCTTCGGGCGTTCACCACGAGAATAATGGGCAATTGCAGCAGTCGGGCTATTTCTCCCGATGAGCCCTGGGCGTGGTGATAGCCGTCGAAGAGGCCCATCATGCCTTCCACGATGCAGGTCTCGGCGTCTTGGGCATAAGTGGCGTAAACCCTCTTTACGTGAGGGGCGGAGGCCATGAAGGTGTCTAAATTCACTGAATCCCTTCCGCATACCGCAGCATGGAATTTGGTGTCGATATAGTCAGGGCCGCATTTATAGGGTTGCACACGGATGCCGCGCTGCGTAAAGGCGGCCATCAACATGCGGCTTACGGTGGTTTTCCCCGATCCGCTCATGGGCGCGGCAATCATGAACTGGGCGATCTGTCTTTCCATGAAGGGTGAATCCATATTTTCTGTATGCAAAAGTACGAATAAAACTGCGCACTTCACACCTCTGCTGCTGATTTGTTGCGAAGTGGGGCCGTGAGCCTCTGCCAGATGGCCCATTTTCCCATTTCTTGTCCGCCGCGGTGACGAATGAGGGTGGCATACGCGTGGAATGATACGTCAACAACTCATTTTTACGTAATAAAATCACACATTTAGAAATAAAAAGACCCGAAAACGGTGATATTATCGGGCAAAAAACTGTATCTTTGCAGCTCGAAAATTAAATACATAAAAAAATAACATTTAGATTATGACTAAAGCAGACATTGTAAACGAAATTTCCAAGAAGACTGGAATTGACAAGGCTACCGTACTCACTACCGTTGAGGCTTTCATGAGTACCGTGAAGACTTCTCTCATTGAAGGTAACAACGTGTACTTGCGCGGATTCGGAAGCTTCATCCTTAAGAAGAGAGCCCCCAAGACAGCACGCAATATTTCCAAGAATACCACCATTATCATTCCTGAGCACAACATTCCTGCCTTCAAGCCGGCAAAGAGCTTTGGTAGCCAGGTGAGATAAGACCCAGCGTCAGTCGGGCTATTCAGATCATTCACATCAATAACATTAATAACTAACACAACATGCCAAGCGGAAAAAAGAAGAAGAGACACAAGATGTCAACTCACAAACGTAAGAAAAGACTGAGAAAGAACCGTCATAAGAGTAAGTAAACATTACATACCATCAAAGAGCAAACCTAAACTTTCAATCCTATGATCAGGAAAAAGATTTAGGTTTGTTCTTTATATAAATGCATGTCCTTTTTAAGATGACAAGTTAAGTAATCGTTGACGTACAACCTAAGGAAATCTCCATTGCCCTGCTGGAAGACGAGAAACTCGTAGAGCTCCAGCGCGAAGGGCAAGAGAGTATGTTCTCAGTGGGTAACATATACGTGGCAAAAGTCAGGAAGTTGATGCCAGGTATGAATGCCTGCTTTGTAAACATTGGTTATGAACGCGATTCCTTCTTGCATTATCTGGATTTAGGCCTTAATTATCTGTCATACGAGAAGTATCTGAAGCAAGTGATGAGCGACAGAAAGAAGCTTGCATCCATCTCAAAGGCCTCCGTGTTGCCCATTCTGGAAAAGGATGGGACTATTCAGAAAACCCTCAAAGTGGGTCAGGAAGTGCTGGTACAGATTGTGAAGGAGCCCATCTCAACCAAGGGCCCCCGACTCACGTGCGAGCTCTCCTTTGCCGGAAGATTCCTGGTGCTGATGCCGTTCAGCAACAATGTATTGGTATCTTCAAAAATACGCTCATCGGCAGAGCGCAACCGACTGCGTCAGTTGGTGCAGAGCATATTGCCCAAGAATTTTGGTGTAGTCGTAAGAACAGTGGCCGAAGGCAAGACGGCTTCAGAACTCGACCGCGAACTCAACATCCTTCTGAAGCGTTGGGAGAATGCCATCACCGGAGCACAAAAGGCTACGTCGTTTCCCAAGTTGATCTATGAGGAGACGAGCCGTACCGTGGGCTTGCTTCGCGACATCTACAATCCTTCGTTCGAGTCCATCTATGTGAACAACAAAATCACGTTCGAAGAAATTAAGGAGTATCTGCATTTCATAGCTCCCGGCAGCGAGAGCATTGTGAAGCTCTACTCCGGTGCCAATCCCATATTCGACAATTTTTCTGTCACTAAGCAGATTAAGGCCCTCTTTGGTCGCACCGTCACGTACAAGCACGGTGCCTACCTCATCATAGAGCATACGGAGGCCATGCATGTGGTAGACGTCAACAGCGGCAATCGGTCCAAGTCGCCTGATGGTCAGGAGGCCAATGCCCTCGAAGTCAATCTTGGGGCTGCCGATGAGCTGGCCCGACAACTCAGGCTTCGCGACATGGGAGGCATCATCGTGGTGGATTTCATCGACATGAAGAAGGCAGAAAACAGGCAGAAACTCTATGAGCGCATGGTTGAAAACATGAAGAAAGACCGTGCTCGCCACAATATCCTTGCTCTCAGCAAATTCGGCCTCATGCAAATTACGAGGCAGCGTGTGCGTCCGGCAATGGATGTAGACGTAGACGAAACCTGTCCCTCATGTTTTGGCACGGGAGTAGCCAAGTCGAGTATTCTCTTTACCGATACCATTGAAAGCAAGATTCACACACTGGTCACCCACTTTGGGGTGAAGAAATTCAAACTTCACGTACATCCCTACGTTGCTGCTTATATTAATAAAGGTATAGTGTCGCTCAAGAATAAGTGGCAGATGAAATATGGGTTAGGAGTGCGCATCATTCCTGACCAGAGTCTGGCCTTCCTGCAATATGTGTTCTACGATGCAGACGGACAGGAAATAGACATGAAAGAAGAAGAAGAGGTGAAAACCTCAAAAGCAAAATCAATAAAAGACAGTAATCATCAGATAAGCAAAGACGGTAAACGTTCAAATGATACTAAAGAGGCTCAACCGTCCTGACGTTGCAGCCTTTGCCATAAGTTCGGCACTTATCCTTCACCGTGGGATAGGTGCCGAATGCTTTTTTCATTGTCTCTCCCCGTGCAGAAAGTTTGCCGTACGCTATGCGCATTTCGTGAATTCCCGAGGAATTCTTGCCATACCATACTTGAATGTTAAAACTCCCCGAGGAATTTTAACCAAACCATAGGCGAATGTTAAGACCACACCGAGAGATTTTAACTATTCCACACTTGAATGTTAAAACTCCCAGTGGTTTTCTTAACATTCCATACTCGCACAGCGTTTCTTCCCCATGGGAGAGGAAGTGGGGAAGTAGGGGATGATCCGAAATCCGTGGGGAAACCTATTGGCCAAGTGTTACGCAGCGCGATCCCCCAGGGGGTGTGGCATGAGCTTTGGGCGCTTTGCCCAAATTTTCCGTGACAAGAGCCTTCGACTCGTTCTGTCGATACTAAAATATTGAAAATAATGATGGTGAGCATCTTATTTTTCGTAATTTTGCGAAAGAATAAATGATCTGTTCCGTCTATGAGTTCCATATTTCATTATGAGTTTCTGGCCGTTAGGCTCAGGGCAGCGCTGCTGCTGGTAGGCATGGCGCTTTTCGTAACGGCTCATGCCCAGCACGAAGAGGTGCCCAATCCATCCCATCCCCGTTTGCTACTGCTCAAGGGCGAAGAACGGCGGCTGCTGGCCGACCTGGGCCGTGACAGCCTGCTCTTTCAGGTTCACCGCGACTTGCTGCACCGTGCCGACAACCTCTTGCAGGCAGCACCGCTCACACGACAAATGACGGGGCGGCGCCTGCTTTCGGTGAGCAGGGAGGCCTTGAGGCGTATCTTCCTCCTGAGCTATGCCTACAGAACGACTCGCGATGCTCGCTATGGTCGTCGGGCCAAAACCGAAATGCTGGCCATTGCCAACTTCAGTGACTGGAATCCGCCTCACTTTCTCGACGTTTCCGAAATGACGATGGGCCTGGCCATAGGCTACGACTGGCTCTATTCCCTGTTGTCGCACAGCGAACGCACGCTGCTCTGCCAGACCATCGTGGAGAAAGGCTTACGCCCATCCTACAATAAGGCGTATAACTGGTTTGATACAGCCGAAAACAATTGGAATCAGGTGTGCCACGCCGGTATGCTCTACGGTGCCCTGGCCGTAAGGGATCGCTACAAGCCGTTGGCCGACAGCATCATTGACCGCGCACTTCGGAATGTCAGGATTCCCATGCAGGGCTATGCTCCTGACGGTGCTTATCCTGAAGGAACGGGCTATTGGGGCTATGGCACCAACTTCAATGTAATGCTCCTCAGCGCCGTTGAACGCCTTTGCGGCAAGGATTTCGGCCTGAGTGAAAGCAAGGGATTCATGCAAACCGGCGAATACCTGCAGGCCATGACGCTTCCTTCGCTCCAGATGTACTGCTATTCTGATAATGGACAAAGGGCTGGAGTAGAACCGGCCGTATTCTGGTTTTATGGCAGAAGCCACGATGCGCAACTGCTCTACAGCCAGTTGCGCATCATCCGCGAAACAGGCTTAGAGGCTCTTACCCGCGATCGTCTGGCCCCAGCGGCATTGCTGTGGGCTGCCGGAGCTGATTTGGCTCACCCTCAGAAGCCTTCCTATCTGTTTTGGAAGGCAGGGGGCGACAATCCCGTATGCACCATGCGTTCCGGTTGGGAGAGGGGGGCCACCTTCCTTGGCGTGAAGTTAGGTTCGCCTTATGTGAACCACGGCCACATGGACGTGGGGAGCTTCGTATATGAGAGGGAGGGCGTAGTCTGGGCCTGCGATCTGGGAACGGAAAACTATACTGCCCTTGAACAGCACATGAATGACCTCTGGAACAGGAAGCAGGAGTCGGGGCGATGGAATGTTTTTAGGTATAACAACAGAAATCATAATACCCTTACATTCAATGGAGAAAAACAATTAGTAAAAGGAAAGGCAGAAGTGCTTTCCTGGAGCGACAGGTCCGAGCATATGTATGTAACGACTGACCTCTCCGAGCTCTATCGGGGGCAGGTGGAGAGCGTGCGCCGCGCGTGCTCCCTCATTGACCAGGAAGATGCCGTGATAGAAGACCTGATCAGCGTGGGCGACAGCGGCGTAACCCTCACGTGGACCCTCATGACGCCGGCATTGCCCACTGAGGTGGCCCCAAATGTGGTGCGTCTGGAAAAGGAGGACAGGGCGCTCTACGTTCGCGTGGAAGGTGGAGGAACACTGAGCTGGAACTTTGAGCCGGCCATCCCCCAAAACAGCTACGAAGGCCGCAACGACGGCATTGTGGGCGTGAGGTTCAGCATGGAACTTCCGCGCAACAGCCGGACCCACCTCAGGGTGATTCTCTCCTCCCACGAAACTCCAAGGGAGATTCCGTTGCTCCTAAAAGACTGAAAAAAAAGCACGAAGGACGCCTCGAAGCAAGTAAAACCAAGGTAAGGAGTAATGATTCATGGAAAATGACTAACTTTGCATCATAAAAGAAGAAAAAGAAAGAAAATATGGCACAAGAAGATGTTTTTAAGAAGATTGTATCCCATTGCAAAGAATATGGTTTTGTATTCCCCTCAAGCGAGATATACGACGGATTAGGCGCTGTTTACGACTATGGTCAGAACGGCGTGGAACTGAAGAACAACATCAAGCAGTATTGGTGGCAGTCCATGGTGCTGTTGCACGACAACATTGTGGGCATCGACAGCGCCATCTTCATGCATCCCACCATCTGGAAAGCGTCGGGTCACGTTGATGCCTTCAATGATCCGCTGATTGACAACCGCGATTCTAAAAAGCGCTATCGCGCTGATGTGCTCATTGAGGACAAAATGGGTAAGTATGAGGAGAAAATTGCCAAGGAAATAGAGAAGGCACGCAAGCGCTTTGGCGATGCGTTCGACGAAGAGAAGTTCCGGCAGACCAATCCTCGGGTGTTGGCCGAACAGGAAAAGCTCAACGCCCTTCACGCACGCTACAAGGCAGCCATGGAGCAGATGGACCTGGCCGAGCTCAGGCAGATCATCTTGGACGAAGAGATTGTCTGTCCCATCAGCGGCACGAAGAACTGGACTGACGTGCGCCAGTTCAATCTGATGTTCAAGACAGAAATGGGTTCCACTGCCGACGGAGCCATGCAAATCTATCTTCGTCCGGAAACGGCGCAGGGCATCTTTGTGAACTACCTGAACGTGCAGAAAACGGGCCGCATGAAGCTCCCCTTCGGCATTGCCCAGATAGGAAAAGCCTTTAGAAACGAGATAGTAGCCCGTCAGTTCATCTTCCGAATGAGGGAATTCGAGCAGATGGAAATGCAGTATTTCGTAAAGCCAGGGACCGAAATAGAATGGTTCAACCAGTGGAAGCAGTGGCGCATGGCATGGCATCAGGCCCTGGGCTTCGGAGCCGAAAACTATAGGTTCCACGACCATGAAAAGCTGGCTCACTACGCCAATGCCGCAACCGACGTGGAATTCCACATGCCGTTTGGCTTCAAGGAAGTGGAGGGCATTCACAGTCGCACCAACTTCGACCTCTCACAGCACGAAAAGTATAGCGGAAAGAGCATCAAGTACTTTGACCCCGAAAGCGGCGAAAGCTATACGCCATACGTGATTGAAACCTCCATCGGTGTAGACCGCATGACGCTCTCCGTGCTCTGTCACTCCTATCAGGAAGAGCAGTTGGAGGGTGGCGAAACGCGTGTAGTGCTGAAGTTCCCACCGCAGCTGGCTCCCGTCAAGCTGAGCGTGATGCCGCTGGTGCGCAAGGACGGACTGCCCGACCTGGCCAAGCAGATTGTAAACGACCTGAAGTTCCATTTCAACACCCATTACGACGAGAAAGATTCCATCGGAAAGCGTTACCGCAGGCAGGACGCCATAGGCACCCCCTATTGCGTAACTGTGGACTACGACACTCTGAAGGACAACACCGTTACGCTGCGCATGCGTGACACAATGGAACAGCGCCGCGTGAAAATCAGTGAGTTGCGAAGCATCATTGAGGACACCGTAAGCATTACGTCACTGTTGAAGAAGTTGGTATAACGCATTATTCCATCCAATGAAGCATACGTTGAGAAATTTCTTTTGTGTCAATGGACTGATGCTGCTCCTGACGGGCATCTTTGCGCTTGGCATGCTGGCTTCGTGTAGTGACAATGACGAAGAAGTGTCAGAATATCAGGACTGGAAGCTACGAAATGACGCATATTTTGCATCACTGCGGACTTCGGCCCTTGACTCCATAGCTGCTGCAAAGCGTCTTTATGGCGATGACTGGCAAGACCATACCAGTTGGCGCACCTATCTGAGCTATTCGTTAGATGAAACCGTGGCCCACAGGGCTACGGACTCCATCTACGTGCAGATATTGCAGAAAGGTACAGGGAGCGTGAGCCCGTTAGGTACTGATTCCTGCCGCATTTTCTATCAGGGAAAGCTCATCCCATCCGAGAGCTACTCCGATGGATACATATTTTCCTATAGCGGACAGTCGTCAAAGTATAGTGACATATTCGACAGAAATACTGCCATACCCACATTGCGCAAGGTAACCTCATGGGTGAACGGCTTTGCTACGGCTTTGCTTTACATGCACGTGGGGGACAAGTGGCGGATATACATTCCCTATGCCTTAGCCTATCAGGGTCAGGAAACGTCGGGTGTACCGGCTTATTCCACTTTGATATATGACATAGAACTGGTAGCCTTCTATCGCCCTGGTACGTCCATTCCGGCATGGAATTAGTGATTAGCTTATGTTGTCGTATAGCTTGAATGTCAACGGGAGACTCATCAGCCTGCAACGTCCGCAGGTAATGGGCATCGTGAACCTCACACCCGACTCCTTTTATTCAGCAAGCCGACAAGAGGATGAGGCAGCCATCCGAACAAGGGTAGGGCAGATTGCAACCGAAGGCGGTGACATGATAGACGTGGGAGCCTACTCGTCGCGTCCAGGTGCAGCCGAAGTGAGCGAAGCAGAAGAAATGCGCAGATTGAGGTTCGGCCTGCGCATCATAAAGGACATGCAGCCCGATGCCATATTGTCTGTAGATACCTTCAGAGCCAGCGTGGCCAAGATGTGTGTGGAAGAATATGGCGTGGGAATCGTCAATGACATTTCGGCCGGCGAGTTAGACGCCGAGATGTTCAGGACTGTAGCCCAGCTGCAAGTGCCCTACATCATCATGCACATGAAAGGCACTCCACAGACCATGCAAAATGCACCGGCCTACGACGATCTGCTACAAGAAGTTTATACCTATTTTTCAGAAAAGGTAACCCAACTGCGCGATATGGGAGTGAACGACATTGTTCTTGACCCCGGTTTCGGCTTTGCCAAGACGCTGGACCATAATTATGAGCTCATGGCACACATGGAAATGCTTCACGACTTCTCGTTGCCACTGCTTGTCGGGGTGTCACGGAAATCCATGATCTACCGCTTGCTCCAAACCACTCCCGAAGAGGCCCTGAACGGAACGACGGCGCTCCACATGGTGGCCTTGCAGAAAGGAGCCCACATTCTAAGAGTGCACGACGTAAAAGCATGCGCGGAAGTCGTGAAGATATTTAGCAAACTCAAATCCGCCGAGTCCATATGATCAGTTTTGGCCTGAAAGACTTCATTGACATACTGCTGGTAGCCACGCTATTGTATTACATCTACCGGCTCATGAAAAGATCGAGCGCGGCAAACATCTTTTCCGGTATCATCATATTCATCATCATGTGGATAGTGGTGAAGCAATTCTTTAACATGCGCCTGCTGGGAACGATTCTGGACAAACTCGTGAGCATGGGAGCCTTGGCGCTGGTGATACTCTTTCAGGAAGAATTGCGCCGTTTCTTTTCGTCCATAGGAACCCGACGGGGAAACATCTTTTTGCTTCGCCTCTTCAAGAGCAAGAAGCAACTCGGTAATCATGATGACATCATGCCCATAGTGATGGCCTGTATGAGCATGAGTAAGGGAAAGGTAGGCGCGCTCATTATCATGGAACGAAATGTGGGCCTCAATGAATACATTGCTTCGGGTGACGCCATTAATGCCGACATTACCCAACGCCTCATTGAGAACATCTTTTTCAAGAACAGTCCGCTTCACGACGGCGCAATGATCATACGAAACAAGCGTATAGCAGCAGCAGGATGCATTATGCCCGTAGCGCACAATACGGACATACCCAAATCCCTTGGATTACGCCACAGAGCCGCGTTGGGAATTTCTCAAAAAACCGACGCTTTGGCCATTGTAGTGTCAGAAGAAACCGGAGGTATCTCCGTGGCACTCAACGGACAGTTTCGGTTAGCCGTATCGGCCGATGAATTAGAGAATATGCTCTCTAATCCGGAAAACTACTTGGAAGATTAAGTAGCAGACGCGTTTAGTGAAAGAGTTTGATGCGCTGCTCCTCGGAAAGTTTGCAGATGAGCAGAATGCCATCCTTTTCAGCAACGATATAGCCATTGAGGCCCTGAATAACCACCTGGCGTTCTTCGCTGGTATGAATCATGCAGTCAGAAGTTTCAAAGAGCTTGATCTGATTACCAATGCATGCATTGCCATAATTATCCTGTGAAATATGGGCCTTCAGGGATGACCATGTGCCCAAATCGCTCCAGCCGAAGCTGGACGGGTATATGTAAATCTCGTCGGCCTTTTCCATAATGGCATAGTCCACCGAG
>JAFUHF010000009.1 GCA_017468985.1 Bacteroidaceae bacterium
AGACATGGTATACGGCCACCATTGACGGACAAAGCATCAACATAAAGCTTACAGGCGATAAAAAATTTGTGGTCATCAATGCAGTAGACAATCCTATCCTCAAAATAGACCTGCGCCACCACCCCGTCATCATCGCAAAATAACCTTTGTCCCTGCGTCATTTCTCCCAACACAGGAAACAGAGTTCCTCTCGGATAAGTGAACTTGGAAAAACTGCGTCTTTACACTTTGTTCTTCTCTCGCTTAATCGGAGATCGAAGAAATGAGCAAAGCGAATAACTCTGCCAGAAATAAAAACAAATAAATTTGTTTTGTATTGCTCTCAACTTTCCGTAACTTTGCCAAAAGTTCTAAAGTTACAATAAAACATATGACCCTATTCACAAAGCTTGCGGCCTGCGGCCTGCTGACTCTGCTCATGGGCTGCAGCTATGGCGACGCGCGCGACAAGGCCACTGAAAAGGCCCCCATCTTTCCAGACTATACGGACGTTACCGTGCCGGCCAACATAGCTCCACTGAATTTTAGCATCAGCGGAGCCAAACATCTGAAAGCTACCCTAACCGGCACCAACGGCGAAGAACTTAAGCTCAAGGGGAGCGACTACATTGACATTCCGCTGAAAAAATGGCACGAACTTACAGCACACAACCAAGGCAAGAGCATCAGCGTGAGCCTGCAAGCCTGGACCGAAGACCATCCAGAGGGGGTAAGCTACCCGGCTTTCCAGATCCACATTGACGCAGAACCCATTGACGACTATGCCGTTTACCGCCTCATTCCGCCCGGCTACGAAGAATGGAACAAAATGGGCATCTATCAGCGCAACCTCACCGACTTTACCCAAACCTGCATTGTGGAAAACCGACAGAACAACAAAGGCTGCGTAAATTGCCACAACTTTGCATGGTATAACCCCGAACGCATGATGTTTCACGCTAGAGGAAAGGGTGGTGGCACCATTGTGACCGACGGAGGGACCATTCAGAAAATAGACCTTCCCAGCCTTGGGCCCCATAAGGGTGGCACGTATCCCATGTGGCATCCTTCGGGTAACTACATCATCTTTTCTTCAAACAAGACGCGCCAGTCGTTCTACACGCACTGTTACGACAAGATTGAAGTATACGACCTGGAGTCGGATCTGATACTCTACGATGCCAAACGCCAAACGGTGACCACCGACGAAAGGTTTACCGACTCCATCAACTGGGAAACCTTTCCGGCCTTCTCGCCCGACGGGAAGTATCTCTACTTCTGCACGGCAAAGGCCAAAGCCATGCCCATGGAGACGGGCCAGCTCAAGTATTCGCTCGTAAGGGTGCCGTTCGACGAGGAAACGGGCCAGCTGGGCGAACCGATAGACACCATCTACAGCGCCGACCGACAGGGAGGGAGCGTTTCGGTGCCCAGAATTTCGCCCGACGGACGCTATGTGCTCTTCACCTGGGCGTCGTGTGCCACGTTCCACATTCAGCACAAGGAAGCCGACCTGCACCTCATCGATCTGGCTACGAATGAAGAGATCGTTCCCGACAACGTAAACAGCGACGAAACGGACAGCTACCACGCCTGGAGCAGTAACGGAAGATGGGTGCTCTTTGCCTCCCGACGCCTCGACGGTCGCTATACGCGCCTGTTTATAGCCCCCTTCAAAGACGGACAGTTTGGCAAGCCCTTCCTGTTGCCGCAGCGCGACCCCAAGCAGAACGAATTGCTGCTGTTCTCCTACAACGTGCCCGAACTGGCCAAGGGAAAGGTCAACCTGCCAAGCGACCAGCTGGCCGAAATGTTCAACGTAGACTAACCACATTTGACTGCAATGCTTAAACGAAACATACTGACCTGTGTGATTTTCTTCGTTGCCATCACGGCAACCTTCACCATCGTTATGCCCGAATCGCTGCGCCAGATGGAAGCAGCCGACTTCTTCGTTTGGGACAAGGACTTCTTCCTCGGAAAACTCTCGGAAGCCCCAGGCTTTTCGTCATGGCTGAACAACTGCTTGCAGCAGTACTTCGGCATTCCCCTCGTGGGCATGATGATTGAAGCCCTGATCCTGACGCTTTGCGGCCTGATGTGCGGTCTGCTGCCCTGGGCGCTTGGACGCAAGGGCTACAGCGAATGGGGCATTCTGTTTCCCCTCGTGCTGATGATTGTCATTCCGTTCAACATGGAGGTTTACCTCGAAGCACTCTTCTTCTTCACAGCATTGGTGGCCGGTTTCCGCATACACCACCAGTGGGTTACGGCTGCAGGACTGATAGTGCTCGCGGTAGTGGGATTCTTCCTGATGAGCACCACGCTGCTCATGCTCGCCATTGTGCTGATTGCCGTAGCCTACATGCTGCGCAGGCGCAGCATTGCCGTGGGAGTGGCCGCCGCAGTGGCCCTGGCCGTGGTGGTAGGCATGGTGAAATGGTCGAACACCCACTTAGGCTTCATTCCCTTCAATCAGCGCTACTTCTACGCACCGGTGCGCATAGGCAATGTGTGGCTCTACCTGCTGCTATACGTGTGCATCATTGCCCTGATGCTCCTTCCGCGCAAGGAGGGAGGAAAATGGCTCGGACGCCTGGCCTTCACCCTGAGCCTTGCAGCCATTGCCGCAGGAGCGGCCTATGGCGTGAGCAATCAGAACATGAGGTTTACGGAACGTTTCTATAAACTGCAAAACTTAGCTGAAAACAAGGAGTGGCGAGAGCTGCTGGACAAAATACCCTACGGCGAGATGCAGGAAAACAAGATGAACCTGTGCTACTCACTGCTGGCAGAATCGGCCACGGGAACGCTCACGAACAATATCTTCTACTACCCCATCATGAACCCCGAAGACTACTTGTTCCGGCACGAAACGAAGAAATACAGCTGCATGTTCAACCGGCTGTTTTATGATAACCTCGGACTCTACGACGAAGCCTTCCGCATGGCCTTTGAATACGCCGTGATGACGCCCGAAGGCATGTGCTTCGGATCCATGCGACAGATGATCCACTATGCCATCCTGTCGGGAGACTGGAAAGTGGCAGAGAAATATCTTGAAATTCTGGACCACACCAGCTGCAACAAGGGCTTTGTGGAACAAGAGCGCCAACTGATGGCCAACAGCAAGCCCCTTCCACAACGCGATATCATGAGAGACACTTACGTAAACCTCTATCCCATCAATTCTGAGATGATTCGCCAGCTGGACTATAATCCCAACAATCAGAAAGCACTGGACTACCTGCTGCTCGGCCTGCTTTTGCAAAAAGAGGTGCAGAAGTTTGCCATTATCATTGAGGGTATCGAATATTACCAAGGTAAACAACTGCCAAGAGCCTATGCCGAAGCCATGGCCATGCTGTCGTCGGACCCCAACTACAAGTATCTGCACGACAAATTCAAATATTCTAACGAATTAGACAAGCAGTTTCTGGAGTTTCTGAAAAAGAAACAGGCTGGAGCTACAGCGCAGCAGATGGCCTCCTATATGGGCTCCTACTGGTTCTACTTCTTCTACATCCAGCAGCACACCGGCCCCACTCCCCCTGCGGCAGCCAGCAAAATAGTGAACTGACAGCGGCACTGCTCCAGAGCCTTTAGAATAAGTGCGTCCACCCTTCCCCCCATCATCGGAAAGGTGGACGCTTTGCAATTATTGCAGTTCCATTTCCTTATCCCCATTTATCCTGCTCACCCCATCCCATCTCCAAAAATCCCATAAAACCCATACACTCCAACCAGACATACACAAAACATCCTACAGAAACGAATAAGTCCCACTCTAAAAACATAAAAAACGTTAACAAGTAGAATTTTATAGTACCTTGTATTGCATAGTACCTTAGAAATGCCTACTTTTGCATCATCAAACGGTAGCAGCCCCATAACAAGGGCACTATTCAAATGAAATAATGTAGAACAACAAAAAGAAAAAGAATGAATGTAGAAAACGCAAAGTCACAGATGCGCAAGGGGATGCTGGAATACTGCATCCTATTGCTGCTGCGCGGCGAACCTTCCTATGCCAACGACATCATACAGCGGCTGAAAGTGGCGCAGCTGATTGTGGTGGAAGGTACGCTCTATCCGCTGCTGACGCGCCTGAAGAAAGACGGGCTGCTCAGCTATGAATGGAAGGAATCTCAGCAGGGGCCTCCCAGAAAATACTACGCACTCACAAGCGACGGAGAAAAATGGCTGAACGGGCTCGACAACGCATGGAACGAGCTGGCCACCACCGTAGCACTACTCAAAAAAGACATACACACAGAAATCACTAATCCAGAAAATGCATAAAACCATGAAGAAAAATATTACCATCAATCTGTTTGGCTCCCTCTATGCCATAGACGAAGACGCATACGAACTGCTGAAACAATATGAGGACAGTCTGCGCGCCTATTTCAGCACGCAGGAAGGCGGTGACGAGATAGCCGACGACTTAGAGCGACGCGTGGCCGAACTGTTTGAAGAACTGAAAGCCAACGGCACGGAGGCCATCAGCATTGAGAACGTGCAAGAAATCATTAGCCGCATAGGAAAACCCGAGCAGCTCAACGAAGAGGAAGGCGCCGGTGAAGAAAAGACCGAAAAGCAAAAAACGGCACAGACCACCACGGGAGCCACAACCTCTCAGAAGAAGAAAAAGAAGCTCTTCCGCGACCCCACGGACAAAATGCTGGGCGGAGTGATGTCGGGACTGGCCAATTATCTGGGCGGCAACGTGCTGGTATGGCGTATATTGATCACATTGCTCTGCATCTTTACGTCGTTTACCTTCCTTATTATATATATCGCCATGTGGATCATCATTCCCGAAGCCACCACTCCGGAAGATTTTCTGAGAATGGAGGGAAAGGACGTCACGCCCGACAACATTGCCCAATCGGTGCTGGACATGCAACAAAATGAGAGTCAACCACAGCCGCAGCCCACGGGGTTCAGCAGTTTCATCAACTTTCTGCTCACCATACTGAAGGTAGTGATCTTCTGCATCGGCATTGTGTTTACCTTCGTGTGTCTGATCATGCTCATTGCTTTCATCGTGGTCTGCATTGCTGCAATAGTGGGCTTCGTCACTGAGGGAATAGGATTTCTCCGCATCTTCAACTTTGATACCGACATACTGAGCCAAGCGCCCTACTACACTTCCTACTTCTTCTGGGGCCTGCTCATCAGCGGCATCGTGTTTTTCGGCATTCCCGTTTACTGCTGCATTCATCACTTCATGCAAATGCGCCAGAAAACGGAGCCCATGAGCGCCATGCAGCGTACTTTGTGGATCGTTACGTGGTTTGTTACCCTGGCCATAGGCATTGCCTCCGCCGTACTGTTGGGCACCACCATTGAAAAGGTAGAAAACAACCGGCTCCACTCATGGAGAGCCGACAACGAGATTGTTTACGAAGAGCGTCAAAGCGCATGGGACAATTATTATGAAAGTATTCCGAAAGACTCCACCACAGCCCATTTAACCTACATCCGCGAAGAACATGATGTGCGGAGCTTCAGTGACGAGCACTTGGCCCCCAGCCTGCAACCGGGCATTTACACCCTGAAGGTGAAAGCCCTGGCCGACATGAAAGGCGCTTACATCTACGTAAACGTTGATGGAGAGTCTACCTACGCACTCGTAAGCTACGGCACTCCGGGAAAAGTGCAGAAGGTAGAAAAGGCAGAAGCAAAAATGAATGTAGGCATTGCCCATGCGCACATCCAGGGCACCACAACCTACGAGCATCTTCAGCAGCTGCCTGAATGCAGCATTGATTCCGTCGTGATCAGGAAGCCCGTCGATGTACATTATGGCATTTCCACAAAGAAGAACCAGATATTCAAAACGTTTCATGGTCAACACCTGATGTACATCAACAACTTCAAGCTGGAACGCATTGGCGACCTGAAGATATCAGACAATCAATAGAAACCGTTTATTCGTCGGAGCATTTTGTCCAGAAAAGTGTTCCGACGATGTTACATTTACCCATTTCATGCGTTTATTTTATAAATGCAAAACATCAGTATGCAAAAAATGAACATCAAAAACAAGATTCTGGCCATCTTGGCCGTATTCATAGCCATCACCAGCACAACCACGAAACTGAAAGCTCAGGAGGTAGAAAAGAACCAGCGCATAGCCTATGGCTACGTCGTAAACCGCATAGACAAACGCCCCATCATCGGTGCAAAGCTCTATCTACTCAATGCTGACAGCACCGTAGCCGACTCGTCGTCAACGAGCCGTGACATGAACGTAGGCGGCGACCGTGGCATATACCATTTCTTCATAACGAAGAAGGGAGGCACCTACACCGTGCGCGTCGTTGCCGATGGTTATGAGGAGCTGACCACACAGATTGAGGTGCCGGCATTCAAAGGCCGCACGCTAGTACACAAACTGCCTGACATCCCACTGATAAAGAAGCGCGATGACCAGAAGCTGGGCGCGGCCACCGTTAGAGCTACACAGATAAAGTTCTATCACCGCGGCGACACCGTAATCTACAACGCCGACGCCTTTAATCTGGCCGAAGGCTCCATGCTCGACGCCCTGATAAAGCAGATACCAGGTGCGGAGCTCAAAGACGACGGCCAGATATTGGTGAACGGGGAGCGCGTAGAGAGCCTGATGCTCAATGGCGAGGATTTCTTCAAGGGAAACAATCAGGTGATGCTTGAGAACCTTCCGGCCTATACGGTGAAGGACCTCCAAATTTATAAGAAGCGCAGCGAACTGGCCGACTTCATAGGACAGGATCTGGGAAAGAAGGAACTCGTCATCAACGTCCGACTGAAGAAGGAGTACAACGAGAGCTGGATTGCCAATGTCGAAGTGGGCGCAGGCTCCAAGGAAAGGTATATGGCACGCCTCTTCGCCATGCGCAACACGGACGACACAAACGTCACGCTCTTTGGCAACATGAACAACCTGAATGACTCGCGCAAGCCCGGCCAGGAAGGGTCGTGGACGCCGGAGACGATGCCCAACGGAATGAAGTCTACGAAACTGACAGGCCTCAACTACAGCGCAAGGGAAGCAAGCGGAAAGTATCGCCACAACGGCAGTACGCAGATAGTGCATACGGACAACGATACCCGTTCGAACGTATCGGGCGAGAACTTCCTCACCACGGGCAACACTTTCAACCGCAGTGAGAGTGCCAACCGCTCGCGTCAGACCGAATTCTCAACCAACAACACCCTGCGTTTCCGTAGCAAGACTATTGCTGAGCATAAAGTTTATTCCGACATTCGACTCAACAACTGGAAGAACGGGACTGATGCAGCTCAGGCCACCTTCGACAGCAATCCCTTCGGCTACGGCACAGCCCTGATTGACAGCATCCGTCGCCCCATGGCCGGGAGCCTGTTACGTTCGATGGCATTGAACCGCTATCTCAACACGTCGCTCAACAAAGGCAACAACTACTGGATAAATCTCCATCCGCAGATATACCTAAAGAGTGTGGGCACGGACCTTTTAATAATCGACGGAAATGTAAACATGCAGGGGCGCACTGAGGACCAGTTTGCCAACCGCCTCTACGACTATCCCATGACCGGCCAGCAGAGCGACTTCCGCCGGCAGTGGATGGACATGAGCAGACACAGCCAGCGTTACAAGGGTACAGTTGCCTATGGCTTTGTATTCCCAACGGGTCTTTTCGTCATACCAACCGTGGGTATAGAACACACGCGTCAACGCGACAAGAACCCACTCTACCGTCTCGACCGACTGGACGGATGGGGAGCAGAGAACGAGCGGTCCATCGACGAATTGCCTTCAATGACGGACTTCCGCATGCAGACCATCGACATGCAGAACAGCTCGTGGAGCCACGAC
This sequence comes from Bacteroidaceae bacterium, assembly GCA_017468985.1. GTDB lineage: Bacteria > Bacteroidota > Bacteroidia > Bacteroidales > Bacteroidaceae > UBA6382. Next base: position 7,829 of record JAFUHF010000009.1, read on the forward strand.
ATGAAGACCAACAAGTTCGGCTCCGTTCAATTTCAGTGGAACACGATACGCGAATCGGAGAAACATTATAGTAGTATCAGCCTGGAGCTACCCGTAAATTTCGTACACGAACGCTTAGACCTGCGCCGCGCCAGCTACGACGGCAGCCACAGCCGCAACTACACGCAATTCCAGCCAGAACTGTGGCTCTACCACATGTGGGATAAAGAAAAGAACCGTATTTCTCTGTACTATAACATAACATCTACGGAAGCGTCAATGGCAAGTATGATAGACATCCCTAACACCAACGATCCACTAAACATCTACCACGGAAACCCTGACCTAAAGGACGCACAGCAGCATCTCGTTGAGCTGCATTACGAAGCCAGTCGGCCAGGCAAGGAGCGCAAGTGGAGTGCCGACGTCGACTACTCCATATCCCACAACGCTCAGGCCTACGGCTACACTTACGACAGCTCGACGGGCATACGCAACTACCGCCCCGACAACGTAAACGGCAACTACAGAATAGGCACGTATGCATCGTTCAGCACGGCTCTTGACAAGAAGAAGCATTGGAGCCTGTCGAACACAGCCAACTACGAGTTCCGTCAGAGCGTGGACCTCTTGGCAATGCAACGCAGCACCGTCCACACCACGTGGATTCACGATGACCTCAGCCTGAAATATCGTCTTGGCAAGCACACCATCGGTGCTCTGGGCTATGGTTCATGGACAGCAGCCCACTCAGCTCGCGAAGGCTTCATCAGCCAGAGCGCATGGGACTATCACTATGGACTCACCGCCACCGTAGAACTGCCGCTAAATACACAGTTGTCTACCGACCTGATGATGTACAGTCGGCGCGGCTACGACAATCCGGCGTCAAACACCAACGACCTCGTATGGAACGCTCGCCTCTCGAAACGCTTCGCGAAGCAGAACATCACGCTCATGGTCGACGGTTTCGACATCCTTGGCAATCTATCGAACATCACGCAGACCATGAACGCACAAGGCCGTTACGAGACCTACCTCAACTCCCTGCCTCGATACGTCATGGTCCACCTACTCTACCGTCTCAACGTGAAGCCCAAGAAGGAGCGCACTGACACTAAGAAATAGAAACTAAGATTAATTAATGTATGTATGAAGCAAAAGCTGGCTGCTGCGAAGCATCCAGCTTTTTTGGGGCATCAGCGGAAGGTAGACATGAATCTATCCCCATTCTTCGTCGCGTAAAAGTAAAGAAAACCGTCCCGAAGAAATCACTTCGGGACGGAGACCTATATTGTCTAACAACCAAAATTGTTATTCAGAACGAAGCGTGAAACGCTTGAAGTCTACCACCTTCAGGTCCTTGTCTTGCTTCTGCAACCACTGAGAAACGGTTACCTTATCAGAGCCATCGGCGAACTGGAACTCTTGGTCAACAAGACAGCTTTCCTTGAAGAACTTAGCCAAACGACCCTGAGCAATGTTCTGGATCATTTGCTCTGGCAAGTTTGCAGCCTTCTGTTCAGCTGTTTCTTTTTTAATCTGGCGTGCGCGGTCAGCCTCTTCCTGAGTGAGCCATCCCTTAGCCATATTCGACTCAATATGGTCTTCACTGTCTACCAGATTGGCATTGATGCCAGCCTTCTTCAAAGCAGCAACTACGGCCTTTTCTACTTGTTCTTCTTTCGTCTTCTGAACGGCAACGTCATATTCCTGCTTCTTGATGTTCTCAGGTACGGAAGCCTCATCGAGAGCCACAGGACGCATAGCGGCCACCTGCATGGCAACCTTGTATGCTGCATCCGTATTCTCCTTATTAAGCTGCACCATCGTAGCCAGTCCGTGTCTGTTCATGTGGTCATAAACAGCTACGTTCTCACCTTCGATGTACATGTATCCGTCGAGTTCCATCTTTTCACCGGTAATACCGCTACGGTCTACCACAGCCTGAGCCACACTTACGCCCCCAAGTTCAAGGTTCTTCACCTCGTCAAGCGTTTTGCACTTGTTGGCAACGGCCAGATCAAGAATATCCTTCGTAAGCTTAATGAAGTCAGCATTATTGGCAACGAAGTCGGTCTCACACTTCAGGGCAATAATGGCACTGAAGCCGTTCTCACTCTTTGTGAGCACGCAACCTTCGGAAGCCTCGCGGTCGGAACGCTTGGCGGCAACGGCCTGTCCTTTTTCGCGAATGATCTCGATAGCTCTGTCAATATTGTTTTCAGCCTCTTCAAGGGCTTTCTTGCAATCAGCCAAACCAGCGCCTGTCATTTTGCGGAGCTTGGTGATGTCTGCTATTGTAACTGCCATTTTCTAAAATTCTAAATGTTAGTTTTATTCCATCAAAATTATTCAGCAGCAGGAGCTTCTTCGGTTGTAGTTGCCGGAGCCTCTTCAGCTGCGGTAGCCTCGGGTTCTGCTGCAGGAGCGGCCTCTTCGTTCTTTTCAATACGGGCTCGCTGGCTGCGACGACGACGTGGCTTTTCTTCTTCCATTTCGTCAGCCTGTGCCTCAGCTGCCTCAGCGTCAGCACGCTCTACCTTGCGCTCTTCCAGACCTTCAACGATAGCACCGCAACATGCATCCAGAATGACTTCAATGCTCTTGGTAGCATCGTCATTTGCCGGAATCACGAAATCAACGCCACGGGGATCAGAGTTGGTGTCCACAATACCGAATACGGGAATACCCAGACGGTTGGCCTCGTGTACAGCAATCTTTTCCTTCAGCACGTCAATAACGAATATGGCAGAAGGCAGACGCGTGAGGTCAGCAATGGAACCAAGGTTCTTCTCTAACTTTGCACGCTGGCGTGAAATCTGAAGAATCTCTCTCTTTGAAAGGTTCGAGAATGTACCATCGCTGGTCAACTTATCAATATTGGCCATTTTCTTCACTGCCTTACGAATGGTCGTGAAGTTGGTAAGCATACCGCCCGGCCAACGTTCTGTTACGTAAGGCATGTTGATTGAAGTAGCTTTCTGAGCAACTACTTCCTTAGCTTGTTTTTTAGTAGCAACAAACAGGATTCGCTTTCCTGATTTAGCAATCTGCTTCAGCGCTTCGGCAGCTTCGTCAATCTTCACTACCGTCTTGTGCAGATCCAGAATATGAATACCATTGCGCTCCATGAAAATGTATGGAGCCATTGCCGGATTCCATTTTCTCTTTAAGTGGCCAAAATGGCATCCAGCTTCAAGTAACTGATCAAAATTTGTTCTTGACATTTTGTTCTAATTAATTCGTTTACTTTCTTTTTTGTTTTCTTTGAACCAACCTTCGGGTAGTCGTATACCTTAATATAATATAATGTATAGAATCTCGAAAGTTTAGATACTAAACGTAAATCTTCCAGTTGCAGAAAATTAACGTTTACTGAACTGGAATCTGCGACGAGCCTTGGGCTGTCCTGGCTTCTTACGCTCTACCTCGCGGCTGTCACGTGTTACGAAGCCCTGTGCGCGCAGTGCGCTCTTGTCTTCCTCGTTGATCTTCACCAATGCACGGGCAATGGCCAGACGTGCAGCCTGAGACTGTCCGGTGAAACCACCGCCGAAAATGTTCAGCTTGATGTCGTACTTCTCAGCTACACCCAGCAGATTCAGTGGCTGACGTACCACATACTGCAGCATGGGAGAGGGAAAATAGTCGTTGATATCTCTCTTGTTGATGATGATTTTACCATTGCCTTCGGTAACATAGACACGTGCAACAGCACTTTTGCGTCTGCCTACTGCATTTACAACTTCCATGTGTCTTGATTATTTATACTGATTAATATCAATTGATTTTGGACTCTGAGCTTGTTGCTTGTGTTCAGCACCTGCATAGATGTAGAGATTGTCAAGCAGCTTTGCACCCAACTTGTTCTTGGGAAGCATACCCTTCACTACTCTTCTGAGCAAACGATCGGCACCATTGGGCTTTGCCATGATGGATGCAGGAGTGGATTCGCGTTGACCGCCAGGATAACCTGTATAACGATAGTAAATGCGATCGGTCCACTTGTTGCCCGTCAACTTCACCTTGTCTGCGTTGATGATAATCACGTTATCACCACAGTCCACGTGGGGCGTAAACGTTGGTTTGTACTTACCACGCAGCAACTTTGCTACCTTAGAGCAAAGACGACCCAACACCTGATCGGTAGCGTCTACCACCACCCATTCCTTCTGTGCTGTTTCCGCATTAACGGAAATGGTCTTGTAACTTAATGTGTTCACTTTAAACTAATTTTTTGTTACTACTAATTGTTTGTTTTGTGTTTCGTTCAAGAAGGATTTGGCCAAAAATCCTGCTCTCGCTTCCACACGTTGGCCTGTTTTCAGGCCCGTTGATAATAATCGGCGTGCAAAGATACTTATTTTAAGTAATATAACAATGATTGGTACATTTATTTTTAGCTCTTATGCACCAACGCAACGTTTTTATGCCCATCAGTTGTTCATAAAGGGGGCATTTTGTCATTTTCTGACGCATTTTTCGGTCATTTTTCTCCCAGCCAATCATCTATGAGCATACGTGCCATGCTCAGCTTCTCGGGAATGGCAGGCATCTTGTCACGGTGGAACCACCCTCCCTTGCGCAGTTCTTCCCGTTGCAGCTGCAGCGTACCGCTTTTCCATTGTGCCGTAAAGCCTAACATCAAACCCCGAGGATATGGCCACGGCTGACTTCCGAAATAACGCAATTTGGTAATTTCCATACCGGTTTCCTCTTTTACTTCTCTCCTTACGCATTCCTCCAGACTTTCTCCCGTTTCCACGAAACCGGCTATCAGCCCGTAATAATCACGCTTAAACGTATTCGACTGCACCAGCAATATTTCGTCGCCACGCGTAATTCTCACAATGATGGCAGGCGACAAAGTGGGCCAAATCTCGCGACCACAATGTTCGCACTGCTTGCTGATGGGGGTGGTGTAACGAAGAGGGTGTCCACAATGTCCACAATAGAGGGTGGACAAATGCCAATGCAGCAGCTCAGCAGCTTTTCCGGCCCACTGGTAAGCCTCGGCATCCAGGCATTGAAAGCTTGCCCTCAGCCCCATACGGTCATATCCTGAAGGAACTACTGTAAGATCTGCCACTTCCAGAGCCTTTGCCCTGTCACTGTTTATCAGCGGCAGTTCAATGACTTCTTTTTCATTACCGAATGGCAGCATCTCCTGTTGAGGCAACTTCCACCGGCCGTCTGACGTGCGTTGCAGGTAGATGTCGCCCTTTGTAAAAAGGAACCAATAGGTCATCTCTGTTTCTTATTGATATTGTGGCCTTATTTCTTTGTAACTCACCTGCAAGCCGTTCTGCTCATAAATGGCCTGACGGAACTGTTCAAACGAATAGGGCACTTCATTCTTTGAAAATTCCGGCACATTATAGCTCTTGAAAAGCAACTGATTGTGCTCTGGGTCACGCTGTGGCAACATGAAAGCCTTGTGAGCCTTTCCCGTGTGGTCAAAGTAAGCAATGTAGGCACGCGTAAACGAACCGTCATCGCGCCTGCTGCTGAAAGCTATCCATCGGCCGTTACTGCTCCATGAATGATAGGCATCCACATCATTGCTGTTGGCCGCTGTAAGCGGATATACATCTCCCGTCTGCGTATCTTTCACATAGAGGTCTGCACTTTTATGCCAGATGTGGAACTGACCATAATCCCCCATGGTGAACAACACGTAGCGTCCGTCGGGGCTCACACGTGGAACGGAAGCACTCTTTCCCAGTTCTGAACAAGCAAACTCTACCTCCGGCTCCCCAAAGGTTTCTGTGGCCTCGTCGAAAGGAATACTCATCAGATCATACTTCACGTTCATGTAGTTAAACACTACTTCGCGTGAACGAAGCGAGTCGGGAATGTCGCGAAACGAGGGCATATGGGTCACGCAGTAATATATGCGATCGCCCTGCGGATTCCAGCAGGGAAACGTCTCCAGGTCATAGGGTGTTCGAATGATGTTGCACAGCTCGTGGGTATCGGCATTATAGAAAATGAGATCCGAACTATTGTCAACTACTTCTATCTTCTCCTTATTCAATAAATGGAAGGTCTGCCCCGTCTTGTTTGACGAGAACACCACCCAGTTCTTCCGAGCATGCCACGAGGGATAAACGGCAAGACTCAGTATGGAGTCATTCTTCATGTTGATTTTCTCCACTTTTCCGTCCTTGGCAATGAGTGTGCCTCCCATGTTGCCTCTCACATGAAAAAGCATGGTCGAAGCATCATGGTTTTTATAGTTGTGACAGTTCACGCAATGATTCTCTCCGTCATGAAACTTTCTGTTGTTTTCGTAAATGGTTTTCTGGTCGTAGGTGGTCAGGTTGCGCTGATAGAGTCCAAGCTGACGATAAAGTTCATAGCCGGGTTCTATCAGTCTGTACGACAAATAAGCATCCACGGGCTCCTCTGCCACAGTCAGCCGATATGCAGGAAAGGCCTTCCACTTCCCTTCTTGACGAACATAGGCCTTCACCTCTATGTCTTTTCCCCTGGCAGCATTCATCAGGCTTCTCCACTCCACACTGTCCATCATCACCTTGCCGTCTTTGCCAGCACCTGTCAGCAATGAAGCGTCACCACACTTCATTGCCACCACGTATGCTTCACCCTGATTGCGAAACATGAAATTCATCGGTGCTATGTTGGGAGGAATAACGACATCCGTATAGTCTGGGAATAAGGCCAGCTGCTCCGTTGCAGCCTCCACATTAGTGGGAACTTCGTAATGTGCCTTCCGGCATGAAGCCAGCAGCACAGTTACTATGGTCAATGATAGGATGAATGATTTCATAGGGTTTCGTGATCAATTTACGCCAGCTGATTCTTTTTTTGGAGCTATATAATTATCGTCCGGTATGTTCTGGAAAAAATAATAGAATGGATAAAATCCCCCATAATGCGGAGCCAAGTCATAATATACTTTCTTCCTGTCTTGCCCCTTATACTTCACGGCTTCCTGCAGAAATCCGTTGATGGTCTGCTTCACATAGGGAGCGATCTGAAACTGACCAGACACATCTTTCTCTTTCATGGAGTAGAACACGATGGCTTCCTCAAATGTCTTCGCCAGAGGCTGACCGCGCAAGGGCTGCGTGCGCATATAGAAGCTGCCCAGGTCTTTGGCATAGAGGCATGCTGCCAAAGAATTGACCAGCGCACGATAGCTCCTGCCTGAAGTGAGCATTACATTATAGCCAATAAACAAAGGCGTCTTGTACCATTGCTCAAACGTATCTTCCGTTGGCATAAGCTCCTTTACCTTACTGAGGTTCACATCCGATGTCACTAAATCCAGATTGTCCACGTAGGGTGCATATCTTTTCACAAAGCTTTGCTCAAAGGGCATTTTGGATATCATGTGCAGATATTTGTCGGCCAATGCAGGTTCTTCATTCAGCAAGGCACACAGAAACATTCTTTTCAGAAGGAACACACGCGGTCCGTCTATCACGGCACGCTCCATGCATTCGTGATAGGCCGTATTGACCAACCCTGCATAGAAATCGCCATCAGCAGTATAGTATTCGGTTGACAGGTCCACCTTTCCTGAGCGGTTGTGCAGGTGCAGGTTGGGGTACTGATAGTGTATGTCGAAGAGCTTTGTAGCAATCTGGTCTGTTTGCGACAAGGCGATAGCATAGAAACAGCAAACAGCACGATTGGGCTGTTTCACCTTCGAGGCCACGTCTATCATTTTCTCCCACTCTTCTTGCTCCATCAGGCGATTCATCTTGGCTGTGGCCCGAGTATTCTCATGGAAGGGGATAGTATAAACCATCAGACCCACAAAGAGCAACAGCTCTGCGGCAATTACCACTGCATTCTGCCGCACCGCTCCTTTGCCTTCGTCTTTCTGCTCACTGAGCACTTTTTTTTTCGAAAAGAGGTATTTAAATATTGCGGCCAGCCCCAACAGCACGAAGACCATCACGGGATAAGCCAGCACCAATCCGGGTTCTTCGTTAAAGTAGAGGTTCAATCCCTTACTCACCAACCATCCTAAATAGGAAAACACCAATACCACGGGTATCAGCTGCGCATAGCCTTTTAGCGATAGCGCTTTGATCATCAACCAAGCCGACACAGCCAAAAGAGCCGCCAGCAAGAAGCCGCCAAAAAGCGGATAGTGGAAAAAGAGCAACAGCAGGCGACCGGTCAGAATCACATAGCCATCGTTCATGTCAAGCACATACTTCATCAGTAGCTTGTCGAAGGCAAAATAGCTATTCTGCTCCGCCATGTAGAACATGTCGGCATAGACCAAGCCTACAAAAAGCCAGACCAATGCCAGCAGGAGCCAAATGAACGACACTTTGCCCATCAACCGCATCAGCTGGTTGCCAATGGAATTTTTCTTCTGCTCTGCAGCTTTTGTCATGGAACGCTTGCCCTTGGATTTTTGCATTGACGGTTTCATTTATCTTACCACTACCTTCTTATTGTTAACTACATAAACTCCCGGCGTGAAATGTTCCAATCGCGTTACGCCTTCGGCCTGCATTTTGTCATAAAGCAGGATGCCTTGCAGGGAGTATACCTTCAGGTGCTGTGGGGCCGTAAGGTGAACCACAATGCACCCTTTGCCTCCTGTCACGCCTACATAGCTGTTTTCCACCCTCTCTACTCCGTCGGGTACCACATAGCCGTACTGCTGATCCAATGCCTGCAGGCGATCCGTGAGCCACTGGTCAAGATAGGTGATTTCATTGTCAAAGTTCATGGTGATATCATCAGAACCCTGCCAGCGATCTATCTCACGCTGATCGGCACCGCTATCTTTAAATAAATTACGGTAGTCCTTGAAACGGTTCAAGAGGCTGTAGTGACTGAAATGTGTTTTTCTCAACTCTGCATAGCGCGAAGCCAATCGGTTGTTCCACAATCGGTAATTATACTCTTTCAAGCGCTTGAAGAGAGTATATTCACCATGCTCATAAGCCCAAAGGAAACTGATGAAGTCCTGCTTGGCATTGCTCACGAGATTAGTCCGTCCGTCCCACCGGCGACCAAACACACCGTCAAGGTCCCATGGGGCTACGCCCAACTTGTTAAACCGCGTGGCGTCGTAGTTGTAGAGATACATGTTCTTTCCATGATTGTCGGTGGCAAGCATCAGCTCTATGAATAGATAATAATCCATAAATACCGGAATATCGAAATAGTCACCCACATGGGCTATGAAGTTCGTCTTATTCTCTGAAGCCACTACGTTTACAGCCCTGTAAAGAGGTCCCCAGTCAATGGGTTCACCGTCGTCTAAGTCAGGATATTTCAACTCCCACGATTCCCAGGTGTCACGCAGGTTGTTGTAGCTATCAGCAAGTTTCATGGGATACGTGCGCTGGTTGGACTCATGACCAAGGAAGGTTTCATAGGTCCACTCTGATGACTTATAGAGCAATCCGCGAATAGTGTCAGACTGCCCTGCACCGTCTGCCGTCTTGAACTTCTTCAACTTGAGCTGCTTGCGATCCACCTTCTCGGTCATGCAGTAGAGGCCGGCATACTGACCATTGAGCAGCACCTCTACGAATTTTCCACGTGTGGCATTGATGGCCTTCTTTTCGTACTCTTTCTGATAAGGTGCCGTAGAGAAGTCGTTCCAAAGGTCTGTGGCCACTCGGTTACGCATTCTGCCACCATCTACAGCCATTGCGTCAAGAATCCAATTGTTGTCATTTCTCAGTCCGAGGAGCGTACGGTCAATAGAGTTGCCGGCAGCATCCTTGAGCTTTATGGCATAGGCTTTTTTCTGCTTGCTGCGCGCCGTAGCTCCACGATAGCGAAAATTGGCATGATAGAGTGAATCTACGGGAGCAATCGTACCTGGATCGTTCACACGAAGATAGCCTGCGTGGTAAGTCGAACTGAAATTATTTCCCATGATTTCCACGATGGGCAGGAACGTAAAGGTGAGACGTCCCTTACCCTGTACCTTGCCATTATATAATAAGGAGATGACATGCTCATTGCCTCCACCAATATTTTTAAAGGTATATACGCCACCATTCTTCACCTCTTTACCGTCGATCTGCAAGGTATAGTCGTCACGGGTTGCCGCAACATAGCGTATCTCAGCAGGCATGCGCTTGTCAGCGCGGAACCTTTCGGGAACCGACATCATGTAACGCTTATAGAGCTTGTCGTAGACCACAGTCTTATTGTTAATAAAGAAGCTGTCCATCACAGAGGTTAAATCCTGATCACCATTAGTGGTACCGGCATCGGGCACAAAAACGCCCTGAGTAGCCAGCAGCTGCTGATGGCGCACATCTGATGAATAAAACATGAAAGTGGAACCGGCATCCAGCGAATAGTAGCAGAGCCCCGTCTGATAATAGTCGTTCCAGTAGGTTCGGCCCTTCCATACATAGCTATTGTCAGCACTATTGGCCTCGCAGCTCTCCACCGAAATGCCATAGCCTGCATTGCCTGAAGTAGTATGTTCCAAGCTCCAGGTATTGTCGCTCGCAGCGGTTTCGCCAGCCAAGCACTTAATGGCATCAGGTCCATCGGCCCCGATGTAGCCGCTTACATAGTAGCCAGCGTCAGTATAGATATTTACGCCGTCGGAACCCTCGATGAAGTAGAATCGGGTGATTTGCTCCTCGCTCTGATCCAGGCTATGGCCAGTTTCGTTAAAATGCACATACTTTCCCGATCTCACGTTTTTGATATAATAGTAAATGGGATCGCTCTTGTCTACAGTGTAGACCACAGGCTGGCGCAATCCGTAATTCTCCCAATAGTAGCCATCAAGCGTGGTGCCTGAGAGGGAGGCATTTCGCTCTTGAGGAGTGTAAAGGTCGCCATTCTCGTCGTAGAAATAAAACTGCTGGTTATCTGTCTGCGCCTCACCAAAGGTGCCCACCACATAGGATGACCGGACGTTGAAGTATTTCTGGTCCACATCCATCACGCAGGCTATCTGATAGTTTCCACTACCGGTTGAAATCACGGTCCATAATGAGGAATCGCCCCTCACTTCGTCCGTAATACAAACATATCGGTTATAACTGCCAGAGTAGATGCCATCATACGTAATGAAGCCTCCCGTAGAGGCATTGCGAATGGTGAACTGTCCGGGTGAAACCTCATGGAAGTACCAGAATTGGTCCTCATAGGAATCGGATGTAGTTATATAGTAAAGGGCTGTTTGTGTGTTGTGTATTGTGCCCAGAGCCAAGCCACCGCGACCATACTGCCGACATACGATTCTGTATTTCACGTTAGGATTGAAGGTCAGTACGGCATGGGCCGTGGGAAGAAAGCCCCACATCATCACCATGGCCAGCACCATCCATCTGATCCAACATAAAGCCAGAGCTTCGGGTCTCGCGTTCGGTTTCATATCTTGAGTGATTACCTTCATCATTTAAAAGCATATTTGATGATAAAACGCGCAAATATACAGAAAAAGAACGAAACGTAAAGTATCATCTAAAAGTTTAACACAATTGGCTACGTGGAATTTTTCAAGATCGGCCGTGGGAATCCCAATTTCCACGTTCCAAAATCAAGATTCGGTCACGGACATGCCAATTTACACGTGTAAAAATCATGATTCCGTCGCGGACATGTCAATTTGCACGTGTAAAAATCAAGATTCGGTCACGGAACCCCAAATTAGCACGTGTAAAAATCATGATTCCGTCGCAGACATGCCAATTTACACATGTAAAAATCAAGATTCCGTCGCGGACATGCCAATTTACACGTGTAAAAATCAAGATTCGGTCACGGAACCCCAAATTAGCACGTGTAAAAATCAAGATTCGGTCACAGACATGCCAATTTACACGTGTATGGGAATGTCATACTTATGTCCGGAGGAGTAAACCTGAAAATACTTCGTCTTTCCTTTTCCCTTGTCACTCGTTTACTCGTAACTTTTCATAAGTTACTCACGCTCGGAGAAGCAAACCTGAAAATACTTCGTCTTTTCGTTTTGCTCATCGCTCACTAAATCGTAACTTTGCACATCATATTCAACTATAGCAGTTACAAGAAGATTATGCTGACCATTAATCAGATTACTGACGACAAAAACGCCGCCATCAAAGCATTGGAGAAGAAACATTTTCCAGATGCAGCCAAGAGTATAGAAAACGTGGTGCTCCTCAACGAAAAACGTAAGGCAGCTCAAACTGAATCAGACAAAGTATTAGCCCAACAGAATGCGCTGGCAAAGACCATAGGCCAACTGATGAAAGAAGGCCGCAAGGCAGAAGCTGAAGATGCCAAACAGCAGGTTGCTGCCCTGAAGGAACAAAGCAAGCAACTACAAGACGAAAAGGAACAGGCCGAACGTGAACTGAAAGCATTGCTCTATACCATTCCCAACCTGCCCTATGACGAAGTGCCCGAAGGCACCGGAGCTGAAGACAACGTGGTGGTGAAAACAGGCGGTTTGGAAACCGCACTGCCAGAGAATCCACTGCCACATTGGGAACTGGCCAAGAAGTATAACCTAATTGACTTCGACCTGGGCGTAAAGATCAGCGGTACAGGATTTCCGGTATACATTGACAAGGGAGCACGCCTGCAAAGAGCACTGATCAACTTCTTCTTAGACGAGGCGCGCAAGGCCGGATATACAGAAGTGATGCCTCCTACCGTAGTAAATGCTGCCTCGGGCTACGGCACCGGACAGCTGCCCGACAAGGAGGGACAAATGTACCACTGCGAAGTGGACGACCTCTACCTCATTCCTACCGCTGAAGTGCCCATCACGAACATTTACCGTGATGTGATACTTGACGAGAAGGATCTGCCCATCAGGAATTGCGCCTATACGGAATGCTTCCGCAGGGAAGCCGGATCGTATGGCAAGGATGTACGCGGATTAAACAGGCTCCACGAATTCTCGAAGATTGAGATCGTAAGAATAGACACTCCGGAGCATTCGCGCGAAAGTCATGAAGAAATGCTCACCCACGTAGAAGGACTGCTGAAAAAATTGGAATTGCCCTACCGCATTCTCCGCCTATGTGGAGGCGACATGAGCTTCACGAGTGCCATTTGCTACGACTTTGAGGTATATTCCGAAGCCCAAAAGCGCTGGTTGGAGGTGAGCTCTGTTTCGAACTTCGATACTTACCAAGCTAACCGCATGCATTGCCGCTACCGCAAGGACGGAAAGAAGATCACACTCTGCCATACCCTCAACGGTTCGGCCCTTGCCCTGCCGCGCATCATGGCAGCATTGCTCGAAAACTTCCAGACACCGGAAGGCATCAGGATACCGAAAGCCCTCGTGCCCTACACTGGCTTTGAATACATCAACTGAACGTTTGGTGAAGTGAGCGCACACGCAGCAAGAGCAAATACAAAGGAATAATATCGGAAGCAAAAGGGAAGCCATTGACTTCCCTTTACTTTCTTCCATTCGTCCACCCATAACTTTGCGCCAATGTTCCCCCACCTCACTCCCATGAAGTAAACGCCCATTCCCATCGCATTAAACAACAGATTGCACTCACTTAGAATACCACTTGCCCCAAAGATTGCTTTCGCCATCGCTGCACTGCTGATGCTGGGAAGCTGCTCGTCGGAGAAGTTTATCTCTGAAGGGAAACGCGTTTTGAGCGATGTGGACCTAAAGTCGGCAGAAAGCAGCGTTGACGCCTCAGCCCTAAGGGGCTACGTCAGGCAAGAAGCCAATGCCAAATGGTTCAACTTGGTGAAAGTGCCGTTGGGACTCTACTGCGTTTCAGGCCGCGACAGCACGAAGGGCATCAACAAGTTCTTCCGCCGCATAGGCGAAGCCCCCGTCATCTATGATTCCACCCTGACGCAACTGTCAGAAAACAATCTCAGCATGGCCCTCATCAACAAGGGCTACCTGAAAGCACAAACCCAGACACTGCTCAAGGAAAAGGGAGAGAAACACATCAAAGTGAAATACCTGCTCCGTCCAGGAACGCTCTACAGAATCAGAACCATCGACTACCAGATTGACCACCCTGAACTCGAAGAACTGATACAGAAGCACGAAAACAAAAGCCTGCTCAAGATCAAGATGCCCTGCGACGCCAACATTCTGGACGAAGAGCGCGACCGCATCATATCCCTCCTCCACCGCAACGGTTACTATAACGTGCTGAAAAACCACATCAGTTACGACATAGACTCCACCCGTGGCCCCGAAAGTCTGGATCTGAAACTGAAGCTGGAAGGACGCACCATTTCGAAAGACACAGCCGGAGTCTATACCCAGTTCAGGGTGAGAGACGTCATAGTAGACGTAAACCTTGAAAACGAACTGACAGCCCGACTCGACACCATGACCTACCGCGGCATACAGTTGCGTTACTACGGAAAACGTCAGATCAGGCCCAACGTGATCTATTCACAGATCAAACTCATGCCGGGCGACATCTACAACGAAGACCACATACAATCCACCTACCGCAACTTCAGCAATCTGCAAGCCCTGCGTTACTCCGTCATCAGAATGGAGCCGGCCGACAGCGGACGATTAGACTGTCACATCACCATACAGAGCAACAAGGTAAACGCCCTTTCGAGCGAAGTAGAGGGGACCAACACTTCAGGCGACATGGGCGTGGCAGCCTCTGTGAGTTTTACGAACCGCAACCTCTTTAGAGGCTCTGAAGTTTGGACCACAAAGCTGCGCGGTGCCTTTGAAGCCATTACCGGACTGGAAGGCTACAGCGACGAAGACTATCTGGAATTCTCTGCCGAGACTCATCTCAGCTTTCCGCGCATCATCGTGCCATTTCTGCCGGAAAAGTCGCGACAGAAACTCAACGGACACTCTGACTTCGCCATACAATACAACTCACAGAACCGACCAGAGTTTCACCGCAGAGTGTTGACCGGATCGTGGGGATACCGATGGCAAAATGCACAGAACAGAATACAACAGAAGGTAGACGTACTGAGCCTTAACTATGTGTTCATGCCTTGGATATCCAACACCTTCAGACATGACTATCTGGATAGCATCAGCAGCAGGTCGGCCATCGTGAGATACAGCTACGAAAACCTCTTCATTGCCAACAGCGGATACAGTTTCACCTACAATTCGGCCGGAGCAGCAGCCAACGGCAGCATATACCAGAAGAATGCCTATCAGATAAGATTGGGCGTAGAGTCAGCAGGCAATCTGCTCTATCTCATAGCCCACTCCGCTCATGCACGCAAGAATGAATACGGAAACTATACGCTCTTCAACGTGGCATTCGCACAGTACGTGAAGTTCGACTTTGACTACGCCCGAAGTTTCCTGATAGACGGGCGCAACTCCATCGCCATCCATGGCTCCTTCGGCATAGCACAGCCCTATGGCAATGCCTCCATCGTGCCTTTCGAGAAGCGTTACTTCGCCGGAGGCCCCAACAGTCTGCGAGGATGGTCGGTGAGAGAGCTGGGACCTGGCAAATATGTAGGAAAGGACGGTAAGGTGGACTTTATCAACCAGACCGGAAACATGAAACTTCTGTTCAGCACGGAATGGCGATCTTACTTATTCTGGAAATTCCACGGAGCCCTCTTTATAGATGCCGGAAACGTTTGGAATACGCGCAACTATGACGCCCAACCAGGTGGACAGTTTCATTTTCACAACTTCTATAAAGAGATTGCAGCCTCATACGGTTTGGGCTTACGCTTAAACTTGGACTATTTCATCCTGCGTTTGGACTGGGGAATGAAGGCCATTAATCCTGCTTACGAATCAGCAAGGCAGCACTACCCCATACTTCATCCACATTTTGGGAGAGACCTTACGTTCCACTTTGCAGTCGGCCTGCCATTCTGACATTCCATCCATTTTTCATCTGTTTGAGACTGAGAAAAACCTCCTTATGGGAAACATCTCGGCCCCTAACGCCAATGGTATCAGCCACAAAGGCATGCTCCACCGTACAATGGGCCGAAAGAATGGAATCACCCTCACCTACAGATTCCAAATGGTCTACCGTCACAACAGGCAAGGATGTAAGCTGCTGGATCTGTTCAACATCATCACGGGTAAGATTGGAAGCATAGAGCAAAATCCAATAATGGGAATCGTCAGTGGAAAGCTCAAGGGCTTTGTCAAAATCGAAGGAATAAAATGCCTCAAGGAAGCGTTGCGCACAAAGTTCTGCCTGCTTGCGACGGTCGGAAGCAGAGGAAGAACACGCTGCAAGAAGCAACGAGAGCACAAAACCATGCAGCAACCATGTCAACTTTCCTCTATACATTCCGAAAAGATGCAAATCTTGGTGCAAAAGTAAATCTTTTATTCCGAATAGCACACCATAAAAGGCCTTTTGTGGCACAACAGATGAGAAACCACGGCAAACAATCACACTAAACAGAAAGAAAAAATAAATAGAGTGCAAAAAAATTCGTTCTTTATTTCTTGCATTGCCCTAATTGACGTACCTTTGCGGACGAAATTTATATCTTATAACTATTTATAAATATGGTTGTATCAAACATTTTATCAGAATTGCAGGAAAAACATCCCGGCGAACAGGAGTTTCTGCAAGCAGTAAAAGAAGTACTGCTGTCGGTAGAGCCTATCTACAATACTCATCCCGAATTTGAGCGTGCTAAGATCATTGAGCGCATGGTGGAACCCGACAGAATCCTTACCTTTCGCGTAACCTGGGAAGACGATCGCGGAGAATTACATGTAAACCGCGGTTACCGTGTGCAGTTCAACAATGCCATAGGTCCCTACAAGGGTGGCATCCGCTTCCATGCTTCCGTCAACCTGTCTATCCTGAAGTTCCTGGGTTTTGAACAGACCTTCAAGAATGCACTGACCACACTTCCGATGGGTGGAGCCAAGGGCGGCTCTGACTTTTCTCCTCGCGGAAAGAGCGAAGCCGAAATACGCCGCTTCTGTCAGGCCTTCATGCTGGAGTTATGGCGCAATCTCGGTCCTGATCAGGATGTACCGGCCGGTGACATTGGCGTAGGCGGAAGAGAAGTGGGCTACATGTACGGCATGTACAAGAAACTCCAAAGAGAGCATACCGGATCTTTTACGGGAAAGGGACTGCAATTCGGCGGTTCACTGCTGCGCCCCGAAGCTACGGGATTTGGCGCCCTGTATTTTGTAAATCAGATGCTTCAAGATCAGAATATGGACATTTCCGGAAAAACCGTGGCCATCTCGGGCTTTGGCAACGTAGCATGGGGAGCTGCCCTGAAAGCTACACAAATGGGAGCAAAGGTGATGACCATATCCGGTCCAGACGGTTACGTGTTTGATCCTGATGGCATCAGTGGAGAAAAGATTGACTACATGCTGGAGCTCCGTAACAGCGGCAACGATATCGTAGCTCCTTATGCAGAGGTCTATCCCAAAGCAGAATTCCATGCCGGCAAGAAGCCGTGGGAATGCCCCGTTGACATTGCCTTGACATGTGCTACGCAAAACGAGTTGAACGAACAGGATGCCCGTATGTTGATTGACAATAAGGTGAAGTGCGTTGCCGAAGTATCCAACATGGGATGCACGGCCGAAGCTGCAGATCTCTTCATTGAGAACCGCATGCTCTTCGCGCCTGGTAAGGCTGTGAATGCCGGTGGCGTGGCCACGTCGGGACTCGAAATGAGTCAGAATGCCATGCACCTGTCATGGAGCAGCGATGAGGTGGATCAGCGTTTGCACCACATCATGAGCAGCATTCACGAGCAGTGTCTGGCTTACGGCAAGGAAGGCAACTACATAAACTACGTGAAAGGTGCCAACATTGCGGGCTTCATGAAAGTGGCCCAGGCCATGCTCGCACAAGGTCCGCTGTAGCAGAGATTCCTCCAAAAAGAAATTTGCGCCATCTGTTCATCATGAATAGATGGCGCTTTCATATTTTAAATTAACATTAAACCAATGCTTATCTATATGAGCCTGATGCCCATCGAGGCACACTCTTGTCTCATTTCCTCTGGCCAAATGCTGGCCTGAACCTCGCCGATATGAGCCTTATGCAGGAAGAGCATGCATAGACGCGATTGTCCTATACCACCCCCGATGCTGAGAGGCAACTCTCCACCAATGAGTTTTTTGTGGAAATAGAGTTCCAGACGATCTTCATTGCCCGACTCTCTAAGCTGGCAGAGTAAGGCTTCCTTGTCCACACGAATGCCCATTGAACTCAATTCCATAGGCTGGCCTATAATGTCATCCCATACGAGCAGGTCGCCATTCAGCCCAGGCAGACCATTTTCGCCAATGGTAGAATAGTCGTCGTAGTCGGGAGCACGCAGATCGTGCGGACTACCGTCACCTAAGTTGCAACCAATACCAATAATAAACACGCTGCCCTTTGCCTTGGTAATAAGAGCCTCGCGCTCTTTAGGCGTATGGTTTGGATAGAGTCTGCGCAACTCCTCAGCATGGATAAAGAATATATCGTCCTTCAGACAGGGTTCTATCTGGGTGTAACGTTCGCATACGGTAAACTCTGTACGCAGCATGGCAGAATAAATGCGCTTTACAATCTTTTTGAGGAAAGCCAGATTACGTTCCTCTGGCAGTATGACTCGCTCCCAGTCCCACTGATCCACATAGAGCGAATGGAGATTGTCAAGTTCTTCATCTGCACGAATGGCATTCATGTCGGTATAGATGCCAAAACCAGGGCGGATATTCTGTTCCGCCAAGGTAAGCCGCTTCCATTTGGCCAAAGAATGTACCACTTCTGCTCTTACGTCACCCATATCCTTAATGGGAAAGTTTACAGCACGTTCCTTTCCGCTCAAGTCGTCGTTAATACCCGTTCCCTTCAGCACAAAGAGAGGCCCCGTGGTGCGATGCAGGCGCAAACCTGTAGCCAAATTATCCTGAAAGAAGTCTTTAATCAGTTTTATGGCCAGTTCATTCTGCTGCACGCTCAGCAGAGGCTTATAATCTGAAACCTTAATCAATTTACTCATCTGATTATTTAAATATTGTAATGCAAAAATACAAAAAACTTTCAAGTTGCAAAATATTCCGATTAAAAATTTACATTTTGGATACAATGACACATAAAATCACATACAAAACAAACATAACAAAAACCGGACGAATAAATTCGTCCGGCCCACTATACATATGAATAAATTACAATCTTTTTACTTGATGATCTCCAATTGGCGGAACACCTTTACCAGTTTGTCCACCCCTTCGTCCACATGTTCCTTGGTATGCGTAGCCATTAGCGCAAAGCGCACCAACGTATCCTGAGGAGCACAAGCAGGAGGAATCACGGGATTGATAAAAACACCTTCTTCAAAGGCCAACTTCGTCACCTCAAAAGTCTTGTCGGTATCGCGCACATAGAGCGGAATGATGGGGGACTCCGTTTCGCCAATCTCGAAACCCTCTTCGCGGAAGCGCTTCAAGGCGTAGTTCGTTACATCCCAAAGATGCTGAATGCGTTCGGGTTCACGCTGAATGATGTGGAGAGCTTCCAAAGCTGCAGCTGTGGCTGCCGGAGTGTTGCTGGCACTGAAGATGTAGGTGCGCGTGGTGTGGCGCAGCCAATTGATGATGCTCTTGTCAGCAGCAATGAATCCGCCAATAGAAGCTAATGACTTACTGAAGGTACCCATGATGAGATCCACCTCGTCGCTCAGACCGAAGTGATCGCAAACACCTCGTCCCTGACGGCCAAACACGCCCAGTCCGTGGGCTTCGTCCACCATGACGGAGGCATTATACTTATGCTTCAGGCGAATAATCTCGGGCAAGTTAGCCAAATCGCCTTCCATGGAAAATACACCATCCACCACTATCAGCTTTACGGCATCCTCGCGACAACTCTGGAGCTTCTTTTCCAAATCCTCCATATCGTTGTGCTTATACTTCAGTGAAGTGGAGAACGACAAACGACGACCATCTACTATCGAAGCATGATCACGGTCGTCGCAAATAATATAGTCATCTCTTCCTGTAATGCAGGCTATTACTCCTGAATTAACGCTGAAACCTGTAGAGAAGCAAAGTGCCTCATCCTTCCCCACAAATGCAGCCAGCTCTTTTTCTAACTGTACGTGCAAGTCCAACGTTCCATTCAAGAAACGAGAACCAGCACAACCTGATCCGTATTTATGCAGAGCCTTGCATGCGGCATCAATGATTCTGTCATCATAGGTAAGCCCGGTATAAGCATTGGAGCCAAACATCAGAACTTTCTTTCCGTCCATCTCTACCACTGGTCCTTGCTTTCCGTTGATTTCGCGGAAGTAGGGATAGACACCAGCTTTCATATACTCCTGTGGACGAGTAAAGCTCTGTAATCTGTCTTGTAATAAACCCATTTTATATTATTACTTTCGTATATTGAACCTATTCTGAAAAATTCAGGCTGCAAAGATACGACAATTTCTCAATAATCTTAACCTACATACCAAACAATTGCTAAAAAAAGTGCGAATATTTTCACATATTGCATTATCTGGCATCAAGAACTTCTTCTTTGACATTTTTCGGTCTGATTCCAATACATTTTTGTTCAGGCTCTCAGAAAGGAGGACATATACCTTATTATATAATATGACGTTCATTGTCACATAGCATTCTTTATAAAACTAAAAAAAATAGTTGACAGATTGATATTTTATCGTTAACTTTGCAGCACAAAAAAGAGAGTACTTTGATTCCATACACTTCACCATGAAGAAACTGACCAAACGCGAAGAAGAAATCATGAACCACTACTGGGAACACGGAGCCATGTTCATAAAGGAACTGCAAGAACTCTACGATGAGCCCAAACCCCATGTCAACACGCTTTCCACCATGGTGCGCACACTGGAGCAGGAAGGCTACATTGGCCATGAAGCCTTCGGGGGAACATTTCGTTATTTTCCCAAGGTGAGTCGCGAGGAACACAAGAAGCAGGGGCTTTCGGGCTATATCCGAAACTACTTCAACAACTCCTATCGCGACGTAGTGAGCCAATTCGTGAAGGATGAAAAGATCAGCATTGAAGAGCTGAAAGAAATCATCCAGCTCATTGAGAAAGAACAATCGTAAACCAAAACTCATGCTACAGCATTTATTAATATACGAGCTGAAGTTTGCCATTCTGCTCATTATATTCCATCTGTTCTTCACCGGCTCCGTAACCTATATATCTGCAAAAAACAGAACGACATCACATACTTCACCCCATCCACAGAATCAGCAGTATGAGCTCAACGATAAACTATTATCATTAACGTAAAGAAATGAATTCCCAGCGCCACTTCCTCTCATCAGCCCTCCTACATTGTGCTGAAGCCCTGATGATCCTCATTATGCTTGGCATGACCACCCTTCCCATACATGCCGAAAAAGCCGACAGTATCAGTATCCACGGTAACGTAAAAGACGACTTCACAATGCAAAGCTTAGAAGGCGCCATTATCACCTTCATGTTTCCCGACAGTACCATAGCAAAGGTTGACTCCACAGGCAAATCCATTCATCAGTCAATGGGAGGCCTTACCGTTTTTGGCAGAGGCGGTTACTATAGCTCCAAACTGCCATCCACAGGAACCTACATTGCCAAGGTGGAAATGAAAGGCTACGAAACCGGATACTTCAACATCCACATTCCGGTCAAGAAGTACATGAAGAAGGTACGCAGCTGGGACGCAGACTTTCAAATCAAAAAGAAGCAGAAAATAAAAACCGTCAACCTGAGCGAAGCCCGTGTCAAGGCCACACGAATCAAAATGGTAATGAAAGGTGACACGCTGGTCTACAATGCCGATGCATTTCAAGTGAGTGACGGTTCCATGCTCGACAAACTCATTGCCGCCATGCCTGGATTCAAGGTTGAAAAGGATGGCAACATCACCCACAATGGACAACACGTAGAAGAACTGCTCGTCAACGGTAAGGAATTCTTCAAGGGCAATCCCAAGATAGCTCTCGAAAACCTCCCTGCCTACACGGTAGACAACGTGAAAGTATACCGCAAAACACCACCCGATGCAGAGATGCTCCGCGACACCATGGAGATCAACCGGCTGAAACGTCTGGTGGTTGACATCAGGCTGAAACGACAGTACAGCCAAGGCTGGTTCGTCAACAGCGAACTGGCCGGTGGCACGCACGACCGTTACTTGGGCCGCATCTTCGGTCTGCGCTATACTGATCACTCCAAACTCTTCCTGTTTGGAAACATGAACAACCTGAGTGACGAACAGCGGCCCGACGCCGATGGTATTCTCAAAAAGGAGCACCTGCCAAGTGGCATTACAAAGGTGAAGATGGGCGGTCTTAACCTGAACTTGAGCGACAAGAAGACCAATGCCGAATACAATGGTTCCTTCACCGCCAAGCACGAGCGCACTACTGACGAACAAATATCTTCCTCTGTAAACTATTACGAAGGCGGCGACACCCATGATCGCTATCGCAGTCTAAATCAGGACAAACACATAAACCTAAAGTTCGATAATTCATTTTATTATCCCGTCAGCAATCGCTTTTCCATGGGTTTCAGACCTGACGCCAATTATCAACGCACGGAATCATCCGGCTTTAGTCGCAGTGCCACCTTCAATCAGATGCCAAGCGAATCGTCGCACAGTGCCAGCATTGACAGCCTCTTCTCTCCATCAGGAAGCCCTCTGCTCAACCAGATGCTCATCAACAGAATGAGCCAAGAAAATGCAGGCACGTATAAGAATTTCTCAACCAACGCCTATGGATGGCTCTACCTTCGCACCCCATTGCTTGACAATACCCTACAGGTCAACTACGGTCTGAACTACCAGAACAATGAAAATACGGCCTACTCGCGCTCCGACCTGCGACAGCAACTCAGTGGCGAACGCGACTTCCGCCATCAGCAGGTACTCACTCCCTCACGCCACTACGATTTCAATGTTCACAGCACCTACAGTTGGAACTTCAGCCGACTGAAGCACACTCATTTCTATATAGGCTACTCCATCAACCAGCAGTTCGATCGTGGTCATAGAGACCTCTACCGCTTCGACCGTCTGCCCATGTATTCCACCGACAGCATGGCACTCAACGCCTTACCCTCCACACGCGATGAAATGCTTACCGCCTTCGACTGGCAGAATTCCTTCCACACCGTAACGCGTAGCCATGCCCACGAAATACAGTTCAAGATAAACCAGAAAATATCGAAGAAAACAGGTGACCTTACTCTCACCTTGCCACTCAACATGGTCACCCACACCATCAGCGACCAACGCAACCATAATCAGGAACACAAGAGCCGATACCTGCGTTCTGTCATGCCCGACCTTTCGCTCAATGCCTTCGATATAGGTAACAATGGTAAAACACACTATCACATCATCAATTACAGTCTGCGCTGTCAGGTGCCCGACATGAACAACCTCCTCGACATCACAGACGACAGCAATCCGCTCATCATCCGCAGAGGTAATCCTCTGCTAAAGAACTCTACCGTTCACAACCTTACAGCCTACCTCGTTAACGGCAACACCAAGCACCAGAAAACCTTTCAGTTGAGTGGTAACTGGACCTTAAGAAAGAATGCCGTTGCTCAAGCGTGCACTTACAATCGGTTAACGGGCGTCTCCACCTACCTGCCGCGCAACATCAACGGAAACTGGTATGCATCCATACAGATCATGAAGCAGCAAACCGTAGATTCCCTCGACCGCGTTCTGCTGAAGAACACATTCAGCATAGACCTCTCCAACAGCTCCGACTACATCTCTGAACGGAGCGGAGAAGTGACCGAGCCCTATCGCAGCAGTATCCGCCAAACCAACGTTAGCGAAGAACTGAGTGCCATGTATACCATCAAGCAAACCACGCTGCGTCTCTATGGAGACATCAATTGGCAACGCCTCAGCAGCCACCGTGAAGACTTCAACAAGACGAATGCCTTTCAGTTCAGTTACGGACTGCAAACCGACCTGCCACTGCTTTGGGACGTTTCGCTTTCGAGCAACATCGCCATGCACAGCCGCAGAGGCTACAGCGACAAGCACCTGAACGACGACAACCTAATCTGGAATGCCAGTCTCACGCGCAGTTTCCTTAAGGGAAAACGGCTCACCGCCAAGCTGGAGGGCGTAGATCTGCTCCATCAGCTCGACAATGTACGCTCCTACATGAATGCACAAGGCAGGACGGAAACCTGGTACAACACCATCCCCAGTTACCTCATGTTCCACCTTTACTACAAGCTTCACATCCAGCCCAAGAAAAAGGAAGAACAATAAAGATTCTCCATAAATGCATCTATATTGCAGGAAATAAGTAATTTTGTCTGCGAAAAATATCATTTATCCATCATGACAAACAAATTAAAGACAAGCACCCTCATGCTGGCTGGAGCCTTAGCATGTGGCAGCTGCAGCAACAAGCCGGCTCCAGGCACTCCTGCCAATGAGGAAGAAAAATCTATCGTTTATCTCACGCGCGAGATTTCTCCCGAAGCATTGGTAAACATCTATCACGCTCTGGGCCGCACCGCCGAAGGCCGCGTTGCCGTAAAGATCTCCACCGGCGAAAGCGGTAACCCCAACTATCTGAAACCCGAACTCATCGGCCAGCTCGTAAATGAGGTGGGTGGCACCATCGTAGAATGTAACACTGCTTACGAAGGACGCCGCAACTCCACCGAAGCTCATTGGGAAACCATCAAGGAACATGGATTCCTGCCCACATTCAAGGTAGACCTTATGGACGAAGAAGGGGAATTCAAGATTCCCGTGGCCGATAGTACTCACCTGAACTACGACATTGTAGGTTCTCACCTCCAGGACTACGACTTCATGATCAACCTCGCCCACTTCAAAGGTCATCCGATGGGCGGCCTCGGCGGCGTGCTGAAGAATGCCAGCATTGGCGTAGCCTCAGCTAACGGCAAGGCCTATATCCACAGCGCCGGACGGCAGGAAGTGGTAGAAGGATTATGGAACAACGTTGACGATCAGGACGGATTCCTTGAATCCATGGCCGCAGCAGCTCAGGCCGTTCACAACTACTTTGGAAACGGAGAACGCATTCTCTACATTTCTGTAATGAATAACATGACCGTAGACTGCGACTGCGTAGCCACCCCAGAACCCGTCAAGTTGAAAGACTACGGCATTCTGGCCAGCCTTGATCCCGTGGCACTCGACCAGGCCTGCGTTGACATCATTTTCAACATGGAAGCATCTGAAGACAACGACAATGAACCCCTGAAAGAACGCATCAATCAGCAGCACGGCACCCACACTATTGACCATGCTGCAGCCATTGGGCTTGGTAGACAGACCTACCAACTCATTAACATTGACGAAAAGTAGTCCCTTACTTACACTATTCATTCTGAATGCATCCAGAGTGGCATGACGCCTTCCGGATGCATTCTGCTTTCTTTGCAAAGAGTTGTAATGAATCACTCGCTTTTTTCTTGAATTCAGAGTGTAGGTACCACTGAGGAACCCGTGGTCCCCGACCATCCTAAAATGTAAAGCTGTATGTAATGAACGGACACCGAAAAGCAAGATAAGCCACAGAATGTTTGCCTTAATGACAAACTTGCATTATCTTTGCACCAAAGAACAGTAAAAGCCTTGCAGGAATGAAGTATTCCATCATTATTCCCGTATACAACCGCACCGACGAGCTTAACGAACTGCTGCAAAGTCTGGAATCTCAGGAACAGAAGGATTTCGAAGTGGTGGTGGTTGACGATGGTTCTACCCACGACTGCCAATCCGTAGCCAATTCTCATGCTGATAAGCTCAATCTTCGCTATTTCTGGAAAGAGAACGGAGGTCCAGGTCCAGCGCGCAACTTTGGAGCCCAGCAGGCACAAGGCGAAACACTTCTGATTCTGGATTCCGACTGCGTATTGCCTCCCCACTATCTGACAGCTGTTAGCGCTGGGCTATCCAACACTGGTACCCAATTTTTCGGCGGCCCCGACAAGGCTCATCCCAGTTTCACACCCACACAGAAGGCCATCAGCTATGCCATGACGTCCTTTTTCACAACCGGAGGCCTGCGCGGACAAAGGAATTCTCCCTGCAAGTTCTATCCACGTAGTTTCAATATGGGCATAGAGCGCAACTTGTTCCACAAGCTGAACGGCTTCAGCCCCATGCGCTTCGGAGAAGACATAGACCTCAGTCTCAGAGCAGAAGAAGCCGGTTACGCTGGCATGTTGTTTCCTGAAGCATGGGTCTGGCACAAACGGAGAACCAATCTCAAGAAGTTCTTCAAGCAAGTGTTCTGCTCCGGCATGGCACGCATCAATCTATGGAAGCGTCATCCCCATTCCCTAAAAATAGTTCATCTGCTCCCCACCATGTTTACGTTAGGATTGGCTTTACTCCTGCTGCTTTTGTGCGTGGGAGTTCTGATATGCGGTTTCTCTGCAAATCAAGCGATGGCGTCCATAGGCCAAGCCCTTTGCTTAGCAGCTTTACTGCCTCCCTTGCTGTTTTCCCTACTCATCTTTTTCGATGCCGGATTTCGTAGCAAGAGTCTCAAAGTAGGCCTGTTGGCCGTAGCTGCAAGCTTCGTACAGCTCACAGGATATGGCACAGGTTTTCTCCATGCTGCATGGTTGCGTATGGTCAGGGGTAAAGGCGAAGTAGAAGCCTTCAAGCACAACTTCTACAAATAGCACCAATCCTCCAATAAGTTCATAATGCCACCTACACCGTGAAAGAAGAAAAGAATCCGTCGATCACCCAATGGCGCGAGGATGAACGCCCACGCGAACGACTGCTGGCCTTAGGCCCCAGCGCGTTGACCAATGCAGAACTGCTGGCTATACTGATCCATACCGGTTCTGAAACGAGCAATGCCGTGGAACTCATGGCCAAGGTACTCCATGCTTGCGGCAACAGTTTGGACACCCTGGGTGAGATCTCCTACGAAAAGCTTACTTCCTTCAAAGGCATTGGACAGGCTAAGGCCGTAAGCATCATGGCCGCCTGCGAGCTGGGCAGACGCAGAATGAAGAAGGACAATACGGGTAAGATCTCATTAGAAAATTCCGGCATGATCTACGAACGGGTACTGAAGCCTCTGTTTTGGGACCTTACCGAGGAGGAGTGCCACGTAGTGCTCCTTACAACCAGTTTAACGCTCATCAGTACGGAATTGGTGGGCAAGGGCGGACTCACGGCCGTTAACACGGACATCCGCAAAATCTTGCGCATGGCATTAGAAAAGAATGCCACAGCATTGGTCCTGGCCCACAACCATCCCTCAGGCAGGCTCGTACCCAGCAAAGAAGATGACAGGCTCACGCAGTCACTCCTCAAGGCCTGCGACATCATGGACATCAAAATGCTGGATCATCTCATCGTACATGGAGAAGATTATTACAGCTACGCCGAAGACGGCAGATTATAAGAACAATAAAGAACATCAATACATGGAACAAATCAGCAAACTTGAAATAGAAGAAAAAATCATCGAAGCCCTGAAAACGGTCTACGACCCCGAAATACCCGTCAACATCTATGAACTCGGACTGATCTACAAGATCGACTATCATGAAGAGGACGGAACACTCGACGTAGACATGACACTCACCGCCCCCGGGTGTCCATTGGCAGACTACATAGTGGAAGACGTTCGACAGAAGCTCGAATCCGTAAAAGGCGTTACCTCGGCAACGGTAAATCTGGTGTTCGAACCCGAATGGGACCAAAGCATGATGAGCGAAGAGGCTAAGGCCGACTTAGGCATGCTATGAACCCATTCCTCTCTGTCATAGACAAACGATGAACAATAAGGTCTACTTCTTTTCTGATGCCCATCTGGGCTCCATCGCCATCAAGGGAGGTCGTGAGCGTGAACTAAAGGTGGTACGCTTCTTGGACCGCATCAAGAGTGATGCTGTAGCCATCTACATCATGGGCGATCTGTTCGACTTTTGGCACGAATATCGCTACACGGTTCCCAAGGGCTACACCCGACTTCTGGGTAAGCTCAGCGAGCTTACCGATTCAGGTATCGAGGTACACTTCTTCACAGGCAATCACGATCTCTGGTGCGGCGATTATCTGGAAAAAGAATGTGGGCTGCACATTCACCACGAAGCTCAGCAGCTTTCCATCATGGGACACTCCTTCTACATGGGTCACGGCGACGGATTAGACAAAACCGACCGGCATTACCTATTGCTCCGTAGCCTTCTTCACAGTCATCTATGTCAGAAACTCTTTGCTTCCGTTCATCCGCGCTGGGGCATCTGGTTAGGACAGACTTGGGCAGGACATAGCCGCAAGAAGCACGAAGGTTTGGAGGGCTATTTCGACGGACCTGACAAGGATGGCATGGTGGACTACGTTCGTCAGTACCTCAAAGCCCACCCTGACATAGAATATTTCATCTTCGGCCACCGTCATGTTGACGTGGACCTAATGCTTACGGATACCACGAGATTTGTTATCCTTGGCGACTGGATTGAGAAGTTTACCTATGCTGCATTCGATGGAGAACAATTGTCTATCCATCATTTTGCCGCACAATTGTAACCCCCAACTTATTCTTCCCCATCATGAACATGCGTCACAAGTTCATCATCCCCCTTCTGTTCATTATGTTTTCATTCGGAAATAACGCAACAGCTCAAACCTATGCTTCGCTATGGAAGGAAGTGGAAACTGCTCAGCAAAAAGACCTTCCCCAACAAGCACTTAAAAGCATTGACCAGCTCATTCGTCAGGCCATCGCCAAAGAAGATGGCGGATGGCTGCTCAAAGGTCTGCTCTACCGCAGGCAACTGTCATACGACATTTCCCCCGACAGTGCCGCCGTCATCATACCTCGATTGGAACACCTTCTGGAACAACAACCGTCAGCGGAGATGACATCGTTGCTGCATCTCACGCTGGGCGTTCTCTATAAAAACGAAAATGCCACACTCTATGAAGACGCCCCGAAGCAAGCCGTAGCCCACTTCAGGCAATCCATGGAGTCGCCCCCCCTGCTGGCCAAGGCCCAAGCCGAAAAGTACATACCATTCGTCGTTAAAGGCTCTGACAGCAAGCTCTATGGCCATGACCTACTCAGCATCGTAGCTACACAAGCCGCCGATGAACTTTGCTCCATGAATGCAGAACCACTGCAAACACATGACCTTGGGCTCCAGTTGCTGCAAGAGGCCATTGACACCTATCAGCAACAAGGCAACCACGAAGCCGTGCTAATGATGAAACTCAAGCAAACAGAACTCAGCCAAACATGGGGCGAGAAAAGAAAAGCCGCCTATCAGCAGCTCATTCAGGAATATGGAGATCTTCCCCTCATCACCGACGCTTACCTCCACTTGGCAGAAGAAATGGGTAATGCAGGAAAGGAGGCCTATCTCACACTGATGGAAGGCATCGACCGCCATCCAAAGGGAAAGCGCACCAATTTACTGAGAAACAGAATAAAGTCTATCACTCAGCCTCGTCTATCACTTTCATTGGAACGGAAGCAGGCCTACACGGGACAAGAAGTCTCTATGAACATTCAAGCCCTCAATGTGACAAAAGCCCACCTGCGCTTCTATCGTTCCAGCCTCACAGCCGAATCGGAGACCCTGCGCAACCTGAATCAAGAGAAATTGAAGGATTTGGCCAAGCAGACAGCCTTGGACATTCCCCTGCAAATTGCCAAGGGCGAACCTTATGAAGAAATTAAAACAACAGCTAAACTGAATGCCCCACAGAAGGGCATATACATCGTTGCCTTAGAGGGAGAACATGTGAAATCATCCTATGAGCTTTTCTACGTATCAGATCTTCACATTATGCAACTTCCCCTTCAGGGACAAAGCAGCCGCGTGGTAGTCAGTGAAGCCCAGAGCGGTAAACCCGTTGCCGGAACCAAAGTCACGGTAAGGACTAACGACAGAAACCGCAGAATCATACAAGCCCTGATTACCGACGAAAAAGGTGAGGCCATACTCAAGGAAGAACCTTCGGCCAACAAGATTCTGTTCGCCGTAAAAGACAATGACGCCTATTGCCTGCCGCTGCAAGTTCATCGCCTCTACGGCAACGGCACTGAGCGCACCACCCTCATCAAGACTCTGTCACTATATACCGACCGTGCCATCTATCGCCCTGGTCAAAAGGTGAAAGTAGGTGGATTCAATTACTCCAAACAGGAGGACCAACTTTCAGTGATCGCTGGCGACAGCATTTCGCTTCGTCTGCTGGATGCCAACCGAAAGGAAATAGGAAAGCTACAGGTGGTCACCGATGCTTTTGGTACGATTGGAGCCGAGTTTGACTTACCATCCTCGTGCCTTAACGGACAATTCTGCATTCAGGGAAATAATGGTTCCGTATACTTCAGAGTAGAACAATACAAACGCCCCACCTTTACCGTTACCTTCGACGCTCCGGCCATGGCCTATCAGGCTGGAGACACGGTACGCCTCACAGGAACCGTAAAGACCTATGCCGGTTTCCCACTGCAAAACACCAGAGTGGCCATCAACGTCAGCCGACGCTATTCACCCTGGTGCTACACCTTCTATGGGCAACCCAAACAAATGGCAAGCGACACGCTAAACACCGATGCCGATGGAAAGTTTTCGATTCCTGTCTACCTTGACATTCAGGATCAGGAGGCCGAACAACTCAATAAATCCCAATTTCCACGATTCTACATTTTCGAAACAGAAGCCGTAGCTACTTCCGAAAACGGGGAGAGTGAAACGGGGAGTTACAGACTCTTTGCCGGCAACAAGCCCTCATTCCTTTCCACCACACTGCCTTCACGTCTATGCAAGGAAAATGCTTCATCCTTCCAGGTCAACCAACTGAACGCTGGAGGTCAACCCTTGGATGGACAAGCCTACTACGAAATAGCCCTAGGCAGCGAAGTCAAGGCTTCCGGCCAATGGCCGTTTAATCAGCAGATGTCTCCCAGCATTTTCGACCCATTACCCTCCAATGAATACACCCTTCGAATATGGACCAATGCCGAGAAGCGTAACAGTGCCGAATTGGAACATCGCTTTGCTCTCTTTTCGCTGAGTGACACAAAACCCGTAGGCAATGAGCCTCTGCAGATATACCAAACATCCGACCAATTCAGTGCAGGACAAGTACAAATGCTGATGGCCACTCCGGTTCAAGATGCCTATATCCACTACGATCTGTTCTCACAAACCGAGCATTTGGAAAACCGCATCATCCCCATGTCCGACTCTGCCTTGACTAAAGTTTATAGCTATAAAGAAGACTATGGCAATGGCCTGCAAGTCGTTATCGCATTCGTGAAAGAAGGACAGATGCATACGCAATCTGTAACCATTAGGAAGCCCATTCCCAATAAGCAACTGTCACTACGCTGGAAAGTGTTCCGTGATCGGTTACACCCAGGACAGAACGAAACGTGGACCCTGCAAGTGCTCCGCGAAGGCAAACCGACCGAAGCATCGCTCATGGCCACGCTCTACGACGCCTCCTTGGATAAGTTCCAGACGCTTCACTGGCCCATGTCGCTCTACTTCAACCGCACCCTGCCCCATCATTACTGGAACGGCATTCCGCTCTACCAGTTGGGATTCAGCTTTGCTGAAGAAACGACATACCTGAAAGAACCCGAATGGCAATTCAGCCACTTCGATATTCCTTTGAGCCAAGGGCGGTTTGACTTTGTCTATCGCAGTACGGGAAAAATCCGGATGAACAAACTCATGGCTGCCGCAGCAACTCAGGCCATGGTAACAGAGTCAGTACAAGATGTTGACGCCGCTCCTGTAGCCCTCAATGCTTTGGAGGAGAAGTCCGCCGGATCATCGCCGATAGTAAACGGCCGTATGGCCAGCGTCGCCGAAGTGCGTTCCAATTTTGCCGAAACGGCATTCTTCCAACCGGCACTGACCACAGACGAGCAGGGAGAAGTAAACCTTACCTTCACTCTTCCCCAAAGCCTGACGCAATGGAATTTCAAGGCCTTGGCACACTCTAAACTCGTAGACTACGGATTTCTTGACACCACAGTGGTAGCCACCAAGGACCTCATGATTCAGCCCAACATTCCGCGTTTCCTCCGTGTGGGCGATCAGACATCATTAGCCGCCTCAGTGCGTAACGCCACAGACCAAATCCTGACTTGCACCGTTACCATGGAAGTTCGGTCAGCTCAAGACGATAAAATACTGATTTCTCAGCAACAACTCATCACTATTCAAGCCCTTGGCGAAACCACCGTAACCTTCCCCATCACGGCCACCGAAGGCCACTCCCTGCTCATCTGCCGCATGGTGGCCGATGCCGGTCAGTTCAGCGATGGTGAACAGCACTACATCCCCATACTCAGCGACCGTCAGGAAATCACACAAAGCATTCCGCTCAGCCTCACACAAAAAGGAAGATCGGTGGTTGCCTTACAATCATTGTTCAATGAAGCTGACGAAACAGCTACCCATCGCAGGATCACTATTGAGTACTCCGGGAATCCTGCATGGATGGCCATCGAAGCCTTGCCTTCTCTGGCAAAGCCGGTCAACAACAATGCCATTTCTATGGCTACAGCATACTATGCACTCTCACTGGCCTCACTCGAAGCCAAAGCCCATCCGTCCATTGCCCGATTGGCTCAGGAATGGAAGAAAGCCGGCGAGCCCGACAGTCTGTTCCTCTTCTTGGAACGCAACGAGGACCTGAAACAGATCATACTGAGCGAAACGCCTTGGGTATCATCCGCTGATCGCAACCGCGAACGCCTGATGAATCTTGCTAATCTCTTCGACGAAACGTCACTTGCCTACCGCACCCATAGCTATTTAGACAAACTCTTAGAACTACAGAATGCCGATGGCTCATGGAGTTGGTTTAAAGGCATGTCTGGCAGTTTCTGGATTACTACCGACATCTGCGAAACGCTGGCACGATTGGCCAAGATCTATCCAGAAGCCCTCAGTGGCAAGGCCGAGCAGCACCTCCAGTCCGGCATCAGGTATTTAGATGCCCAGGTGACCAAGGATGTGGCCGAGATGAAAAAGCTTCAGGCCAAACAAAAAGCAGAACTTCACCTCGGCATGAGCCATCTGCGCTATCTCTACATCTGCACGCTCATGGCCCACAAGATGCAAGATGAGCATTTGTTCCTGATAAAGCTATTGGAACAGGGTGCCCCGTCCTATGCCATGTACGAAAAGTCATTGGCCGCCATCATCCTTTCCAAAGCCGGCAGAGAGAAAGCCGCCAGACTCACGTTACAAAGCCTGTTGGAACATACCGTAACCCAAACAGACATGGGCCGTTACTTCGACACACAACGCGCCGCCATGTCATGGCAAGACTATCGGATCCCCACACAGGTGGCCACACTCGATGCGCTCTATGAGCTGACCCCGAACGATACGCTTACCATTCAGGAAATGACCCGATGGCTCCTGCAGGCCAAGCGCACCCAGAGTTGGGACACACCGAGCCATTCCGTAGACGCCCTCTATCATCTGTTTCTCCATCAGCGCAGCCTAAACCCTGCCGGAGGCATTGGGCTACCTAAATTCACGCTCTCGCTTACCCCTAAAGGACATATCGATCTGTCTCCTGAGGCAGAAGATGTTCGCCTGGCCGCCACGTTAGGCTACTATCGTCACACCCTTCAGGAAGAAGAACTGAAAGGGCAGCCCCAATCGCTCACCATCAGTAAGGTGAATGACCCCATGTCGTTTGGTGCCGTCTATGCCCAATACCTCATCCCTACATCGGCCGTAAAAGCTGAGGCCGCAGGCCTCTCGCTAACGTGCAACTACAGCGTAAGGCGCGGACAGGAATGGAAGCCCATAGATCAGGAAGCACTACAGGTGGGCGACCTCATTCGCATCCGTTACGAAATCAACAGCGACCGTGATTACGATTTCGTTTGTCTTAAGGAAGGCCGTCCGGCCTGTCTGGAACCATGCCAGCCCCTTTCGGGATATGACTGGCGCATGGGCTGCTATCGCGATGTGGGCGATGCATCCACGTGCTATTTCTTCCACCAGGTTTACAAGGGCAAGCACGTTTTGGAATCAGAGCTACGCATTGACCGTTCAGGTCTTTTCACATCGGCTGTTCCCACCATTCAGTGCGTCTACAGTCCTGAATTCTTTGGTCATGCGCAGGGCATTACGCTGAAAGTGAAATAAGCTTCATCCTTCCCATGTATGTCTACCACCTGCCTCACGCTCGCCTCTTGCTCATTGGCATAGCCCTTTTGCTTGCCGTAAATCTGCACGCACAGCGTTTGCTAAAACAGCAAAAACTCTCCCGTTGGGATCTCCCAGCCGCAAACTACAGCGGCCTTGCAACATGGGGAGAGAACCGCTATGCCATGATTGACGACAAGAGTACCGCCATCGGTTTTCTGCCCTTGCAAATCATTCAAAACGAGCGTACGGGGAAAATACGACATATTCAAGCAGGACCCTTTCGCGGAAACACACCAGCGAAGGGGATGTCCGTTCATCCCGACCTTGAAGACATTGCATTTGTGCCCGAATGGCAAACGTTCTTCATCGCTAGCGAAGCCACCCAACAAATATGGGAATGCGACACTATGGGACAGTTCACGGGAAGGCAGCTCCATATTCCCGAGTATTTCTCCACTGTAAAGCAAAATGGCGGTTTTGAGTCCATCACATACGATTCCTCCGCACATCGTTTTTGGACAACCACAGAGAATCCTCTGCCTGAGGATTCCTCCTTCCACCGCATTCTCTGCTTCGGTGATGATCTGGCACCACAATTCCACTTGCGCTACCTCTGCTCTCCTCCCCAGCTCAAAAAAGGGAAATTCTACGCCCACGGCATTTCCTCTCTATTGGCCCTCCCCGATGGCCGCCTACTGGTAATGGAACGAGAGCTCAGCGTACCTGCACGCTACATAGGTGCCAAGACGCTAATCCACGTTTTCGTTGTTCAGCCCAACGTCCATTCCGAATCTTCCTACATTGAGAAAAAGGAAATGTTTCATTTCACCACTCATCTAAAGGCAGGCAGTACCAATTTCGGGAATTATGAGGGCATGGCCTTAGGATGCAGGTTGACAAATGGGAAACAGACCTTGTTGCTCATTTCTGATTCACAAGCAGGGGCTGGCAACAAAAT
>JAFUHF010000070.1 GCA_017468985.1 Bacteroidaceae bacterium
CGGTCTGCACACATTCAATCACAGCCTTTGTCTTTACTTCATGACTGGACATTGGCAAATCGAATGCAACACCGGCCTGTTCCACTCAAGCGACCCGTCAGTTTCGCTGACTGCATTTTCCGACCTCAGAATTACTTACCGCACAAACGCTATGAGGCCTGCCTCATCCTCAACAATCTGGCAGGCAACAGCGAGTGGCAGCGGCGCATTATTACCACTACGCAGACCATCTATTCCATCAACGCCCTTCGTCCGAGGGAAGTCCTTGCCCGGCTAATGCTGAATCTGTAGGTATCATTGGCATAAATTCATGCCCTTGGTGCTCGTATCTTTGATTTTCTGTACTTTAATCATCATGGGCAGCATCTCTCTTATAACTATTGACAATAATTTTTCCATTCCACAGCGAAAAAAAATAGTAGAAATATTTGCCATTATCATATTTCTTCATAACTTTGCAGTCGAAAACGATTGGGATATGGTGTAATGGTAACACTGCAGATTCTGGTCCTGCCTTTCCTGGTTCGAGTCCGGGTATCCCAACAAAAGAGCCGAGCAACAGAAAAGAAGTTGTTCGGTTTTCTTTCAACTTTTTACGTATCAAGAAGCAGATACCTCGCATGAGGATAAAATATATTTCTTATTTATAATTAAATATATACACAGATGAAAAAGTTTGGTTCATTTACCATGTTGCTGGCTATGATAGCCATGATGGCCAGCCAGGCACAGCTTCTGGCTGCAAAGAAAAGTTCCTCACCCATCACTATCGGTTGCATCGTAGGAGGTGGAGGCGACGTTGACGCTACGTTCAAGAACCTGAAAGATCTGGGATTCACCTCTTGCCAGATAGGCTACAGCGACCAGATCAACACCCCCGAAGGTGCCGAAAAACTCAAGGCTGCATCGCAGAAATACGGCATAAAGATCACTACCGTCATCACCATACCTGGCCGGTGCGTATGGAACTTTACGGAGGGCCCCAGTACCATAGGCCTCGTACCGGCAGACGGACGTGAAGCGAAAATCGAAGCCTACCGTCGCGCCATTGACTTCTGTCAACTCTCCGGCATACCGGCCATGCACTCGCACTTCGGATTTATTCCCGAAGATCCAGGCACGGATCAGTACAAAACGTTTATCTTCATCATGAAGCAACTTGCCCAATATGCCAAGGAGCGCGGCGTTGACATCTATTTTGAAACGGGACAGGAAACCCCGACTACCCTGATTCGTACCATCAAGGACATCGGCACAGGCAACTGCTTTATCAATCTCGACACGGCCAACCTACTGCTCTACGGCAAGGCAAACCCGACGGATGCCGTACGCCAATTTGGGCACCTCGTTCGTGACCTTCATGCCAAGGACGGCACCTATCCATCGGCCGACGATCCCTACAACCTCGGCAAAGAAAAGCCCATACCAGAAGGCGACGTAGACTTTCCTGCAATCATAAAACTGCTGAAACAGCAGGGATATACCGGAGCCATTACCATAGAATACGAGATGAGCGGCAAGACGCAGGACTACATGGTGAAAACCCGTAAATATCTGCAGAGCCTGATCGATCAGGACTAAAACTGATTCTTTATTCTGCAAATAAAGACCGAAGGGCTGATAAAACGAGTATTTCAGGCAGCCTTTCGGTCTTTATTATTCTGGTATAATCTCTGGTACTACCAGAAGAAAACTGGTACGTCTTTCCAGTTAGAATATGCCGGGGCTCTTCACCATTTTGTTCTTCTGCTACAGGGGTCTGATTCTGCTAAAAGTGATAGAACATGAGCCTGAACGCTATAAATTTTGGCCACGAAGAACAGAATCGCTCGCTTAATCGGAGACCGAAGAAATGAACGAAGCGAATAACTTTAAATAAATACTGCGCTCCTTCGGTGCTCGTTTCTTCGATCTCCTTCCGCTTGGCTGTGCAAATAAAAACCTGTTTTTCTTTGCTCATCGCTCGCTTAATCGTAATTTTGCAAATTAAAAAAGTAATTCAGCGTAATGCAAGCCAGTGACAAGAAACTGATGGATACGATAACGCATGCCATCCAGGAAAAGAAAGGCAGGAACATCGTGATAGCCGACCTTTCAGGCATTGAAGGTGCCATCTGCAAATATTTCGTCATCTGCCAGGGAGGATCAGCCCACCAGGTAGATGCCATAGCAGGAGAAGTAAGCGATTATACCAGAGAACAAACGGGACAGAAAGCCATCGGCGTAAGCGGATTGGAAAACTGTATATGGGTGGCCTTAGACTACGGCGATGCCATTGTCCATATTTTTCAACCTGAGGCACGTGACTTCTACGATTTGGAACATCTTTGGGCAGATGCCAAACTAACGGCACTTCCCAACATTGATTAACGCCAAAGACTATGCTGCTTTGGTCATCATAATAAATAAATCAGCAAACGATCAACATGAGTAAAAACAACACTACTCCTCCAAACAATAAGAACAAGATGAATATGCCCAAGTTTAATCTGAACTGGGCTTACGCCATTATCATCCTGATATTGGGCTACTTGTTTTGGCAAGGAGGCGACTCCGGCGGAAGCTACCATAAAGAAGTATCCTATTCCGACTTCCAAGGCTATGTAGAGAAGGGCTATGCCGAAAAGATTACTGTCAACAAGGGTGACGGCAATGTGCGCATGTTTGTGAAGAAGGATCATGTAGGAAAAATCTTCGGCGGTGCCGCCAAAGCAGGAAATGAGCCCTCCGTAACGGCAGAAATTCCGTCGGTAGACGGTGTGGACAACTTCCTGAGCGAGCAGCAGGCGCAAGGTCACTTTCAAGGGAAAATCAAGTATGAATCTGGCCGTAACCTTCTGATGAACATTTTGCTTAATCTGTTGCCTATCGTATTTTTCGTATTCTTGATGTACTACATCTTCTATCGCCAGATGGGCGGTGCCGGAGGCGGTAGCGGAATCTTGGGCGTAGGAAAGAGCAAGGCGCAGCTCTACGAAAAGCAGCAAGGCACTCATGTCACCTTCAAGGACGTAGCCGGACAGGACGAAGCCAAACAAGAGGTGATGGAAATCGTGAAATTCCTGAAAGACCCTAAGAAATATACCGAACTGGGTGGAAAGATTCCAAAGGGAGCGCTTCTTGTAGGCCCTCCGGGCACAGGAAAAACCCTTCTGGCCAAAGCTGTAGCCGGCGAAGCCAACGTACCGTTCTTCTCCCTTTCGGGTTCCGACTTTGTAGAAATGTTTGTAGGCGTGGGCGCCAGCCGCGTGCGCGATCTCTTCAAGCAGGCGAAGGAGAAGTCGCCGTGCATCGTTTTCATTGACGAAATTGATGCCGTAGGCCGCGCGCGTGGGCGAAATCCGGCAATGGGCGGCAACGACGAGCGCGAAAACACGCTGAACCAGCTGCTCACGGAGATGGACGGTTTTGGCACCAACAGCGGCATCATTGTTCTGGCTGCCACCAACCGTGCCGACATCCTTGACAAGGCTCTCTTGCGCGCAGGAAGATTCGACCGACAAATTCACGTGGAACTTCCGGGCCTGCCCGAACGGAAACAGATCTTCAAGGTACACATGAAGCCCCTGAAGATGGACGACAGCGTAGATGTAGACCTGCTGGCACGCCAAACACCAGGTTTTTCGGGAGCCGACATCGCCAATGTATGCAACGAAGCTGCGCTCATTGCAGCGCGCAGTGACAAACAGGCCATTGGCAAGCAGGATTTCCTCGATGCCATTGACCGCATCATCGGAGGACTGGAGAAAAAGACCAGAGTGATGACGCAAGACGAGAAACGCACCATTGCCCTTCACGAAGCAGGTCATGCCACGGTTTCGTGGTTCCTGGAGTATGCCAATCCGCTGGTGAAGGTAACCATCGTACCGCGCGGACAGGCCTTAGGTGCCGCGTGGTATCTGCCGGAAGAACGCACCATCACCACAAAGGAGCAGATGCTTGACGAAATCTGTGCCACCCTGGGCGGACGCGCTGCCGAAGAACTCTTTACCGGTCACATCAGCTCCGGAGCCCTCAACGATTTGGAAACCGTCACGAAGCGTGCCTTCGGAATGGTGGCCTACATGGGTATGAGCGACAAGCTTTCCAACCTTTGCTACTACGATCCCAATCAGGACTACGCATTCAGCAAGCCCTACTCTGACAAAACGGCCGAGCTCATTGACGAGGAGGTAAAGGAACTCATCCGCATACAATACGAAAGGGCCAAACAGCTGCTTTCCCAGCAGCAGGAAGGCCATGCCCGATTGGCTCAGCTGCTCATCGAAAAGGAAGTTATTTTTGCCGATGACGTAGAGGCCATCTTCGGAAAGCGTCCGTGGGTGAGCCGTTCTGACGAAATCATTGCCGAAAACGAACGCCTTCAGAAAGAACGCGAAGAACAAGAGAAGCAGGAAGAAATTGATCAGCTCATCCGGGATGTCATTGCTGCTCGTGGCCCTGACTACTCCGTACCCGACGAGGAACCAAAACCTGAATCGGAAGACGCAGCCCCCACCCCTCAGGAGGAAAAACAAGACGAAGCACCCCAATCATGAACAACTTGGCCAAAAGAAGTTTGTCGGGCCTGCTGTTCGTCATCGTGATGGTGGGTGGCATGGTGTGGGGAAGCCATTCTTATGCCATCTTGTTCACCTTCATCACGTTCATGGCCTTGGGCGAATTCCATGAGCTCGTAAACGAGCATCAATTGGCTTCCGTCAATCATACTATAGGAGGCATTGCCGGTGCTTACTTGTTTCTGTCCACGTTCCTCTTCCTTTCCGGCCATGCAGGAGCACGCATATTCCTGCCCTACATTTTGTCGCTCATCCTGATAACGGTGAGCGAACTCTACCTGAAACGCCCCAATCCCACCTGCAATTGGGCCTTTCTCTATGCCGGCCAGCTCTATATTGCGCTGCCTTTTTCCCTGCTCAGCCTGCTTGCCTTCTACGGAGGCAAAGGCTATAGCGGCCTGTTGCCCTTAGCCGTATTCATTTTCATCTGGCTCAACGATACAGGGGCTTATTGCTTTGGCAGCCTGCTTCACCGGCGTTTCCCAGCTAAACTCTTTGAGCGCATTTCGCCCAACAAGTCGTGGATAGGAAGCATCGGCGGCGGCATTACGGTCCTGGCCACGGCTTTTCTGTTCCATCGGCTGAATCCTTCGGTACTGAGCCTGCCTCTGTTGTTAGGCTTAGGGCTGACCATCACCCTTTTCAGCACATGGGGCGACCTCGTGGAAAGTCTGCTGAAAAGACAATTAGGCATCAAGGATAGCGGTCGTTTCCTCCCAGGCCATGGCGGCATTCTCGACCGCTTCGACAGTGCCCTCCTCGCCATACCGGCCAGCGTGATTTTCCTCTACTGTTTTGCTTAATCATTATACTTTTTTCTATAAATGAAGAAAAACTTCGTTCTCCTGCTTCTCAGCCTCATCAGCGTCTACGCCACCAGCCAACCTGCCCAGTGGCATCCTTGGAAAGGTAAGCGTGTAGCCTACTTTGGTGATTCCATAACAGATCCCAATGTCACCACCGGCCCCAACAACAACCATTATTGGAGCTATCTGCAACAGTGGTTAGGCATTACGCCCCTCGTCTATGGCGTAAACGGACGGCAGTGGAACGACATCCCCCGTCAGACAGACCAGCTGAAGCAGGACCACAACCAAAACTTCGATGCCATTCTCATTTTCATCGGTACCAACGACTATAACCATGGGCTTCCATTGGGAGAGTGGTATAAAGAAACGAAAGAACAGGTCTATGCAGCCACGGGAGAGCCTCAAAAACTCCAGACACGCATGATGCGTACTCCAGCTCTGGATGGAAACACCCTGCGCGGACGCATCAACATTGCCTTGAGCAAGATTCGCCTCAGTTTCCCAGATAAACAGGTGGTCATCCTCACTCCCATCCACCGTGGCTATGCCAGCTTCGGTCCCAACAACGTGCAGCCCAGCGAAACCTATCAGAACAAGTCCGGTTTGTTCCTGTCCGAATATATTGACGCCATCAAAGAGGTCTCCGACGTATGGGCCGTTCCCGTAATTGACATTTCCACGCTCAGTGGACTGCTGCCGCAATATCCGGAATTTTCCGTCTATTTCAAAAACAAAGACACCGACCGCCTTCACCCCAATGAATTAGGCCATCGCAAGATAGCCCAAGCCCTTTTGTGTGGTCTCCAAAGCATACCATGCGGCGATTTTTAGTTTTCTCCTACTGCTTATTCTTTTCGCTCTGCCTTCATGCGGTGGAAAAACGGGCCTACATGTGGATTGACGCTACGGCCAACTTTGAGCGTTTCAGCCAGCCCGACAGCATCCAGTTCTATCTTCAGAAGCTTTCGTCCATCGGATTTACCGACGTAGTGGTCGACGTCCGCCCCATCTCAGGCGAAGTGCTCTTCGACAGCAAATTGGCACCAAAGATGCGTGAATGGGGTGGCCATGTCAGGCCCGATTTCGACTATCTTTCCTGCTTCATCTCTCAGGCCCATGCCTTAGGACTGAAGGTTCATGCCTCAATGAACGTATTCGTAGCCGGTCACAATTACCACGACCGCGGACAGATCTATACCAATCATCCGGAATGGGCATCCATCGTTTACGACCGCAATGGAACCCTGCGCCCCATCACCGAACAAAAGGAAAAGTATTCGGCCATGGTCAATCCCATCAACCGTTCTTTCCAACGCCACATCTGCCAGGTATCAGCCGAATTGGTCAAGAAGTATCCCTCCCTGGACGGCATCCTGTTCGACCGCATTCGCTACGATGGCATTGAGGCCGACTTCTCGCCGTCATCACGCAAGGCTTTCGAACGTTTTCTGCACCAAAAGCTGGACCATTTTCCCGACGACATCTTCCTTTGGAAGAACGGGCAGTTGGTACGCGGCAAGTGGTTCTGCCAGTGGTTAGAATGGCGCGCTTCGGTCATCACGGAATTCATGGGCAAACTGCGCCGCCACGTAAAGCAGGCTCATCCAACCATAGCCTTCGGCACCTACACCGGCGCCTGGTATCCTTATTATTATGAAATGGGCGTAAACTTTGCGTCCCAACGTTATCAGCCCTATCCCACCTACGATTGGGCCACACCCACCTATCATCGCACCGGCTACGCCGAGTTGCTCGATACCTACATTGCCGGCAACTACTATACCGACATCTCTCTCCAAGATGCCATTCAGCACAGCGGCGGCACTCTCGTAGAAAACGATGTGCGCAACTGGTCGGGCTCGTGGTATTGCGTGGAGGGCTCTTGCCAGAAGCTTCGCACCCTGCTCTACGGCCGTCCCTTCATCAGTGGCCTGCTGGCCGACCAGC
The DNA here is from genome assembly GCA_017468985.1 of Bacteroidaceae bacterium. Taxonomy (GTDB): domain Bacteria; phylum Bacteroidota; class Bacteroidia; order Bacteroidales; family Bacteroidaceae; genus UBA6382. The sequence goes on from JAFUHF010000070.1 coordinate 7,316, forward strand.
ATTACGACAATCCCCAACGGCTGGCCCGAGCCATCGCCATGAGTCTGCGCGAAAGCGACGGCGTCATGATTTTCGACATCTGCCACCTCATCTCCCACCCCGTGCTTTGGCCAATGGTGGAGCAGGGAATGCGCGAGGGCGGAATGCTACATTGAAGAATCTCCACCTATCCATATATGAAATCAGGAAACCCATTAAAGAAACTCCAGTTCTTCCTCTTCGGCCTTGTGCTGGTCTCGCTCTCCGCCGTTGCAGCCACTGGCGAACGTCCTTCATTCAAGATGCACCTGCGCCTTTGGCCCGACCATCATAATCAAGACACCCTCTCCGAGCAGTTAATCCATGCTCTGAAACAGTATCCCCATTTCTGCGATGAGGTATGGTTCTGCACCGAAGACCTCTTTGAATCTCCTGAGAAACATGAGCAGTCGGCCTTGCGCATGGGCCGCATGGCTCAGAAAATGCGCCAGATGGGCATCGTTCCGTCCATTCAGCTCGTAGCCCTCGGCCATCCTGAGTCAGCCCCGAAGCCCAAGCCTGCTGAAATGAAATGGGGCACGGCCGTTGGAGCCTATGGTCAGGTGACCTACGCCCAAAACTGTCCGCGCCAGCACGATTACCTGCTGTTTTTAGAGCAAGTCTTTGCCCCTTATGCCCGAGAATGCCAGCCACGAAGCGTATGGGTTGACGACGACCTGCGACTCACCATGCACCATCCGGCTCCCGAAATCTGCTATTGCGATACCTGCCTGAAAATCTTCAACAAAACCTATCACCACGATTATTCCCGTGCCGCCCTCATCAGCGCCATGGCCCACAACGTGGGGAACGGCAGTTTGCGTAAGGAGTGGATTGCGTTCAGCCAGGAAAGCCTGGCCGGCGTAGGTGCAGCCATTGCGCGCGGCGTTCATGGCGCATCGCCCCAAACCAAGATGGGCCTGCAACACGTCAATTTCCACCGCGCTTTCCTTGAAGGCTACGACTGGAACCCCATTTTCAGGGCCTACGAACAGGAAACCGGCCTGATTCCCGTTTCGCGCCCAGGTCACGGCTATTACAACGACCACGGTCCTCGCGGAATGCTGGAGAAGGGCTTAGACATGGCTCGGCAAATCCGCCGTCTCCCCTCGAATGTCACGGAAATAGCACCGGAAATCGAAGGCCACCTCCACAAAGCCTCTGGCAAGTCGCCGCGAAGCCTCGTGATCGAAACAATGTACTATCTCTCCATGGGAGCCACACAAATGTCGTATGCCATCATTTGTGGCAATCAGGAACCCATGCAGTGGTATGCCGACCATTACTTTCGCGAGTTACAGAACTGGCACCGCTTTGCGGAAGATTATGCTAACTTCAACTGGGGCAGTTTTCCGGGCGGCATCGATCCTTATCTCAGCCCCAACTTGCCCTATCGCGACATGGGCAATGACGAAGGAGAACTGGCCTGGGCCTCCACTCCTTCGGGAACCGCCATCTACGGTCTGGCCCCTTTGGGCTTCCCCTTCTGTCCCGATGGGGTCAAACCTGCCGTGCTCATGATGGACCATGCCGGCACCTATGCCCTTTCTAACGAGGAGCTACGCCAGCTGATAAATCAGCATGGCTTGGTGGTTGACGCCATGACTTGGAACGTTCTGGCCGAGCGAAAACTCACCGAGCCATTCGCCGACGTCACTCCTTCCTGGATGAAGCACGCCAAGTATTATGAATCGCCCTCTGGGAAACGCATAGCCGTAGCCAGCAGCTACTCCTCCGACATCAATGGCACCCAACGCCTGCAACTGCTCCGCGCCATGGACTGGGCCTCCGGCAGCCATCTGCCCGTGCTGTTGGAAAGCATGGCTCAGGTGGCCATTGTGCCGCGCATCATGCCCGACGGCAAACTTCGCTCCGTAGCCCTGCTCAATTGCTCCATTTCCGACGAAGCCAGCTATACGCTTCGCCTGCGACCTTCCGATGATGCCGCCCTCAACAAAAGGCTCACCTTTACATGGAAAAAGAACGGGTGCAAGCCCCGGAAGCTCAAACCTTCATTTGAAGGCACCGATGTCATCCTCACTGTCCCCCAACTGGAGGGCTACAACTTTGGGTGGATTGCGGTGGAATAATCCAATCTTCTCACCATACATACTACATAGCTACTTCCTCAAACAGTGGAGGATTTCCTGCGCGGCGCGCTGAGGCGCGCCGTCAGGGCCTAAGCGGAGGACCATGGCCTCGTAGTCTGCCAGCATGGGGTTGCGGTGGGTGCCGCCGCGAAGGAGCTCTTGCAGATGCCGGATCATGTTGGGGACGTTCACCTCGTCGGCTATCAGTTCGGGTATGATTTCGCGATCCATGATGAGATTGGGCAGGGAGATGTAGGGAACGTGCAGCAGCTTGCGTTTCAGGAATCGCACGATGGGTCCCAGCGGAGCGTAATAGCACACCACCTGAGGCACGCGCATCAGGGCCGTTTCGAGCGTGGCGGTGCCGGAAGTCACCAATGCCACTTCGGCATGGCTCAGGAGGGGCAGCGTGGCGTTACAAAGCAAGTGCAGATGCTGGGTGGGAAGTCCCCTGAGATGTTCCAGATAGAACTCCTGCGGCAGGTCGGCCACGGTGGCCACTACGGCCTGATAGCCTTTCTCCAGGTATGGCAGCGCGGCCTCGGCCATTCTGCGCAGATTGTCCTTCACCTCTTGCCTTCGGCTGCCGGGCAGCAGGGCGATCACCGGACGGTTTTCCAGCTGATAGTTCCGGATAAAGGCTTCGTAGGTTTCCCGATAGCCTTTCTTGAACTGTTCCATTTCGTCCACAGAGGGATTGCCCACATAATGGATGGGGTAACCGTGCTTCTGCTCGAAGAAGGGCACTTCAAAGGGCAGGATGGAGAAGAGTTCGTCTACGTTTTCCTTGATCTGCCGGATGCGGTGCTCTTTCCACGCCCATATCTTTGGCGAAATGTAGTAATAGACGGGAATGCCCAGCTTTTGCTTCACGTAGCGCGCCATTGAGAGGTTGAACCCGGGATAGTCCACGAGGATCACCACGTCGGGCTGCCACTGGGCAATGGCTTTCTTGCATTCGCGCATGGCACGGAGAATCACCCCAGCATGCATCATGACGGGAATGAAGCCCATGTAGGCTATCTCTTTGTAATGCCGCAGGCACTCTCCGCCCACGGCCATCATACGGTCGCCGCCATAGTAGCGAAAATCGGCCTCTGCGTCTTCCTGCTGCAAACAGCGCATCAGGTTGCTGGCATGAAGGTCGCCACTGGCTTCTCCGGCTATCAGGAAATACTTCATCTCAGTTCTCTGTCAGCATTCTCCATTCACAATGCACCATTCATCATACGCCACTCTCCATTACGCATTCTGCATTGTGATTTCTGCATTTATCGTTTATTTTCAGGTGAGCTAAAAGTCCCAGTCTTCAAGCTGAGACTTCAGCCGATAGTCCGTTACGTCTACGGTGGTGGGCGTGATGGCTACGTAGCCATGCTCCAATGCCCAGGCGTCGGTGTCGGGGTCATCGGGCTCGTCGTTCACCTGCTCGCCGCCCAGCCAGTAGTAATGTCCGCCGCGCGGATGCTCGCAAGGCGAAAACTCGTCGATCCAACGGCCGTAGGCCATGCGGCACACGCGAATGCCGCTGTAGGTTCCGCCATCGGGAAAATTCACATTCAGACATGTACCATAGGGCAGGCCTTCGCTCAACGTGAGTGCCACGATGCGCTCCACATAGGGCTGCATGGCGCTGAAGTCTGCGTCCAGACTATGGTTGCTCAGCGAAAAAGCCACCGAGGGTATGCCGTGGAGCGCTCCTTCGCGTACCACGCCCAGGGTGCCCGAATAGTTGGCATTGATGCTGTCGTTACGGCCGTGATTGATACCGCCAATCACCATGTCGGGTCCGCTCTGCAACAATTGGTCCAGGGCCAGCTTCACGCAGTCGGCCGGCATGCCGCTGCACGCATAAACGGTGAGCCCCTCCTCTGCATGCAAGAGGCGCTGGCTCACGGGAACATCGCTCGTTATGGCACACGCGGCACCGGAGCGAGCCTTGTCGGGAGCCACCACAAACAGGCTGGCCATAGGGCGGAGCATCCCTATCAAGGCCTGAAGGCCCGGGGCACTTACGCCATCGTCGTTCGACAAAAGAAACAAAGGCTTTCGGTCCATATTCCTTAATATATATGCTGCAAAAGTAATAAAAAGCCCTCACTCCGCACCATGCCTAAAGAAAAATGTTTGGAAACAACCATTCAGCGTAATCGCAACCTTCCCCCTGCGTCCGCATCACCCATCCTCTCCACTTTCCCCGATATGCCGATATTGGGAAAGAAGGACATGTTGGCACATCATCCGAAGAAGGTCGCATACCTAAAGGCATGCCATTAATTTTCTTGGCTCAAAACCAGCCATTTTGCCGTGCCTACGGCACGACTGCACAGTTGGCTGCCCAACCTCGTGCCTAAGGCACTTTTCCTGTCATCACATCTTTCTTTATTCCCGATTGCAAAACATCATTAGTTACCAAAACCGCAACTTCTACCGCTTAATGCACAAAACAGCAATTAAACGAGTTGGCGATGACGCGTTCAGCATCATGCGCTCAGAGCAGATGGGAACAAAAATCGCCGACATCAAGCTCCAGCAGAAGTTTTCCAATTACCCATTGAAACAAGAAAACCGAAGGTGGCATTTTAACATTCCACTTTCTGACAGCGAAAAGTCCTCGGAATTTTTAGCTTTCCAAATCGGTCCAAGGAATTTTGACTTGGCGATTTTTGTATTCCAAACCAAGATTGTTAATTTTCCTTCGTCATTTTAACATTCCAAAAGTGCGCAGTTAAAATTTCCATGGCAATTTTAACATTCCAGAACGGCGCAGTTAATTTTCCCATGGCGTTTTTAACATTCCAGATATGGATCGCGCATTTTGCCTTGGCCATTTAGGCCTTCCGCTCATGGAAAACGAAAAACGCCAAGGACATTCATCCTGAACCAGGTGGGACGCTGCATTTCTCCCAAGCCAAAAATCCTCGTCCCTTTTGCCCTGCTCAAATTCCACCATCAGCAGAGGAGAAAATTTTCATCCGTTAATGATTTCCGCATTAAAACGAAGTTTATCATAAAAAATTAGTAGGTTAGCAGCCGTAGAAAAAGCATCAAAGACTATGACTAATACGGAAAGCGCCAATATCCTAAAGTTTTTTCACTGCATTTTACAGTCCACGCCATAACATCATGGCGAAGCAAAAATGTTAATCCAAAAACTTTTGCATTC
>JAFUHF010000071.1 GCA_017468985.1 Bacteroidaceae bacterium
GGGAGTTCGAATGACTCAGCGTTCCCTACACTCGGGGACGCCGGGGAGTTCGAATGACGCAGCATTCCCTACACTCGGGAACGATGGGAAGATCGAATGATGGGAGTTTAAGAAAAGCTTGCATGACGCATAGTATACAACCCCTTTAGGGTTGATATAAAAGTAGATACCTAAATCAGGGGTTGCGATCCGCTTAACCCCTTCCTGAATCCTTCAAGGCCTCCAGCCCCCGAGCACTGCCGCAAAAAAAGCCTGAAAGGGTTGCAGAACGGACGAAGCATAATGGAGAATTGAGAGTATGAGTCACTTCATAAAAATTGCTCTTTTCTTTTGCCCTACCCTTGACTTTACGTAATTTTGCAGCAACAAACATCAATAAAATGAGAAAGGCATATCATTACATTATGGTCCTGATGCTCGTTGTGGGTTGCTGTACGTTTGCTTCGTGCGACAGCGACGCCATGGACGAGGACTATCTGGAAGGCCGCTGGTGGAGCGTTGACGACTACTACGACGTGATTGAGCTCAACCTGACACGCGGCGGAACGGGCACTTGCACAGAGACTTATTACGACCGTTTTGGCCGCATCAGCGGCGTACAGACCGACCTCTTTGACTGGTACATCCGTCAGGGGCGGATCAATGTCATCTTCCGCAATGGCTACTACTATGGCGGCCAGCGCTGGATATGGGACTACCGCATTGCGAACGGCCACACCGTGGCCATCAACGGACGCCTCTTTACGCGCGACCGCAATTACTACAGCGACTGGTATTACGGCTACTATTCCAAGAAACATCAAACCACTCCATCTCTCCAACCATGATCAGAATAGCATTTATCGTGATGCTGGGTCTCATGTTCAGTGTGGGCACAATGGGCCAGAACCCCAAACCTTTCGTGATTCCTGAACTCAAGCAGTGGCAAGGGGCTACGGGAACCTTCCAACCCACCGCCGCCACGCACATCGTGGTGGCTGAGAAGAACGCCAAACTGATGGAAGTGGCACAACAGCTGGCCAAGGACTATCAAACCATGTTTGGCACCACGCTTCCCGTCACCACGGAGAAAGCGGCCAAGCAAGGCGACATCATTCTGAACCTCAAGGCCAAGAAGCTGAGCAATGAGGCCTATAAGCTCACCATAGCCGACAACGTAACCCTCAGCAGCACCACCATTAAGGGTGCCTACTGGGGCACACGCACGCTGCTGCAACTCTCTGACCTCAGCGAAGACCACTCCCTGCCCTGCGGCGAGGCCTTAGACCAACCCGACTGGGAAATCAGAGGATTCATGTTTGACGTGGCACGCAAGTACATTCCCCTCAACTATCTGGAGCAGCTGGTGCAGATCATGTCATACCTCAAGATGAACACTTTGCAGGTGCACCTCAACGACGACAGCATGGGCACCTTCCCCGTAGGCGACTGGACCAAGTCGTATTCGGCCTTCCGATTGGAGTGTGACACCTATCCGGGCCTTACTGCACGCGACGGCTACTACACCAAGGAGCAGTTCCGCAACTTCCAGCGCATGGCGCAGAAGTATCACGTGGAAATCATTCCCGAACTGGACGCTCCGGCCCACAGCCTGGCCTTTACGAAATATGACAACACCCTGGGCAGCGAGGAATTCGGAATGGACCACCTCAACCTGCGCAATCCCAAGGTAACGCCTTTCCTTGAAAACCTGTGGAAGGAATACATCGAAGGCGACGACCCCGTATTCATTGGCCCCAAAGTGGACATCGGTACCGACGAATATTCCAACAGAGACTCACTGGTGAGCGAAGCTTTCCGCAAACTGGCCGACGACCTGATTAAATACGTAGAAGGCTACGGCAAGCAAGCCGTATTGTGGGGATCGCTCACCCATTCCAAAGGAAAGACCAAGGTGAAGAGCGAGAACGTGATCATGTCGCTCTGGTATAATGGCTATGCCAACCCTGAGGAGATGAAGCGCGAAGGCTTTAAGTTCATCAGCGTGCCCGACGCCTTTACTTACATCGTGCCGCGCGCCGGCTACTACTATGACTATCTGAACATTCAGCATCTGTATGAGAAATGGACGCCCAATATCGTGGCAGACGTTACCTTTGACTACTCTGACCCCTGCATTCTGGGCGGCATGTTTGCCCTGTGGAACGACATTGTGGGTAACGGCATTTCCGTGAAAGACCTGCACCACCGCATTCTGCCGGCCATGCAAACCCTTTCGGCCAAATTCTGGACAGGCAAGGACGTGAGTCTTACATTTGCAGAGTTTAACAAGCATCGCCAGCAATTGCGCGAAGCTCCGGGCGTCAATGAGGAGGCCCGTGTGGTCAAGCCCCATTCCGAGGTGCTCGCACTGCAGCAACTCCAGCCCCAGAGCCAGCAGCCGATCAAAGAGATAGGCTATGACTACACCGTAAGTTTCCGCTGGCAGGTAAAGCCCGAACAGCCGGGTACCATTCTGCTACAGTCGCCCAACGCCGTGTTCTACCTGGCCGACCCCATCAACGGCCGCTTAGGCTACAGCCGCGACGGTTACCTCTTTACCTTCAATTTCAAGCCCTACGCCACGGATCGTGACCTCAGGATCACCATCACGGGCAACGACGTGGAGACGCGGCTCTACGTGGACGGCAAACTCATGGAATCGAAGCGCGGCCACACCATCTACTGCGACGGCGGAAAGCGCAAGTCAGAAGGCATTGAGACCTTGGTATTCCCCTTGCAGCAGAGCGGTAACTTCAAGAGCCAGATCACAGACTTCAAGGTATACAACTACTTTGACGCCAAGCCTTAAACCATCCATGAGATGAGCAACCTGAGCTATGCCGTAGTGGGCAGCGGCGCCATAGGTGGATATTACGGCGGCAAGCTGGCCCATGCAGGGCAGGAGGTGCACTTCCTGCTGCATTCCGACTATGCTCAGGCCTTGCAGCAAGGGTTGAGGGTGGACTCGGTAGACGGGAACTTCTGCTTGCAGAAACCCAACATCTATCGCAGCACGGAAGACATGCCCCAGGCAGACGTGGTGCTGGTAGGCCTGAAGACCGTAAACAACCACCTGCTCCCCCAGCTGCTCCGCCCCCTGCTTAAGGCAGACACCCACATTGTGCTCATCCAAAACGGCATGGACATGGAGGCTGACCTCTCCGAAGTCCTGCCCCATCAGCCCATCATCGGGGCCATGGCCTTTATATGCAGCAACAAAGTGAGGCCGGCCCACATTCGCCACTTGGACTACGGTGCCCTGACCTTAGGGTGCCACCAGTGGGTGGACGAAAGGAAACTCTCCCTGATCGCCGACGACTTCACAGCAGCCGGCATCAGCGTAAGCATGGATCCTGACCTGCACACCGCACGATGGAAAAAACTGGTATGGAACATTCCCTATAACGGTCTCACCGTAGTACTCGGCTCCACCACCGACCAACTCATGAACCATCCACAGAGCCGGACGCTCGTGAGACAGCTCATGGAGGAAGTGATCCGTGCAGCCCAGACCTGTGGAGCTCAGATCGACAGCGATTTTGCTGACCAAATGATGAGCAATACTGACCAGATGAAACCATATAAGCCGAGTATGCTGTTGGACTTCGAGCACCACCGGCCCATGGAAGTGGACTACATGTATGACCGCCCCATACGCCGCGCCGCGGCCCATGGAGCCGCCATGCCCCTCACGCAAATGCTCGCCTGGCAGTTGCGCTTTACCGAAAGCAAAAACCAGACAGCACCATGAAAGAAGCCCAGGAGTCACAGCCAGCCACCACGTATGCCACTACGCACAAGCCCTACATGGGCGGCGAACATCCCGACTACGGCCTTCAGAAGCAGAAGATGCCCGACGTGGTCTTTGTAGGCGACAGCATTACGGCCTATTGGTGTGAAGCCCATCCTGATTTCTTCAGACGCAACAACTTTGCCGTTCGCGGCATTCCGGGAGAGACCACACAGATGGTGCTCCGACGCTTCCAAACCGACGGCATTGACTCAGGAGCCGATGCCATTGCCCTGCTATGTGGCACGAACGACCTGAACGACAACCCCTCGCCACTGACCATGAAGCAAGCCTTGGAAAACCTCACCCACATGTATGACGAAGCCCTGTGTCTGAACCGCAGCGTCATCGTTTGCACCCTGCCGCCCTGCTCCGCGCGCCCCTGGCCTCACGAAAACGAAGCCCTTCAACAATACATTCAGGAGATGAACACCTGCCTGCGCCGTATGGCCAAGCTGCGCCACCTGCCCATAGCCGACTACCACGCCGCCATGAGCCAGGACGGACAACCCCAACCCCTGATGCTCACACCAGACGGGCTGCACCCCAGCCACCATGGCTACTGCACAATGGAAAACGTCATTATCCACACCTTGCAGGAACTCACAGGCCGAGAAAAGGACTACTTCACTACCTCTCCCTACGGGGCCTATCCCTACCAGCCCTGACAGGGGGATTGCTTCCTTATGTCTATACCCATGAAACAACTTGCTCCCCTATTCGCTCTGCTCATACTGCTGCCTTTAGCACTTCCCCTGAACACAAATGCCAAAGGCAAACCTGTGATATTCGACACCGACTGGTGGACCGACGTAGACGACGTGTTAGCCTTGCGCCTCTTGCTCAGGGCTGAGCGCGAAAAGCAGGTAAAACTGCTGGGCATCTGCATTGACGCAGTCAACCCATGGAGCGCCATATCGGTGGAAAGGTTCTGCCTGTACGAAGGACGCAGGAACGTACGCATAGGCATTGACTTTCAGGCTACAGACTACAACGGGAAACCACCCTACCAGCAACTGCTGGCCACAGAGGGTCCCCGAGGCCGCATTGAACGCAACGAAGACTGCGAAGACTGCGTGAGCTTCTACCGCAAGCTGCTCGCGCAAAGCAAAGAAAAGGTAGACATTATCTCCGTGGGGTACCTCAACGCCCTTTCTCGTCTTCTGAACAGTAGGGGTGACGGCATTTCGCCCCTCACAGGTCGCGAACTGGTGAGGAGGAAGGTGAGGAAGCTCTGGGTGATGGGCGGGACCTATCCCGAAGGCAGAGAGAACAACTTCTGCCGCACAGAGCGAAGCATCAAGGCCGCGCGCCACGTATGCCGTGACTGGCCTACGAAGATCACCTTCTTAGGCTACGAAACGGGCATACAGGTAAAGATCGGCGGTAGCCTGAAATACGAGCAGAACGGAAAGGACCTGGCCTACCGCGCCCTCGTGGCTCACGGAAGCAGCAAAGGACGCTACGCATGGGACCCCATGCTTACCGAGATGGCCTGCCGCGGCGAAAAGAAGGCCGGATATGAACTTACACGCGGCACGACGGAGGTGGACGAACGCGGAGCAAACACCTTCAAGGCCCACCGCAAGGGACGTCATGCCTACGTAACTATGAAACAGAAAGCAGAAGAATTCTGCCAGCAACTGGAGCAACGGCTTCACCGCCCCTGAACGACATTCCCCCGAAAAGCAAGCCCCGATCAGGGCCGATGGCCATAAAGAAAGAACGAATAGCCTCCTATTCGCAAAAAAACAGTACCTTTGCAAACTAATTTAATGAAATCATTGTCAGAATGAAATCCATAGCTATCATTTCGCTACTGCTGTGCCTTTCAGGAACCATGCAGGCACAAACCACAAACGTA
>JAFUHF010000010.1 GCA_017468985.1 Bacteroidaceae bacterium
CTCGGAGGTGTCGGGGACCACGAGCTCCCCAGCGTTTCATACACTCGGAAGTGTCGGGGACCATGGGCTCCCCAGCGTTTCATACACTCGGGAGTGTCGGGGACCACGGGCTCCTCAGCGTTCCCTACACTCGGGGATGATGAATGCATAATGTACAAATAATAAATCCAATGTGTTGCAGAACAGGCAAACCCTAATTGTGAAGTGTGAATCTCGCACCATATTATATATAATAAGGTAAAATACGCGAGAGCGTGGTGATTTTGTTGCGATATGATGTCAGTTTGTAATCTTCGGATAAAAAAATCCCCCTCCTCCGTGTGTGCCATTTCGAATTATTGATGTAACTTTGTAGGCAGTAAATTAAGCACATTAGGTAAAAATGAGAAAGAATATATTGTTCTTCGTAGCACTATGTCTGATGTCTGTAATGGACATTAAGGCTCAGGATGAGGTGGTCCTGACATCTGTGTCAGCAGAGTATCCCAATGAACGTCCGCAGTGGACCAAGGCCGATGGAGTGGCATGGCAGGAAAAGTATGGGCCGATCATTGGCATCAACCATCCCCAGGCTCCTTATCCCAATATGTCGCGCAAGGACTGCCTGCGCAAGGTGAAGGAACTGGGCTTCAATAGCGTGCGTATGTTCATTAGCGGTAGCACGGCCGATTCCTATATCGCCAACGTGCGTTCCTATGCTGCCGACTGCGAAGAGTTCGGTCTGACGCTCTCGCCCGTATTTACCTTTCCTCAGACTTGCTATGCCAATGCCAACAAGGCTATCGGCCTGAAGACATTGGAAAACATTGTGCGCAAGGTGGTGCAGGCCTTCCGCGGTGATGACCGCATCATTCTCTGGGATATCTGGAATGAGCCCGTGATGACTGACGAAACGGCTACTATCGAGGTAATGGACTGGATCAAGCAGATGGTGGTATGGTGCCGTCAGGAAGGATGCACGCAGCCCATTACCTGCTCTATTGTGTGGGATGCCGGTATCAGTGCTGCCAGTTCCACAAGCACGCTCATGCGGCACCGCAACGAGGCCGAATCCATGATGGACCTCCACAACTTCCATGACTATAGCTGTGAGGAAGATCATAGTCGCAACATTTCCGTAATGGTGGAGCGTCTCAAGAAACTGGGCGACGTGCCTTTGGTATGTACCGAAGCCCTGACGCGTACCAACGGTTCGGGAGTGGCTCGATCGCTGGCTGAATTTTCGAAATATCATATTAATTTCTATACGTGGGGCCTCTATGCCTGCGATAGCCCTTGGCACGTGCGCTGGGACCGTTCGGCTTACTATGCCTGGGAACCCATGTTCCACAACCTGCTCTATTCTGACGGCGATCCTTACGATGAGAGCGAGCTGCCTTGGTTCCCCAACTTTAAGTTTGCCGAAGAGGACGAGGTGGTTGATCCGGGTGCCGAATATACAGAGCGCTGGAGTCCACGCCGTGCCTGGAAATGGCTGAGCCGTTCCGAAACGAAGGGCTTGCACTACAGTTCGCTGACGGCTGCCATTGATGGTGTAAGTCAGCATGCAAGCGACGGACTCTATAGCAGTGTGAACGTGGACATTTCCCTTCAGGACTATATCAATAACACCTCGTTGCTGTATTCTCGTCTGAACAGCCTGCTCACGGCTGCCAATGCCGCCGGCATGACGGTGTTGCCCACGCTGCTCAGCGGAGCAGACTTGGGACGCAACTATGTGACGGTGCGCGACTATGTTTACACCCTGATAGGTCGTTACTATTACGACCGCCGCATCCTGGGTTGGGAAATCTTCCGCCAGAAGGATGCCTCCGATGCAGACAACATGACCTCCGTGTTGCCTAAACTGATGCGCTACGTGCGTTACGACTTTCCCAATCAGCCCATGTTCATGTCGCCGCTTGTGACCGACGCTACGGAGCTCGACCCCGAGGGCACCGATGCCGCCAATCTGGCATGGCGCCTGAGCGACGTGATAGGCTACACCACGGCTGAGGGCACCACGCTGAGCGACGAGTGGCGCACCAAGGTGCACGAAACCTACAGCCGTCCGCAGTTCCAGATGCTGACGGAAGGCATTGCCGCTGATTTTGCCAAGCACCACGTGAATTGGTTTGCTTCGGCCGAAGTGGATGCCGAGGCTGTGAAAGACTTTGCCTACCTGCCAGCTACACAGGCTGCAAGCAGCGACGGTCGATGGGAAGGATGGAAGTCGTGGATGTGGATGAACCGCGGTGAGACCAAGGGGCTCTACTTTACTTCCGTGAGTGCCGCATTGGCCGGAGTGGAGAAGTATAAAGGCGACGGCACCTACAACAGCCTGCGCGTACTGTTGGAGTATGCTGACTATGCTGAAGACACTGAAGCCTTCTTCGCCGCTTTTGACGAACTGCTCAGTGCAGCTACTGAGGCTGGCATGACGGTGCTTCCTGCACTCATTGCCAACAAGTATCTGTCAAGTAACACTGACGAAGAACTCCTTGCCTACGTTTCGCAGGTGGTGGGCCGCTATGCCAAGCAGACGCAAATCCTGGCATGGGACCTGCTCTTTAGTCCTACCAATAGTGGTACGGCGCGCGTAATGGCGCTCGTTCCCCAGCTGTTCAGTGCTGCACGTGCCGCTGATCCCGTTCAGCCCTTGTTCATGACCCCCTCTGTCAGCGTGAAGACCCTGCCGGAAGACTACCTCATCCTGCAAAACCACAGCCACGGCAGCGGCGGTTGGAACTACTTTAACTATACTGGTGGAGCCACGGCCGATCTGCTGTATCTCATCTGGTGCCAGAGTGACGTGATAGCCTACGCCTCCACACAGCAGTCCATTCCCATGGGCTGGGTGGCCAGCATTGCCTACCGTTTTGGCCGTCCGCTGTTCTGTTCACAATGGCGCACCACGGTGACCGAGACCGCCACCAATAGCCTCGCCATCTTCTCCGACCTGCACGTGAACTGGTATGTTGACGGCGAAGCCCGTGTGGATGCCGACGACGTGAAGAACTTCAAGTTCCAGCCTGTAAGTACGCAACATTAAAACATTTATAATATTAACCAAATTATTCATCTCAAAAATTAATGCTCATGAGAAAGTTTTATGCAATTCTCCTGATGGCTATCGGGATGCTGGGTTTCAGCCTTCCGGTAGTTGCTCAAGATGATCCGGAATCTACGGACATCGCGACTGGGTATTATTATGTTTACGCCAACGAAGCACAGGCTTTGGTAAACATCAATAAGATGCTGAAGTGGGATCCACTTCAGAGAGGAAACGCTGCTTTTATCTTCTACATTGAGAAAGCAGGCGACGGTGAAGACTTTGCCGAATACTGGGTACAGAGTCTTTACGACGATTCATGGTTTAGCTGCGTGCCTAACTACTACATCACGGAGTTCCGTGGTGAAGACGAGAAGGCAAGATTCGTATTCGACCCCATTGATGGGGGGGGGTACGGCATCCGTCCCCTCTGGGACCGCCCCGACATGACCAAGGAAAGCGGCAACTGGGACCACAACTGGATGCAGACTATGGCTTCTCGTAGTACATCGTTCTCCAGCACTACCGGTGACTACCATCCCTTGGCCCAGTGGACCAAGCAGTCTTGGTACGTAGAGCAGGTGCCTGACTACGAGCTGGCCACTGCCAAGCTGCGCGTAGCCCTGAAGAAGGCCATCGTGGCTTATCAGAACGCAAACCAGTACACCGTGGGCGAGGAAGGCCTGATTACGAACGTAGAGTCTGACGATCCTGCAACAGGTTATGGCTCACAGTTCCTCAGCACTTGCCAGAGAAACGAAGCCTATTCTTCGTTTGCCAACCTCATTGACGGTGATCTGGGCACTTGCTTCCAGGCTACATGGTCGGCCGAAGAGTCCAGCGCACCCCAGTGGCTGCAGATTGACGCCAGTAAGGAAGTGGAAGGTTTCCAGCTGAAGATCGGTCTTCGCAACTCCGACTGGGGTTCTATCGGAATGTGGCAGGACATCACTCTCTTTGCTACCAACGATGAGAATGCTGCGAACGACCTTGCCTTGACCACGATTGAAGACGTGATCGCTGATCCTGCATGGGTACGCATCGGCGAGTATGAATACTCTACATCGCTCTGTCTGGCTTATGGCGAAGGAAACTGGGGCATGACGCAGCTCAAGGCTCATCCGACGAACACCGACCGCTGGATGACGAAGGACTTCTTGCTCTTTGGAAACAAGTATCGTTACCTGCGTTTCTTCGTGAACCAGACGATGAATCCACACAGCGAAAACAAGGACTTCACCCTGGGCGAAGTTCAGATTTACGAAATCAGCAACACTACGGTGAACGCAAGTATTAGCGAAAAGGTAAATGCGCTGAAAGACCTGATCGAAAAGACCAAGACGATGATTGCCGAGCAGTCGGGCACAGAGGCTGACGTTGAGGCGCTCGTTGCAGCTGCCGAAGCTGTAGAAAGCACCAGCAGTCAGGCATTGGCTGACCTCAAGGCTCTGATTGAGAACGTTGAGCAAACAGCTCCGAAGTTCAACCCTGGTACCGATCCTGGTTACAACGACGAAGAAGCAATAAGTGCTTACGAAAAGGCGCTTGCCAATGCTAATGCTGCTTCGCATCAGGAGCTCTCTGACGAAGAATATGCCGCAGCTGGCGAAGCCCTCCTCAAGGCTCTCGAAGATGCCAAGAACAGCGTGATCCCCGTAACCGACGGTTACTATCGCATCATCAGTGCTTATCCTGAGTTTACGAACAAACAGCATGTGCTCAAGGCTATGTATGCCAACTATGAGGGTACGATGGCTTGGACCACACTGGACGAAGAAAATCCCTCCATGCTCTTCAAGATTACGAGCCTGGGCGACGGAACCTACTCTGTACAGAGCGTGGGTACGGACACCTACATTGGCAGCGTGGCCGGTACGAGTGCATTCGTTCCTCAGACTGAAACACAGCAGGTGGGCCAGATCTTCAAGAATATTGCCGGAAGCACACAGTTCAACATCTATAACACAGAGAACGACATTCCTTATCATACCAATGACCACAACTCTGGTAATGGTAATGCCGGTGCCATCGTAACATGGTCTGGCGGTGTGAACTCTTGCTCAGCCTGGAACATTGTGAAGGTGACCGATGAGGATCTCATCAACCATCTGATCAACGACGTAGCTCCTCAGAACATTCTGAACTACAAGGCAGCTAAGGAAGTGGGAGCTTCACAGATTGTATATGAGCAGATGTTCCGTTACAAGACGAACTTCAACCGTCCGCTCATCAACGCTGCTGACGACGACGATCCTGACAACAACCAGTTCCGTGGTAGCGAAGAGCCCAGCGCTCATGGTGACTACTCTTACTTCCACAACCTGATTGACGGTAACCACGCCACCTGCTTCCAGTCTACATGGAGCTCCAGCGTTCAAGAACCGCCACAGTGGCTGCAGGTAGACCTGCGCAACAATCCGGTTCAGAACTTCCAGTTCTACTACGGACTGCGTAACGGTATGTGGGGTGCTGTAGAGCAGTGGACCGACATTACCGTATTTGCCACCAATGACGAAAGTATCGCCCTTGATGAAAACATCAAGAAGATCAGCGAGGTAGAAGAGCTCGAAGAGTGGACCAAGATTGGCGACTATCAGCTGCCCATCGACCTTGCTCGCGACGACCGCACCGGTAACGACCGCGGTTTCTACTTCAGCATCAACCGCATGGACCAGAAGTATCGCTTCATCCGCTTCTACGTGAACAGCACGTATGAGCCGCAGGCCAACATGATGTACACCATCGGTGAGTTCCAGGTTTACGAAAACGAATTCGACGAGGAGAACTCTCCTTATGCTTACATCCCAGGTTTGAGCGACGCTGCTGACCGCCTGCAGGCTGCTATCGAAGCTACTCAGGCTGCCGTTGCCGGAGGCACCGTAACGCAGGAAATCTACGACGAAATCGTAGCTGCCCGTGAGGCTATGGTGGCCCTCGTGCCTAACACTGCTCCGCTCGACCAGCTCGTTGAGAACGTGAAGGAATATGTGAACAATTTTGCTGCCGGCGACCAGTATGGTGACGTAAGCGCTGAAAACTGGACTACCATGCAGAAGGCTATTGATGATGCTGCCAACTATGGCAACCATCCTCTGAAGGCTGACCTTGAAGAGCGTTACACCGCTCTCGAAGAAGCACTCGCTACCTTCAAGAAGCAGCAGAAGCAGTTTGAGCCCAATAAGTGGTACTACATCGTGAACCGCGACAAGAGCGCCGTAGGTAGCTATGTAGACGGTTTGGACAACAGCAACGTATACGACACGTTTACCTATGGTAACGTAGTGATTGCTACCAGCGACAACACGATTGCTGCCGGCTCTTGGGGCGAAGGCAACAAGAATGCCGTTCATTGGGGTTACTACAACCGCTATGAGGCCGATAAGGACAAGACTGACGGTAATGCCGTATATCGTGAATTGACCGATCCGCACACCATGTGGCGCTTCGTACCTATCGAAGGTCAGGAAGGTCAGTATGCCATCCAGAACCGTGCAAGCGGTAAGTATCTTGTGAACTACACGGGTGCTTCTAACACTTGGGTTTACCAGGTAGACGATCCGATGCCTTACACACTGGAGAACTTTGCTTCCGGTCAGTATGGTATCATTCCTCCCGGAGCTACGCAGTACCTGCAGACCGCCGGTGATGGCTATATCTATTCTTGGAGTGACGCTAGAAAGGTTGACCAGCGTTGGGCTTGGGATCTGGAGCCGATTGAGGACGAAGATTATGAATTCATGAATCTGCAGTTCCCCGAGAACAGCATTCAGGTAGTATCTCTGCCTTATGCATTGAACGACGAAGACCTCTCTGACTACAATGCCGAAGTAGGTCTCATTATGTACGGTGTTGATGGTATTCACACTGGTGACGATGGTTCTCAGGAACTCTACCTCACGCAGAAATTGACTGTTGAGGCAGGCGAACCGTTCATCCTCGTTGCCGGCGACTATGAAGCTTATGACAATGACAACGTTACTTTGACTACGTTTGCCATTCCTATGATTAACGAATATACCACGGAGAACGGTAAGGCCAATGGTCTTGTTGCAGCTCTTGACTATACGAGAGTGCCTCGCGCCGGTCTGGGGGTATTTGTGAAGTCTGAACTCAAGGCAACTACCGAGAATCAGGGTATAGACGCCCACACGGGTTATATTGACACCAAGAACTTGGCAGAAGCTACGGGTAATCCAGATCTCATCCTGACACTCGCTGAAGGCATCACTTCTGTGAAGAGCCTTACAGGAGCTGTGAAGGCCAACGAGCAGGTGAACGTTTACACCATCGACGGTAAGTTGGTGAAGAAGAACGTGAAGGCCGTTGACGCCAAGAAGGGTCTGAAGAAAGGCATCTATGTAGTAGGTAAGCAAAAGGTTGCTGTGAAGTAATCCTTTCCTTCATACATCATTTCATTGTGGGCCTTACCAATAGGGTGGGGCCCACAATTTTTTGTTTAGGGAGTTCGAGGAGGGCAGATGATGATATGGCGGTTCTCAACCCTTGCCGGGTTGCAGACCATGGAAAGTAAATGGTTTAATTCACAATGCTCAATGCACAATTAGGGTTTGCCCGTTCTGCAACACATTTGGATTTATTAATTGTGCATTGTTACAAGTATGCGGTGATCTTCATCAGAGTCTTTCGCCCTATGGGCACCCCTGCTCTACAGGGGAGATGTTTTTCTTACTCTTGACCAGCGAATAAGAAGATGCTCCTCTTCCTATTCTCCTTATCAAAATGCTCGGTGCCGTTCGAAATGGCCCAAAATGACCGTGGAAAAAACTCTGTGCAGTTCAGTAACCCTCTTTTTCCTTGAACATAAACCCTGAGTTACTGTCTGACCTTTAGCCCCATCAACACCAAAAGAAGAATCCCGTTTAGAGCAGAAGCTCTAAACGGGATTCAATATGACGATGGAATGGGTCAGGTCAGAAGTCGATGCCTTTAAGCAACTGATCTTCTTTTTCTAACTGTTCATCCATTTCTTCTTTGGCACCTACCACGATGTCGCGGAAACGCTGCATGCCAGTTCCGGCAGGAATGAGGTGACCGGTGATGACATTTTCCTTCATTCCTTCCAGATAGTCCACACGGCCGCGGATGGCAGCTTCGTTGAGCACCTTCGTGGTTTCCTGGAATGAAGCTGCTGACATGAAGCTGGAGGTCTGGAGGGCTGCACGCGTGATGCCCTGGAGAATCTGGTTAGAGGTGGCAGGAACGGCATCGCGTACTTGCACGGTATGCAGGTCGCGGCGCTTGAGCATGGAGTTTTCGTCGCGGAGCTTGTGGGCGGTAACGATCATGCCGACTTTGAGGTTTTCGCTGTCGCCGGCATCGGTGACTACCTTCTTACCCCAAATGCGATCGTTTTCTTCAGAGAATTCGATCTTGTCGACAATTTCTTCTTCAAGGAACATAGTGTCGCCTGGATCGACAATGCGCACTTTGCGCATCATTTGGCGAACGATGACCTCGAAGTGCTTGTCGTTGATCTTTACGCCCTGCAAACGATAAACGTCCTGAATCTCATTTACAATGTATTCCTGAACGGCCGTCGGACCCTTGATGGCCAGAATGTCGGCAGGCGTGATGGAACCGTCGGAAAGTGGTGTTCCGGCACGTACGAAGTCGTTTTCCTGTACCAGAATCTGTGAGGACAGAGGAACGAGGTATTTACGGATGTCGCCCACCTTGGAGGTGACGATGATTTCACGGTTACCACGCTTGATGTTGCCCATGGAGATCTCGCCGTCGATTTCGGAAACGATGGCAGGATTGGACGGATTACGGGCCTCGAAGAGTTCCGTAACGCGTGGCAGACCGCCGGTGATGTCACCGGCTTTACCTACGGCACGTGGTATCTTTACAATGACTTCACCAGCACGGAGGGGCTGATTGTCGGTGATGGTGATATGGCCGCCAATGGGGAAATTGTAGGTGCGAAGGGTGTTGCCCTTGTCGTCTACGATGTGTACCATAGGTACCTTGGAACGTTCCTTGGATTCAATGACGATTACCTCGCGAAGACCGGTGGCTTCGTCTTGTTCCACACGGCAGGTAACGCCTTCCTTGACGTTCTCGAATTTGGCCGTACCAGCCATTTCCGTAACGATAACGGCGTTGAAGGGGTCCCACTTGGCTATGATGGTGCCGGGCTCCACAATGTCGCCATCGTGAACAAAGAGCTGAGAACCGTAGGGCACATTCTGAGTGGAGAGCGAAATGCCTGTGTTTTCATCCACCTGACGCACTTCGGCCAATCGCCCTACTACCACCATGCCCTGCGTACCGTCGGAGTTCAGGACGTCGACTACTCTGAGTTCGTCGAATTCTACACGGGCCTTGTGGCGTGCAGTGATGGTGGCATTTGCTTCAGCATTACCGGCCACACCACCGGCGTGGAAGGTACGAAGCGTAAGCTGTGTACCCGGCTCACCAATGGACTGTGCTGCAATGACGCCCACGGCTTCGCCGATCTGAACCATCTTGCTGGTGGCCAGATTGCGGCCGTAGCACTTCATGCAAACGCCATGCTTGCTTTCGCAGGTCAGCACTGAACGGATTTCTACGGTCTCAATGGGAGAGTTTTCTATTTCAGATACCACAGATTCAGTGATTTCTTCACCGGCGGCAAGAATTAGCTTGCCCGTGGTGGGATTGACAATGTCGTGAACGGACACACGTCCCAGAATGCGTTCTCCCAGTGAACTGATGACTTCTTCACCATCCTTGAGGGCGGAGCATTCCAAGCCGCGGAGCGTGCCGCAGTCTTCTTCCGTAATGATAACGTCGTGAGCTACGTCGACGAGACGACGAGTAAGGTAACCGGCATCGGCCGTCTTCAGGGCGGTGTCAGCCAGACCCTTACGGGCACCGTGGGTGGATATGAAGTATTCGAGCACGGACATTCCCTCCTTGAAGTTGGACAGAATGGGGTTTTCGATGATCTGAGCACCTTCGGCACCGGCCTTCTGGGGCTTGGCCATCAGTCCACGCATGCCGGCCAACTGTGCAATCTGGTCGGCCGATCCACGGGCTCCGGAATCGAGCAACATGAATACGGAGTTGAAGCCCTGGTCGGCTTCGGTCATCTGTTTCATAAGGGTGCGCTTCAGCTTGGCATTGGCGTGGGTCCAGGTGTCGATGACCTGATTATAACGCTCATTGTCGGTGATGAAGCCCATGTTGTAGTTGGCTGTGATCTGTTCTACTTCCTCGTTGCCTTCGGCCACGATTTCTTCCTTTTCCTTAGGAATGATGATGTCGTCGAGGTTGAACGAAAGGCCACCGATGTAGGCCATGCGGTAACCGAGGTTCTTGATGCCATCGAGGAACTTGCAAGCGCGAGCCATACCTACGGCCTTGATTACCTTGGCAATGATGTCGCGCAGGGACTTCTTGGATATGATTTCGTTGACGTAGCCAATCTCAACGGGAATGATTTCGTTGACGATGATACGTCCTACGGAGGTTTCGACGAGGCGCTTCTGAATCTTGCCTTCTTCGTTGAGATCGTCAACCACTACCTTTACGATGGCATGTACGTCGACGCGCTTCTCGTTGTAGGCAATGATGGCTTCTTCAGGACCATAGAACACCAGTCCTTCACCCTTGGCACCTGGACGGAGCTTGGTGATGTAGTAGAGGCCCAATACCATGTCCTGAGAGGGCACGGTGATAGGTGCACCGTTGGCAGGGTTGAGAATGTTATGGCTCTGGAGCATGAGGGTCTGGGCTTCCAGAATGGCATCGTTGCTCAGTGGCAAGTGAACAGCCATCTGGTCACCGTCGAAGTCGGCATTGAAGGCCGTACAGGCCAGCGGATGAAGTTGAATGGCCATGCCTTCGATCATCTTGGGCTGGAAGGCCTGTATACCTAAGCGGTGAAGCGTCGGGGCACGGTTGAGCAATACGGGATGGCCACGCATGACGAACTCCAAGATGTCCCAGATGACGGGATCTTTGCGATCGATGATGCGCTTAGCGCTCTTTACGGTCTTAACGATGCCACGCTCGATGAGGCGACGGATAATGAACGGCTTATAGAGCTCTGCGGCCATGAGTTTGGGTAGACCGCATTCGCCCATGTTGAGCTCAGGACCTACCACGATCACGGAACGTGCGGAATAGTCAACACGCTTACCCAACAAGTTCTGACGGAAACGTCCCTGCTTACCCTTCAGGGAGTCGGAGAGCGACTTGAGCGGACGATTGGAGTCGGAACGGACGGATGAGCTCTTGCGAGAGTTGTCGAGCAGACTGTCGACGGACTCCTGAAGCATACGCTTTTCGTTGCGCAGGATGACTTCTGGGGCCTTGATTTCAATGAGCCTCTTCAAGCGGTTGTTGCGAATGAGCACACGGCGATAGAGGTCGTTGAGATCGGAAGTGGCGAAACGTCCACCATCGAGAGGCACCAAGGGACGAAGGTCGGGAGGTGTGACGGGGAGGATCTTGAGAATCATCCACTCTGGACGATTGTGCTCTCCGCTGGCACGGAAGGCTTCCACTACCTGCAAACGCTTCAGGGCCTCGGAACGGCGCTGCTGAGAGGTGTCGGTATTGGCACGGTTGCGCAATTCGTAGGACAGAGAGTCGAGGTCGAGGGTTTTGAGCAAATCGTAGACGGCCTCTGCTCCCATCTTGGCAATGAACTTCTGGGGATCGGAGTCGTCTAAGTATTGATTGTCCTTGGGCAGCTGATCAAGAACGGCCATATATTCGTCCTCGGTGAGCAGGTCGTACTTATGGATTTCGTTGCCTTCGAGTACTTCCTTACCTGCAAGGCAGCCTTCCTGAATGACCACATAGCGCTCGTAATAAATGATGGCGTCCAACTTCTTGGTGGGAAGACCGAGCAGGTAGCCAATCTTGTTGGGAAGTGTGCGGAAGTACCAAATGTGGGCTACGGGAACGACTAAGGAAATGTGGCCGCAACGTTCGCGACGTACCTTTTTTTCCGTTACTTCCACACCGCACCGGTCACAAACAATGCCCTTGTAGCGGATGCGCTTATACTTTCCGCAGTAGCACTCATAGTCTTTGGTGGGACCGAAAATGCGCTCGCAGAAAAGGCCGTCACGCTCGGGCTTGTAGGTACGGTAATTGATCGTTTCGGGTTTCAACACTTCGCCAAACGAATTCTCCAGAATCTCCTCAGGAGATGCCAACCCGATGGTGATCTTCGTAAACGAACTTTTTATCTTTGATTCTTTCTTAAAAGCCATTTGATTCTATATGATTAAGAATGTCAAGATTAATCTAACGTAATACTCAAACCTAATCCACGGAGTTCATGGAGAAGTACGTTGAGTGACTCAGGAATGCCGGGAACGGGTAGTGGTTCGCCCTTTACGATGGATTCGTATGCCTTGGCACGACCTACTACATCGTCGGACTTGATGGTGAGCATTTCTTGCAGTACGTGAGAAGCACCGAAGGCCTCAAGTGCCCAAACCTCCATTTCTCCGAATCGCTGGCCACCGAATTGCGCTTTACCGCCGAGGGGCTGCTGAGTGATCAGAGAGTACGGGCCGATGGAACGGGCATGCATCTTGTCTTCAACCATGTGGCCCAGTTTGAGCATGTAAGTAACACCCACGGTGGCTTTCTGGTCGAATGGCTCACCAGTTTCGCCATCGTAAAGCTGCGTGGAGCCCAGATGGGGGAGACCTGCCTTGTCGGTCCAGGTTTCAAGATCCTTGAGCGTGGCACCATCGAAGATGGGAGTGGCGAACTTGATACCTAACTTACTGCCGGCATAACCCAACACGGCTTCAAAGATCTGGCCCAAGTTCATACGAGAAGGTACACCTAATGGGTTCAGTACGATGTCGACTGGCGTTCCGTCTTCAAGGAACGGCATGTCTTCCTGACGTACAATCTTGGAAACGATACCCTTGTTACCGTGGCGTCCGGCCATCTTGTCGCCTACGCCGATTTTACGCTTCTTGGCAACATAAACCTTGGCCATCTGAATAACGCCTGCAGGAAGTTCGTCGCCAATGGTGATGGCGAAGTTCTTGCGCTTGAGTTCGGCATCGTAGATGTTGTATTTCTTAAGGTAGTTAAGTACTACCTGCTGAATCAGTTCGTTCTGATGAGGATCAGAGGTCCATTTGCTCAGTTGAACGGAAGAATAGTCAATGGTCTGGAGTACTGCCTTGGTGAACTTCACGCCTTTGGCAACAGTGGTTTCGCCTAAGTTGTTCTTGATACCGGCAGAAGTCTTGTCCTTGGTAAGAACCAGAAGTTTGTCAATCAGCACCTCTTTGAGCTCGCTGACTTTTTTATCAAACTCTTCGCTGATCTTCTGGAGTTCTATTTTGTCAGCAGCCCGGCTGGTGCGCGTCTTGATGGCTTTGTTGAAGAGGCACTTGTCAACTACGACACCAGACAATGACGGCGTGGCTTTGAGGGATGCATCCTTTACGTCACCGGCACGATCGCCGAAGATGGCGCGCAACAGCTTCTCTTCGGGAGATGGATCACTTTCGCCCTTCGGGGTGATCTTACCAATGAGGATGTCGCCGGGTTCTACGCGTACACCGATGCGAACGATACCATTTTCGTCCAAGTTCTTGGTGGCTTCTTCGCTGACATTTGGAATATCGTTGGTGAGTTCCTCCATACCACGCTTCGTTTCGCGAACAGCTAAGGAGAATTCATCTACATGAACAGAGGTCAGTACGTCTTCGCGTACCAAGCGTTCGTTGAGTACGATGGCGTCTTCATAGTTGTAACCCTTCCATGGCATGTAAGCTACCAGTAGGTTGCGGCCTAAGGCCAATTCACCATTTGCCGTAGCATAGCCTTCGGTAAGGATATCGTTGGCCTTGACACGCTGACCAAGCTCGCAGATGGGGCGGAGGTCGATGGTCATGCTCTGGTTTGTCCTGCGGAATTTGGGCAACAGGTATTCCTTAACGGCAGAATCGAAGCTAACGAATTCTTCTTCCTTGGAGCGGTCGTAGCGGATGATGATCTTTTCTGCGTCAACGTATTCAATTACGCCATCGCCCTCGGCTACGATCATGGTACGGGAGTCTTCGCAGACTTGTTTTTCAATGCCGGTACCTACGATGGGAACTTCGCATGTAATGAGAGGCACAGCCTGGCGCATCATGTTGGAGCCCATCAGTGCACGGTGAGCATCGTCGTGCTCAAGGAAAGGAATAAGTGCAGCGGCGATGGAGGCAATCTGCTGAGGAGCAACGTCCATGAGATTGACCTCGGAGGGTGATACCACAGGATATTCGGCATCCTGACGGCATTTTACCTTTTTGCGGATGAAGGAACCATCGTCGTTCAGAGGAGCATTGCCCTGAGCAATGATTTTACCGGTTTCTTCTTCGGCGGTAAGATAGACTACCTTGTCGTTGTGCAGATTAACCTTGGCATCGTTGACAACGCGGTAGGGCGTTTCGATGAATCCAAGTTCGTTGATCTTTGCGTATACGCACAAGGAGGAGATAAGGCCTATGTTAGGTCCTTCAGGAGACTCAATGGGACACAGACGGCCATAGTGAGTATAGTGTACGTCGCGGACTTCGAAACCGGCACGCTCGCGCGTCAAGCCACCAGGACCCAATGCAGAAAGTCTGCGCTTATGCGTAACTTCTGCCAATGGATTGGTTTGATCCATGAATTGCGACAATGGGTTGGCTCCAAAGAATGAATTGATTACAGACGATACGGTCTTTGCATTAATCAGATCTGTCGGGGAGAAGACTTCATTGTCGCGTACGTTCATTCTTTCACGAATGGTGCGGCTCATTCTGGCCAGTCCAATGGAGAACTGATTGGCTAACTGTTCGCCCACGTTTCTGACGCGGCGATTGCTCAAGTGGTCAATATCGTCAACCTGAGCCTTGGAGTTAACCAGCTGAATGAGATATTTGATAATCTCAATGATGTCCTCCTTCGTCAGTACGCGCACATCCATTGCTGTGGTAAGTCCCAGCTTGCGATTAATACGATAGCGTCCAACGTCTCCCAAGTCATAACGACGTTCAGAGAAGAACAGATTGTTGATGACTTCTCTTGCGCTTGCATCGTCGGCAGGGTCTGCGTTTCTTAACTGTCGGTAGATGTAGAGTACGGCTTCTTTTTCTGAATTGCTCGGGTCCTTCTGCAAGGTGTTAAATATGATGGAGAAATCTACGCCACCGGCATCTTCCTTGTGAAGCAGTATTTTCTTCTCTCCGCTTTCAATGATCTTGGCAATGTTGTCTTCGTTCAGTTCTGACTCTCTGTCTAAGATCACCTCATTACGTTCGATGGAAACTACCTCGCCGGTGTCTTCGTCAACGAAGTCTTCAATCCAGCTCTTAAGAACCCTGGCTGCCAATTTGCGGCCAATGTATTTGCGTAAACCGACCTTGGAAACTTTTACCTCTTCTGCGAGATTGAAGATTTCCAGAATGTCTTTATCGTTTTCAAAGCCTATGGCTCTTAACAATGTGGTCACAGGAAGCTTCTTCTTGCGGTCAATGTATGCGTACATGACATTATTAATATCAGTAGCAAACTCAATCCAAGAACCTTTAAACGGAATAATTCTTGCTGAATACAGCTGAGTACCGTTGGCATGAACGCTGGAGCCGAAGAAAACACCGGGAGAACGGTGCAATTGGGATACGACAACGCGTTCGGCACCATTGATGATAAAGGTGCCATTGCCCGTCATATACGGAATGGGACCCAAGAACACGTCTTGGATCTGCGTTGAGAAATCTTCGTGGTCAGGGTCGGTGCAGTAGAGCTTCAACTTGGCTTTCAGAGGAACACTATAGGTGAGTCCCTTTACCAGGCATTCCTCGATGGAATAACGCGGAGGGTCAATGTAGTAATCTAAGAATTCTAATACAAAGTTGTTACGCGTATCGGTAATAGGGAAATTCTCGCTGAAGACCTTGTATAAGCCATCATTCTTTCTCTTTTCCGGTGGAGTATCCAATTGGAAAAAATCACGGAATGATTTCAGTTGTACATCCAGAAAATCCGGGTAGGGCATGGGATTCTTGATGGATGCAAAATTAATCCGATTATTTTTTTCTTGTGATGACATTGAAAAGACGTTAATATTACAACACAAAAAAGCTAAGAACCCCCTACCAGAGGATTCTTAACCTTAGCACTTTATTAAAAACTGATTATTTAATCTCTACTTCAGCACCAGCGGCTTCAATAGCATTCTTTAATGCTTCTGCATCGTCCTTGGATACACCTTCCTTCAAGGTCTTGGGTGCACCGTCTACGAGTTCTTTAGCTTCCTTCAAGCCAAGACCACAAGCTTCTTTAACGGCTTTTACAACCTGAAGCTTAGCAGCGCCTGCACTCTTCAATACCACATCGAAAGAAGTCTTTTCCTCGGCAGCTTCGGTAGCGCCTGCGGCAGGACCTGCAGCAACTGCAACTGCAGCAGCAGCGGGCTCAATGCCATATTCTTCTTTCAATACTGTTACCAACTCGTTGACTTCCTTAACTGTCAAATTAACTAATTCTTCAGCAATAGCTTTAATGTCTGCCATTTTATTTTTAAATTAATTGTTATACAAATTGTTTGTTATTCTGGACGTTCGCCCAATGTTTTTAATATGCCATGAATGTTGTTGCCACCACTTTGCAGGGCAGAAACCACATTCTTGATCGGTGATTGCAGCAATGCAACAACATCGGCAACCAATTCTTCCTTACTCTTGAGGGCAGCAAGAACTTCAAGCTGATCAGCCCCAAAGAAACCACCTTCTGCATATGCAGCTTTCAAGCCTTTTACTCCAGACTTGGGATTGTTCTTCAGCATCTTGCCAGGAACGTTTGCTGTTTGTGTAAACAATACAGCAGTTGTTCCTTTTAATGCAGAGTACAATGGACTATAGTCAGTCTCAGCTGCTTCTAATGCTTTTTCCAGCAGGGTGTTCTTCACCACTACCATGTGGATCTCCTGCTTAAAACACATTCTGCGGAACTCTGTGGTTTGTTCTGCATTCAGTCCTGTAGTATCTACAAGATAGAAATGCGGATACTCTTTAAGCAGTTCTCCTAACTTTCCAATTATCGCGTTTTTATCTTCTTTTCTCATGATGGATTAATTTTTATCGTCAACAGACTTTGGATCAACCTTAATACCTCTACTCATAGTAGAAGATATAAACACGCTTTTTACATATGTACCTTTAGCTGCAGCAGGCTTTAACTTAATGATGGTTGACATGAATGCACGTGCATTGTCAGCGATTTGTTCGGGAGTGAAGCTCACTTTTCCAATAGAGGTGTGAACGATACCGGTTTTATCTACCTTAAAATCGATCTTACCTTGCTTTACTTCGCGTACAGCTTTAGCAACATCCATAGTTACAGTGCCACTTTTGGGATTAGGCATGAGACCGCGAGGACCTAATACACGACCTAATGGACCAATCTTACCCATAACAGCAGGCATGGTGATTACCACGTCAATATCAGTCCAGCCGCCTTTGATCTTCTCTATGTATTCATCTAAGCCTACATAGTCTGCGCCAGCTTCCTTTGCTTCAGCTTCCTTATCGGGAGTACAAAGACACAATACTCGTACTTGCTTACCAGTACCATGAGGTAAAGAAACTACGCCACGTACCATCTGATTAGCTTTACGAGGATCAACGCCTAAACGGACGTCGATGTCAACAGAGGCATCAAATTTGGTGGTTGTAATTTCCTTAACAAGAGTAGATGCTTCAGATAAGGTATATACTTTTCCAACTTCAATCTTCTCTGCGGTCAACTTTTGATTTTTTGTCAGTTTACTCATTTTCTTGAAGATTTAATGATTAGTGGGAAACTCACCTGTCACAGTAATACCCATACTTCTTGCTGTACCGGCAATTAACTTCATTGCACTTTCAACAGTAAAGCAGTTTAAGTCTTGTAACTTATCTTCTGCGATAGCTTTTACTTGATCCCAAGTGACTGAAGCGACTTTCTTGCGGTTAGGTTCAGCACTACCAACCTTAAGCTTTGCAGCTTCTAACAATTGGATTGCAGCAGGTGGTGTCTTGATCACAAAAGTAAACGACTTATCAGCATAGAATGTGATAATAACAGGAAGAACCTTGCCTGCCTTACTTTGCGTCAAAGCATTAAACTGCTTACAGAAATCCATGATGTTAAGTCCCTTAGAACCCAATGCGGGGCCAACGGGAGGAGATGGATTAGCAGCGCCGCCTTTAATCTGTAATTTGATTATTCCAGCAACTTCTTTAGCCATTTTAAAAAATAAATTTATAAACCTTAGAATTCAGCGTGAGATCGTCTTCCGTAACATTTAAACTACTCACGCTCTACCTGCATAAAACCTAAGACTAAAGGTGTGTTACGACCGAAGACTTTTACCATGACGGTAAGTTTTTTCTTTTCGTTGTTCACCTCGTCTACTACACCAGAGAATCCGCTAAATGGACCTTCCGTAACTTTGACAGCTTCACCAACAACAAAAGGAACCATAGCATCTGCTCCTTCTTCTGCCAGTTCATCTACCTTTCCGAGAATACGGTTAACTTCTGCTTGACGTAACGGCGTGGGATTTTCTATGCCCCCAAGAATGCCTACCACGTTGGGTGTATTTCTTAGAATGGAAGGTACTTCTCCTACCATTTGTGCCTGAACCAATACATACCCAGACATCATGTTGCGTTCCTTAACGACACGTTTTCCATTCCGTGTTTGCAGAACCTTCTCCATGGGGATCAGCACTTGTTGAACATAGGAAGATAAAGTGTTGTTCTTGATTTCGGCATCAATATACTCCTTTACCTTTGATTCCTTCCCCGTAATTGCACGGAGTACATACCAATTATAGTCAATACCCGACATTTATTTAATGCAATTAATGAGGATAAACCGCCGTCATAATCAACCTAAACACTTCATCCATAGCGAATACCACAATTGCAATGATGATGGAAGCAGTTAAAACCACCAAAGAACTATGGGTTAACTCTCTACGTGTAGGCCAAGTAGTCTTATGAGCTAATTCTTCGTAAGAATCTTTGCAGTATTTAATAAATTTCTTAAGCATAATTCTCTATCTTGGCACGGAAGGAGAGGCTCGAACTCCCGACAACCGGTTTTGGAGACCGGTGCTCTACCAACTGAGCTACTTCCGTAAAAGGAACCCTTGCAGAAGTCGCAAGGGATTCCCTACTAACTAAAATATTTAACGATATGATCTTTCGTTTAGTCAATGATCTCAGTGATCTGGCCAGAACCTACCGTACGACCACCTTCGCGGATAGCGAAACGCAGACCTTGGTTCAGAGCTACCTGATAGATCAATTCAACGGTGATTTCTACGTTGTCACCAGGCATTACCATGTCAACACCTTCTGGACGAGTGATTTCACCCGTGCAGTCCATGGTGCGCAGATAGAACTGAGGACGATATTTGTTTCCGAATGGAGTATGACGACCACCTTCTTCCTTCTTCAACACGTAAACCGATGCTTTGAATTTGGAATGAGGAGTGATAGCACCCGGATGGGTGATAACCATACCACGCTTTACTTCGTTCTTGTCAATACCGCGGAGCAACAAGCCTACGTTGTCACCAGCTTCACCTTCGTCAAGAATCTTGCGGAACATTTCGACACCAGTTACCACAGACTTCTTGTCTTCGCCAAGGCCGAGGAGCTGAACATCGTCACCAACCTTTACCTTTCCAGTTTCGATACGACCTGTAGCTACCGTTCCACGACCTGTGATAGAGAATACGTCTTCTACCGGCATCAAGTATGGCTTTTCAACGTCGCGGATAGGCTCCTGAATCCAGTTGTCAACTGCATCCATCAGTTCCAATACTGTATTCTCCCACTTTTCAACACCATTAAGTGCGCCAAGGGCAGAACCACGGATGATAGGAGTGTCTTCCTCGTAGTCATATGCAGCAAGAAGCTCTCTCATTTCCATTTCAACGAGTTCAAGCATCTCTTCGTCGTCTACCATGTCGCATTTATTCAAGAATACTACCAAACGAGGTACATTTACTTGGCGAGCGAGAAGGATGTGTTCACGTGTCTGGGGCATAGGACCATCAGTAGCAGCAACTACGATAATAGCACCGTCCATCTGGGCTGCACCAGTTACCATGTTCTTTACATAGTCAGCGTGACCCGGGCAATCCACGTGTGCATAGTGGCGATTGTTTGTTTCGTACTCAACGTGAGCAGTGTTGATCGTAATACCACGCTCTTTTTCTTCGGGGGCATTGTCGATCTGATCGAATGACTTTACTTCTACATTACCGTTCTTTTCAGCAAGAACCTTCGTGATAGCAGCCGTCAAAGTAGTCTTACCATGGTCAACGTGGCCGATGGTACCAATGTTTACGTGCGGTTTTGTACGCACAAAATTTTCTTTAGCCATTGCTTCTTGTTATTTATTTATTGATATTTCAGCGATTCTATGTTGAGCTGTAACCGAGATTTGAACTCGGGACCTCTTCCTTACCAAGGAAGTGCTCTACCACTGAGCTATTACAGCAAAAGAGCGGAAAACGGGACTCAAACCCGCGACCCCCAGCTTGGAAGGCTAGTGCTCTATCGACTGAGCTATTTCCGCGTTTTTGTGTGGGCAGTGATGGATTCGAACCACCGAAGGCAAGAACCAGCAGATTTACAGTCTGCCCCATTTGGCCACTCTGGAAACTGCCCCTTTTCGTTCAAAATCAGCGATAAAAGCATGGTGCTTAACTCTGCAACCGCTCTATTTGATACGAAACGGCTGCAAAGTTAGGAAATAAAATTGGATACAAAAAACTTTTGAGCAACTTTTTTATTTTCCATGTTGCTTTTCTTTATATTTTGCTACTTGACGAAGCAAGGAATCTACACAGAGATCGATGCCCTCTTCAAAGGTGTCGCAAGTTTTTTCCACGAAAAGGTCAGTCCCTTTTAATAAGAGTCTTACAGAGGTGCTTTTGTTTTTGGCCGTTTCAGGTTTCTCTACCTTAAGGACAATTTCGGCCTTGCGCACGTCATCACTTGCCTTGCCAACTTTGGCCAGTTTCTTCTCAATGAAAGCCTGTAATTTTTCGGTTGCGTCAAAATGAATAGCCTGAACATTTATATCCATAGTTGTTTATTTTATGCCCGTGGATGGGCGTTGTTGTATATTTTTTTTAGTTCTTCAAAGGTAGTGTGAGTATAGATTTCTGTTGTTGAGATGCTCTCGTGGCCGAGCAACTCTTTCACTACTTGAATTTCGGCGCCGTGGTTAAGCATCGCAGTCGCAAACGAGTGGCGCAATACGTGAGGGCTGCGCTTTTTTTGTGTAGTTACCAAGCCTAAGTAAAATTTTACTCGTTCTTCCACTACAGATCGTTCGATACGGCCTCCGTTGTGACCTAAAAAAAGAGCGTGATTATCATCCTTGGCATGATTGCGAACATTAAGATAGTTCATCATGTCGTTTTTCATTTCTATTCCGAAGGGGATAATTCGTTGTTTATTCCGTTTACCGGTAACTTTCAGGCTCATCTTCTCCAGATCTACGTCTTCAATGTTCAGTCCAACCAGTTCTGCCAGTCGTATGCCGGTACTATAGAAGGTAAGTAGGATCGTCCGGTCTCGTGTTCCTTCATAGTTGTCGGGAAACTTTGTTTTATCAAGCAGGCTATCTATTTCTCCCTCCTTTATATAATAAGGTAATGCTTTTTTCTTCTTTGGGCCTTCCAGTCTTCTTGTAGGGTCGGTACTCGCATAGCCATAGGCGAGTAAAAATTTGTAGAAAGAGCGCATTGCGCTTAACCATGTGTTTATGGAAGAGGTGGAACATCCTTTACTCATTTCTTCGGTCATCCATTCTCTGATGTCACCTGTTTCTACCTTAAGCCAGTCTGTTGTTATACCCTGTTGCTCCATGTAGACGGCAAATTTTGACAAGGCATAATCATAACCCGAAACGGTTGCTGCAGAATAATTCCGCTCAGCAGAAAGATAATGGAGAAACTTTTCTTTCAACATGATCTTGCTATTCTTGTTTTCGAATGCGAATATACAAAAAACTTGTTATCGGGGCCAAAGAAAATACAGAAAACCTTTTCTATGGCGTGTATTTTCGTTCTGCGTGTATGTAATACAGAAAAATCATAAGTGTTCCGAAACAAACGGAACACTTATGATAAATGGTCTGCAAATGTTCATCACGTTCAATGCCGGATGAACCCTATATAATAATGTATTCTCTTTAGTCCTTACAAGACAGCAATCTTTCTTCGCCCCCTTTCAGTAGGTTGTTCCTTAGTTTAAGGGAATCAACGTTCTTGAATTTGCTAAAACCGGATTACTGTTCTTCACGATGGAGAGCCTGCACGTAAATGGCATGCTCCTTTGCAATGCGACGCTTAACAGAAGGTTTGTCAAACTGCTGACGGGCGCGAAGTTCCTTCACTACACCGGTGCGCTCAAACTTTCTCTTAAACTTCTTCAATGCTCTTTCGATGTTCTCACCATCTTTTACTGGTACTACAATCATACTTTTAATCTGTTAATCTTACTTTTATTGTTTTCGAATTTTGTGGGCGCAAAATTACGCATTCTTTTAAACTCTTGCAAACTTTTTCGAGGATTTTTAGTTTCGAATGGGCTGCATCCTCTATTTTTTAGGCTTGTTCAAGGGCTGACTTCGCTGAAAAGGCTTAACTTTGCGCTATCATAATTATTTTTCATCGAAAATATGAAGAAGTTCATCATCAGTATGCTGTTGCCCATTTGTTTGTGTGCAAGTGGAATGGCCCAGGAAGTCTATTTTAAAGGTTCCTCTTATCCAACAATCCAGAATGAGGTGGATGTTTGCGTTTATGGCGCAACATCGGCAGGTATTATGGCTGCAATTACTGCCAAAAAGGAGGGCAAAAATGTGTTGCTCATAGAGTCTTCGCGTCGTATTGGAGGGCTCACAGCCGGTGGACTTGGCTTTACTGATATTGGAAAGGTGGAAATCATCAGAGGACTGGCGATGGACTTCTATCAGCGTGTGGGGAAATATTATGACAGCAGTGAACCAGCTTTTAAGTTCGAGCCGAAGGTTGCTCTGGCCGTCTATCGCGATCTTTTGCGCGAATCGAACGTTAGTCCTATCATGGAGTGGCATGTCGTTAAGGCAAAGAAGAAAGGTACGACCATTGAACAGATAACCTTAGAACATGCAATCACTCATGCTAAGCATAACGTCAAGGCAAAAGTCTTCATAGATTGTTCTTACGAGGGTGACTTAATGGCTCTTTCAGGCGTAACCTACACGGTTGGGCGCGAGGGCAACGAAAAGTACAGCGAAGATTACAATGGCATGCAGATGTTGGATAAGCATCAGTTTCCAGATGGAGTGGACCCCTATCGTGAGAAGGGAAATCCCAAGAGTGGACTCCTGTACGGCATTAGCGATGCGTCCATCGGCTCCTATGGACAGCCCGATAAGCGTGTTCAGGCCTATAATTTCCGGCTGACGTTGACTGACGATCCCCAGAACCGTATTCCCATCACAAAACCGGCGAACTACGACCCTGAAAAATATGAATTACTCATCCGATGGAAAGAAGTGGAGCCATGGAAAGAGCTATGGGACTGCTTTGCATGGGACAGAATGCCTAATCACAAGACTGACATTAATAATAATCATGGATTCTCCACTGATATGATAGGTGCCAATTGGAATTATCCCGAGGCTTCATACAAGGAAAGAGAGATAATCCGTAAGGCCCACGAAGACTACACCAAGGGCTTGCTTTATTTTGTGGGCCATGATCCCCGTATACCCGAGAAGATCCGTAATGAGATCAATCAATGGGGCTACCCAAAGGATGAATACGAAGATAACGACCATTTTACTCCTCAACTATACATTCGCGAGGCCCGTCGTATGGTGGGCCGCTATGTGATGACCCAGGCCAATTGTCAGCGCAAGCGTACAGCCGAAGATCCTGTGGGCTGGGCTGCTTATACGATGGATTCTCACAATTGCGGACGCTTTGTTGTCAATGGTATGGTGAAAAATGAGGGAGATGTTCAGATACGCATCCCCGGTATGTATAATGTTTCCTACAGAAGCATCACTCCTCAGGAAAATGAGGCCAAGAATCTATTGGTTCCTGTATGTCTTTCGGCTTCCCATATTGCTTATGGTTCCATTCGCATGGAACCCGTGTTTATGGTATTGGGTGAAAGCGCTGCCATTGCTGCGTGCTTAGCCATCGATAGTTGCGAAAGCACAGTGCAACACGTGAAGTCCGAAAAAGTTCTGGAGCGGTTCTATCAAATCAAGTAGATTGACGTTCATTTCAGGTGCTGATAGATGTCTTTCGTCCAGTCGGCACCATTTTCGGGGCAAAAAGTGCGAAAGCCCAATTGTACAGCTGCTGCCACGTTCTTAGGGCCATCATCCAAGAAGAGTGTTTCTTCGGCAAGGATGTTTTCTTTCTCAAGAAGGTGTTGAAAGATGGCCTTGTCAGGCTTCAGTACGCCACATTCGTAGCTCACGCAGATTCCGTCAAAGTAATCTTTCAAGGAATGCCCTTGTCCATCGAATTGATCCGACATGGCCCATTCCATTATGAAAGGATTGGTGTTTGAGAGCAGTAAAAGTCGGAAGCCTTCCTTGTGTAATTGGCGTAAAACGTTCAGGTTGCGTTGGGGCAACTCTTTCAGGTAGCCTAACCAGCCATATTTGCAGTCGTTCCAGCTGAGTTCCTTTCCTGCAATGCTGCTTAATTGCTGGCGAAACTCTTCGCCGCTGATTTTTCCTTTCTCTAAATCACCGAAAATTCCTATTTGGGTATACGGGTCCAGTACGTGGGCGGCATTTGCTATTCCAATTTGCTGAAAATGCTTCACGGCTTGTTGGTAATCAATCGTAATGATTACGCCGCCGAAGTCAAAAACAATATTCTTGATTTTTCCCATCTTTTCCGTGCTTCTAAATGTTCTGTGCAATGGTGGTGCAAAAATAATAAAAAAACTTTTTGCGTCATTCATTTCGCGTTTGTTCTTTGCAACTCGGTTGCACTCATAAATGGCTATCTTTGCATCCGTAAACAATACAATGTTATCATGGAACATCATCATCACCATCACGATCACATCACTCAAGTCCATTCACTCAGTGGCGTCTTCGTTCTTTCCATTGTTCTGAACACGGTCTTTGTAGGCGTTGAGGCTGCTATCGGTCTGTACCATAACTCCCTGTCTCTTCTTTCTGATGCTGGCCATAATCTGAGCGATGTCTTTAGTCTGATCCTTGTTCTTGTGGCGTTCAAACTTTCCAAGGTTCATGCCAATAGACATTTTACGTATGGCTACCGCAAAAGTACGGTGCTCATTTCCTTGCTCAATGCCAGCCTGCTCTTGGTCGCGGTGGGTGCCATCATTGTGGAAAGCTGTCATAAGTTTGTCAGTCCTTCCGACGTAAATGGTGTTGCTGTTTCATGGACCGCAGGAGTAGGTATCATTGTCAATGGCGTTACAGCATTGCTGCTTATGAAGGGTCAGAAGGAAGATCTTAATGTCCGTGGTGCATTTCTCCACATGGCCGCTGATACTCTGGTTTCTGTAGGAGTGCTCATTTCGGGCATGATCATTTCCGCTACAGGTTGGAACATTGTCGATCCCATTGTCAGCCTCATTATAGCAGTCGTAATCCTCGTTTCCACATGGCATCTCTTTTCCGCCAGTCTGCGGTTGTCTATGGATGGTACTCCTGAGCATATTGAGCCTGCTGAAGTTCTTCGCCGTCTATGTCAGGTTCCCAATGTCACCGATGTTCACCATCTTCATGTCTGGGCCATTAGTACTACCGAGAACGCACTTACGGCTCATGTCGTTATTCCTCGTCTCGAACTTATGAATAGCGTGAAATGTGACATAAAGCACGAACTCGAACACCTCAACATCTGTCATTCCACCCTTGAGTTCGAACTCTCTGGTACTTCGTGCCCTGATTGCAACTGTTAGCCAATCTCTCCGTTTCCGACACCTCTGCATTCATGATTTTGTGTTAACTTTGCACAGATTAAAAATAATCTCTGCTTATGTGCCATCCCATGCATACAGAAGAATCCATACTTCAGAGCCGCGACATCAAGCCTACGGCAATGCGAATTCTTGTGTTGCGTACAATGGCTGAGATGGGGAGCGCAGTGTCGCTCTCCGATCTCGAAGCTCGTCTTTCCACGGCCGATAAATCTACACTTTTTCGCACGCTTACATTGTTCCTTGCCCATCATCTTGTGCATTGCATAGACGATGGCAGCGGATTTACCAAGTATGCGCTCTGCAGCAGTGATTGTCATTGCGGCGAAGCAGATGACGATGGCTTTTCCGATCATCATACTCATTTCTTTTGTGAGCGGTGCCACCGCACCTTTTGTCTGCGTGGTCTTCCTGTGCCCGAGGTGGCTGTTCCAATGGGCTTTCAGCTTCATTCGGCCAACTATGTGTTGAAGGGGCTGTGTCCTTCGTGTTCCCACTGCTGTCGCTGAGTGCCGTTCCCCTCCTATGCTTCCTTACGGCATCGTATAGGTCTGAAATGCAGTTTTTGCATTTTGCTTTTAACTTCTTTAGGAAAAAATCTCTACCTTTGCATATCGTATTTATCAATCAGAAAAAAGATGGAACAAGAACTCGTTATTTATAATACGCT
This sequence comes from Bacteroidaceae bacterium, assembly GCA_017468985.1. GTDB lineage: Bacteria > Bacteroidota > Bacteroidia > Bacteroidales > Bacteroidaceae > UBA6382. The sequence goes on from JAFUHF010000010.1 coordinate 26,702, forward strand.
GACCAGATCGAAGGTCGCTTTTCGTCCACTCCATGAAGGCCGCGTGGGCATGTATGTCTGTGGCCCTACGGTGTATGGAGACGCTCATCTCGGGCATGCCAGGCCTGCCATCACGTTTGATCTGCTGTTTCGCTACTTGCAACACATTGGTTACAAGGTTCGCTATGTCAGGAATATTACGGACGTGGGTCACTTGGAGCACGATGCCGACGAGGGCGAGGACAAGATTGCTAAGAAGGCCCGTTTAGAGCAGTTAGAACCGATGGAGGTGGCTCAGTTCTATGCCAATCGCTTCCATGAGGCCATGCGCGCCCTTAACGTATTGCCACCTAGCATCGAGCCCCACGCAAGCGGACATATCATGGAGCAAGAACAGCTCGTACAGGAGATACTCGACAATGGTTTTGCCTACGTGAGCAACGGCAGTGTGTATTTTGATGTGGAGAAGTACAACCAAAGCCACCATTACGGGAAACTCTCTAACCGCAACTTGCAAGACGTTATCAATCATTCCCGTGAACTGGCCGGTGTCGGCGAAAAAAAGAATCAGGTAGACTTTGCACTATGGAAGCGCGCTGAGCCTCAGCATATCATGCGCTGGAACAGCCCTTGGGGCGAAGGTTTTCCGGGCTGGCATTGCGAGTGTACAGCTATGGGCCGAAAGTATCTGGGTCAGCATTTCGACATTCATGGTGGAGGCATGGACCTCATCTTTCCTCATCACGAGTGCGAAATAGCGCAGGCCGTTGCCAGCCAGGGCGACGAAATGGTTCACTACTGGATGCACAACAACATGATTACCATCAACGGTCAAAAGATGGGTAAGAGCCTTAATAATTTCATTACCCTTCAGGAGTTCTTCACGGGCAGCCATTCTGCGCTCGATGAGGCCTATTCTCCCATGACCATCCGTTTCTTCATCCTGCAGGCCCACTATCGCAGCACCGTGGATTTCAGCAATGAGGCCCTCAAAGCCAGCCGCAAGGGCTTGGAACGCTTGCTTGACGGCGTGAAGGCCCTCGAACGTCTTGTGCCCACAGAGGGTGGAGCTGTTGGAACTGAGTTCACTGATGCGCTTCGCACCAAGTGCTACGACGCAATGAATGACGACCTCAATTCTCCCATTCTCATTAGCCATCTGTTTGATGCCATCCATACCATCAACCAGATTGCCGATCGCCAGACCACCATCTCTGCCGAGGCCCTCACTGCCCTGCGCCAGATTTTCCAAGTCTTTGTGTTCGATATATTGGGTTTGCAGGCTGAAAGTTCCGGAAGCAGTACGCGCGACGTCGCTTTTGGTGCTGCAATCGACCTCTTGCTCCAAATCAGGGGTGAAGCCAAGGCGAAAAAAGACTGGGCCACCAGCGACAAGATTCGTGACGAACTGGCTCGCTTGGGCTTCGAGGTGAAAGATACTAAGGAAGGGCCCACTTGGAAACTTGACGTGTAGTTCCTTCCTGCATTTCCTGCCAATAAGCAATATCATATCTTTACACTCATGAAATACAAGATTATTTCCTTTATCCTTATGCTGTTTGTGACTACTATGGCCAAGGCCGTGGTCTATCCAGCCGCGCCCTTCAAGAGTGGCATGGTTTTGCAGCAAAAATCAAACGTGGCCCTTTGGGGTAAGGCCAAGGCAAACGCCGTTGTTACCATTGCTCCCACTTGGAGTGAGGAAACATACTCCTGCCAGGTCGATGCTTCCGGAAAATGGCGGATCAGTATCCCCACTCCAGAGGCGAGCCTCACTCACCATCGTCTTGTTTTCTCCGACGGAGTAGGCAACGCCACTACTCTGAGCAATATTCTCATTGGCGAGGTGTGGATTTCCTCCGGCCAGAGCAATATGGAAATGCCCGTAAAGGGATGGGCGAGCTCTCCCATCCACAATGTCGACTCGATCGTAGAGTCTGCTTCAAAATATACCGACAAGTTGCGATTCGTGACTGTGCCTGAGACCGGCCAGCGCTATCCGCAGGACTCAGCGCGTATCAATTGGCAAACCTGTTCCAAGTCGTCGGTCAGAGAGTTCAGCGTTGTAGCCTACTTTTTCGCCACGCATCTTATCGATAGTCTCAATATACCCGTCGGCATCATTAATGCCAGTTACGGGGGATCTTGTGTGGAGGCTTGGATCCCTGTAGAAACGAACCGCATGCTTGGAACATTGCTTATGGACGATGCGGCATACGCCAGCATTACCCAGAACACTCTTTCTGCAAACTATAATGCCATGGTTCACCCCTTGCGCGGCTATACTATTTCCGGTTTTATCTGGTACCAAGGGGAGAACAACGTTTATACACGCTCTCAGCAGTATGCCCTACACTTGAGCAACATGATTTCGTCATGGCGGAACGTATGGGGGCAGGGCGATCTTCCTTTCTACATCGTTGAATTAGCCCCGTACTACTATAACAATGTCAATGCAACCGAAGGGGCATACACGCGCGAGTTGCAGAATGTGGTTCAACACACTCTGCCAAACGTGCGCTTAGTGGGCACCAACGATTTAATACTGCCTAATGAAACCCAACAGATCCATCCCAGTCATAAATTGGGCGTCGGGCAGCGATTGGGCAACCTCGCTCTTCACGACGTGTATGGTTACACCCACCTGCGTCCGTATCATCCGGAGTTATTGAAGGCTTCATTCCACGATGGCAAAGCCTACCTCCAGTTTTCTCACTGCGAGGATGGCTTCAACCGCACCTCGGGCATCACTGGCTTTGAGGTGAGTGGTTCCGACGGCGTGTTCCGCACGGCTACCGCTGTGGTGGAAGGCGGTGAGGTAGTGTTGAGCGCGGCTAATGTGGCCAACCCGGTGGCCGCGCGTTATTGCTACCGCAATTTCCTGATGGGTAATCTCAAGAACAAAGCAGGGCTTCCCCCTCTTCCCTTCCGCACAGACGGCAACCTTGTCAAGAACATCCCTGATGACACGTGGGTTACGGGCGAACGACTCTCTGCCGACCAGCTCAAGGCCGGTGATACCATCATCATAGCCGGCGCTTCCTGTATTGAGGCGAACAGTTACTTCTTCAATGGCACCTCCATGCAGCAAGGGGCTACCAATTCCTGTGCCTTCAGGCTCGAACAGGCTCCCAAGGTGGATCAGACGGGCCATTCGGCCTTCTATCTTCGCCACCTCGACACCGGATTCTACGTGTCGGCCAACAATATTGACAATTCCGGAGTGGCCAATAACGGTGCGCCCCAGTTGGTCAGCCTTGACAAGGCGGCCACATTCGTCATCGCATCGGCCAAGGATTCCATTATGCCCACCAGCACGCGTACTCCGGGCTGGGACGACCTTTCCATCTGCCTTGTTCACGAAGGCTTTGGTGCGCGCGGCTATTTTGGCCGCTATCTGTGCCATCAGTGGGACACGCCCCAGGCTCTCGTGGCGTCCTATCGCTATCTCTGTGCCTGGAACGCCTATCGTGCCCACCGCTCTTCCGAGCCGCGCCAGCCCATCGTCGCTGCCGTGAACCATGCAAACATGATGAAACCCCTCTATGCCGCCGGCACGGACCCCGGATTTGTGGAACCTGACTATTACAACGAGTTCGTGCAGCTTGCCGACCAGGCTAATGCCGCCCTCTACAGTGCCCTGCCCTCTGGCGGTGCCGAACAGCTGGCGGCCGACCTGGAAGACCACATCAAGGGGCTCAACACGTATTCCGTTCCCCTCTCCGAGGGCTTCTATACCATTGTCAATGCCTATCCTTCCTTCCGCACGGCTCAGCGTAAGGAGAAGGTACTCTATGCCGGCGATGACGGACTGCTCCATTGGGGCGACGCAGCCGACGACATTGCCCAGTATGCCTTCCGTCTCGACGAAGCCACCGACGGCAGCGGCCGCAAGGCCCTGTTCTCCATTGCAGCACAGGCCTACATTGGTCGTGCAACGGATAAAACCAAGGTGGCACTCTCTGCCGATCCTCAATTCGACATCAAGATCAGTCACTACAGCCGCGGTCAGTGGACCATCACTCCCGTGGGGGCTACCGAAGACCTCTGTGCAGGCAACAATGGCAACGGATCTACTGCAACGGGCCTCGTTACAGTGAAAACAGATCTCTACAATACGGCATCCACCTGGTATTTGCGCAAAATCACCGACCCCGAAACCACCAGCCGCCTTCGTGCTTCCGGACTCTACATTCAGTTACAGAATGTGCTGAAGTCGTGCCAGGCTTTGATGGACAGCACGTCCGTGGGTCAGGGTGTGGGCGACGTTGATCAGGCTGACAATGACCTCTTCCAGCAGGTGCTCGACGAGGCTGCCGCAGTTAAGGTAGACGATGCAGAGTCCTACATCGCTCAGGTGATGGAAAAACTCCAGACCCAATGCACCCTCTTCCGCAATGCACGCCACACCTTCGAGGACGGACGCTGGTACTACATTATTAATATGGACGGAGCGGCCAACTCAGCCTTTGCCGGCCAGGCCATGGGCCTTTTGAGCAACAATACGACCGACTGTTACCGTTGGTCGGCCACCGCAGACATTCTCACGTGGGGCGGACGGCCTTCCTCGGCCGATGAGCAGCCTGCATACCTGCACAATCCACTCTTCATGTGGCGTTTCGTGACCCGAACGGATGGCGGTGGAGTGGCCTTGCAGAACCGGGCCACTGGAACGTACCTCAATAATGCTCCCTCATCCAGCCGATATGGCATGTCGGCCACTGCTACGGACTGGCGTGCCGACGTATTAGGCCACGCGCAGTTGCAGCTCACGCCGCTCAACGGTTCAGCAACGGCGCAGCCCATTGGTGCAGTGAGTTCCGCCTCTGCGGTACAGAGCATCAACGGTGGGTTCAGCTCTCCAGCTGTCTGGAATCTCGAAGCCGTAGCCGACGATGAAGCCCTCAGCTACCTTGAAGTGGCCGCGCCGGTAGGCAAATACGCGATTATGTGCCTTCCCTATGCTGTTTCGGGTCTTGAAAGTCCCGACGGCGATGTTCGGACTTACCGCCTGCACAGCCTCCATTCCGAGCAGACGCTCAATCTGACGTCGGCCACGGAGTTTGCGGCCGGCGAACCCTTCTTCATTCTCATAGGACAGGAGCGTTCATCGGTTCTCAGCGGTACCCTGCGCGTGACTCCAGAGAGCGAATTCGTTACTGAGGGCCTCACGAGCAATGGCCTGGTGGGCGTGCTCGACAAGCGGCAGCTTTCGGGCCAGGGCCTGCTCTATTTCAACACGTCCTATGCGCTCAAGGAGGCCACGCGCCTGCCCTTCATCCTCGAAGGCCATACGGGCTACGTTGACCCCACTCAGGTAGAGACTTCTACTGACCAGATAGACCTCACCATAGGCAAGAACGCCGTAGGCATCCATGTCGTGAGCCTCGACGGGCAGACGGTTGACGTTTATTCCGTTGACGGACGCCTTCTGCGCTCCGGCGTGCTTTCCTCCAAGGCCGCTCAGGGCCTGAGCAAGGGCATCTACATCATTGGTGGGCAGAAGGTGGTGGTAGACTGACCTCAGGCTTTCGTTTCCCGACGGTGTCGGCGAGGCGTTCCATGGTGAATGCTTCGCCGACATTTTTTGTGCTTCCTCGTCGCAGGGTGGGCCGAGGCTTCCCGGCCCCTTGAGAAGGACGAACGGAGGCTCGTTGGTGCTACTTTCCTGTCGGGTGGGGCCAAACGAGTCTCGTTTCATGAAATTCATCCTCCAAAGTCGTCCGGCAGAGCCTCTGCCGGCGTTTCCAAGGCCTCGGGCAGGGTGGCCCGAGGTGCTGTTGTCCGGATTCAGCGGTCTGAGAAGTCCGGCAGAGGCTCTGCCGGCGTTTCCAGGGCCTCGGGCAAGGCCGCATGAGGGTAGGGCGGCGCTGTTTAGCCGTCTGTGGGCGATGGCGGCCCCTTGCGCAGCCTTTCTGAAGCAAGTTTTCTCTCAGTTCACTTGGTGTTTATGCAGATTATGCCTAACTTTGCAGCCAGAAAATTGAGGGGTGCCCCGACTTTTGTCCTGGCTGAGAACAAACCCTTATCACCATCTGAACCGGGTAATGCCGGCGTAGAGAACAATTTTTTATTTTTCAATATCATGATCAAAAGAATGCTGATCTGCAGCTGCATCGGTGTGGCTGTCAGTGTGAATGCGGCAGAGCCGCAAGTGAACGATTCCCTCAAGCTGCGCGAATTGCAGGAAGTACAGGTGCGCTCCACTCGTGCCACTTCCAGAACGCCCATGGCCGTGACCAACATGAGCCGTGAGGACATCCGTAAGGTAAACTTCGGCAAGGACATCCCCTTCCTGCTGAGCCTGACGCCCAGCGCACTCACGTCGAGCGATGCCGGTATCGGCATAGGCTATACCGCCCTGCGCATTCGCGGCACTGACGCCACGCGCATCAACGTTACGGCCAACGGCATCCCCCTCAACGATGCTGAGAGCAACGGCCTCTACTGGGTCAACATGCCCGACTTTGCCTCAAGCCTCGGCAGCATACAGATTCAGCGCGGTGTGGGCACTTCGACGAATGGCAGCGGAGCCTTTGGCGCTACTGTCAATCTCCAGACCGAAAAACTAAGCCCCGAACCCTACTTCAGGCTGGACGCCTCGGGAGGATCGTATGGCAGTCATAAGGAGAGCCTCCTTTTCGGAAGTGGAATGCTGCACGACCATTGGGTTCTGAGCGGTCGATTATCGGAAATCGGGAGTGATGGATACATTGACAGGGCCAGTGTAAGGCTGGGCAGCTACTTTTTGCAGGCTGCCTACCTCTCAGAACGGACGAGCGTGAAGTTCGTCACGTTTAATGGCAAGGAAAAAACCTATCACGCATGGGACTACGCCACTCTTGACGACATGAGAACCTACGGCCGCACCTACAACCCCTGCGGCAAGTATAAAAAAGACGATGGCAGCACCGCCTTCTACCCCAACCAGACGGACAATTACCATCAACAACACTACCAGCTCCTCTGGAACCAGCTTTTTAGCCCCAACCTCAACCTCAACGTGGCCCTCCACTATACCCACGGACATGGATACTATGAGCAGTATAAGAAGGATCAGTCCTTGTATAAATACACGCTGCCTGCTTCAGTAGGCAGCGAGAGCGACCTTGTCCGACAGAAGGTGATGGACAATGACTTTTTCGGTACGGTTTACTCGCTCAACTATCGGTCGGGAAAATTCAGGGGCACGATTGGCGGCGGCTGGAACATGTACGACGGTGATCACTATGGCAAGGTGCTCTGGCTGCGCAATGCTCAGGCCAACTGGAACCCCGAGCATCAGTATTACGACAATACGGGCAGGAAACACGACATGAATATTTACGTCAAACAAGAGTACGACATCGTTTCTCAGCTCACGGGATTCCTCGACTTACAGTATCGCTTCGTGGACTACCGCATGAGAGGCCCCAGCGACCAGTACGTCAGCGGTTCCCAGCTCAATTACAGGCTCAACCAACGCTTCAACTTCTTCAATCCCAAGCTGGGCATCACCTGGCAGCCCTCCGATGGTCATTCCCTGTATGCCTCGGTGGCTCAGGCACACAAGGAACCTACGCGCAACGACTACGAGGACAATCTGACGACCTCCTCCCTTCCCAAGTCAGAGCGCCTCACCGACTTCGAGGCCGGCTATCATTTCCGCCAGAGCCGCGTGGAAGCAGGAGCAAACCTCTATTACATGCTCTACAAGGATCAGTTTGTCCTGACGGGTGAGCAGAATCAGATCGGAGAAATGGTGGCGCGCAACGTGGGTGACAGTTATCGTTTCGGACTGGAGCTGACGGGACGGTGGAGACCCTTGCATTGGCTCCAGTGGGACGCCAACCTTACGTGGAGCCGCAACCGGTCAAAGAATCTCAAGCTGTGGGTTGACGACCTGGGTGAATATTATAATTTGAAGAGTGCACCCCTCTCGTTCAGCCCCAGTCTCACGGCTTCAAGCGTGGTGAGTGCGCAGTGGAAAGGCCTGAACGTCGGTTTTCAGTCGCAGTATGTGGGTGAACAATACATGACCACCACGGGCCTGCGCAGTTATAACGACAACGGACAGGACGTCAGCCTCATGCTCGACCGTTTCTTCGTCAGCAACCTTGACGTTACCTATTCCTTCGACAAGATACGCTTCGTCAGGGGCCTGAACGTCGGTGTTACGGTCTATAATCTCTTCGGCACCAAGTATGAGAGCTTTGGTGCGGCCTATACGGCCATCAAGAGCTCCCCGAGCGGCGGCATCATGGGCTATCAGGACGCCAACTGGAACAGCTACAGCGTTTATTCCGCCCAGGCTCCCGTCCACTTCATGGCCCACGTGAGCATTAACTTCTAAGGCAGCGACGGCGTGGACTTTCTCATCGCTCACTGGCTCGACATTTTCACCACCCTGCTGGGTCTGCTCTACATTGCGCTGGAGTATAAGGCCAGCATATGGTTGTGGCTCGTGGGCATCGTGATGCCGGCCCTCGACATATGGTTGTACTGGAGTCACGGACTCTATGGTGACGCCGGCATGGCCGCTTACTACACGCTGGCCGGCTTTTATGGCTTTGCCGCATGGAAGGTGGGCCAGTCCCGGGCCCGGAAGGGCCATGCCCCCCTCCTGATCAGCCACTTCCCACGCCGCCTGTGGCTGCCCGTGGGGGTGGTGTTCGTTCTGCTGTGGGTGGGAACCTATGCCATGCTGGTGCGCTTCACTAATTCCACCATCCCGGTGACCGACGCCTTCACCAATGCGCTGAGCTTCGTGGGGCTGTGGCTCCTGTCGAGGAAGTATATAGAGCAGTGGGTGGTCTGGATCATTGTAGACGTGGTCAGTACTTATCTTTACGTCACCAAAGGAATTCCGTTCAAGGCCGGGCTCTACGGTCTCTACGTCATCATTGCCATTATGGGCTATCGGAAATGGAAACTCATGATGTCATAACCTCCTGGCGAGGCTCTGCCTTCGCTCTCGTGGTGGCCAATGGCGAGTGGCCACCCTTAGACGTGGTGCGCCGGCTCCTGGGAGAGGCCTCCATGAGCGTGAGCTGCGACGGTGCGGCCCAGAGGCTGGCCGCCGAGGGGTTGGATACCCCCATTACGGTGGGCGACGGCGACTCGCTGCCCTCGGACGTGAAGGACCGGCTGGGAAGCCGCTTTGTGCACATCGCGGAGCAGGAAACCAACGATCTCACCAAGGCCGTCCTTTACCTGCACGGCCAGGGCCATGAGCGCATACTCGTGGTGGGAGCCACGGGCCTGCGCGAAGACCATACGCTGGGCAACGTGAGCCTCCTCATCCACTATTTCAAGCAGGGCATTCAGGTCAGAATGCTCACGCCCTACGGCCTGTTTCTGCCCTGCAAGGACAGGCTCTGCCTGAACGTCAAGGTGGGACAGCCCGTTTCCGTGTTTCGCCACGACGCCACGCAGCTCCGGGCCACGGGCCTGCGCTACGCACTCTACGACTTCAGCATGCTCTGGCAGGGAACGCTCAACGAAGCCACGGCTTCCGAGGTGGAAATCACGGGGAAAGGATATTTTTTGGTCTACCTGCCCCACCACGGGGCAATATCGGGCTGACCGCTACGTTATTATAGAAATAGCCCCTCATTGTAGAACCATTCATAACGCTGTTCACCCAAGATGAAGCCCTTACTACTCCTCCTACAGCTCGCCCTGCTCTCCCTGACGGCCGGAGCGCGAGAGTGGAAAGCCTATATGGCCTACCACAATGCCACGCTTAACTGTCCGGTAGACGAACGGGTATATACCCTGGCCGATGGAAGCCTGTTCACCTATCGGTTGGGCGAAACCACCGTAAGTACTTTCTCCAAAGCCACAGGGCTCAGCGATACCAACATCCGCTATATGGTGTACAACGAGGAAGAAGAGGCTTTTCTGCTGGTGTATTCCAATTGGAACATGGACGTCATCGGAATTAATGACAGCATAACCAACATGCCAGAATACAAGAACAGCAATGTGGACGATAAAACTGTGAACCACGTTACGATGAACGGCCGCTATGCCTATGTGGCCACCAATTCAGGCGTGGTCGTGGTCAACATGAGGCGCAGAGAGTTTGCCAATACCTACAACTTCGGCAAGGCGGTGAAGAGTTGTGCCAGCGCAGGGGGAAGCATCATGGCCCTCACCGCTGAAGGCATCTATCAGGGCAAGCAGAGCGCCAACCTGATTGATGCATCCAACTGGCAACGCCTGAACAACCGTAACCTGACGGAACTGATTCCCTTCGACGACAAGCTCTACGCCACCGCCACTGACGGACTCTATGCCGTAGACGTGAGCAACGGAAATGCACAGCGTATATGGAGCGGCAAGATCAAGTTTGCCGCGCCTTATGACGACAGAATCGTCATGGGCAACGCCAGCCAGGTTATTACGATGGATGGTCAGGAAAAGTTCACCACGTTGCAGTGGGCCAACGACTTTGAAAGCCTGTCGTGGGACGGCGAGCGCTATTGGGCCAGCCGCGGTTACAACGGTCTGCAGGCCTACAGCGTTAGAAACGACTCCATCAGCCCTGCCTCATCCCCCATCATTCCCAATAGCCCCATCCGAAACCTCTGCTACTACCTGGACTTCGCCCCTGAGGGGCGCCTGCTCGTGGGCGGAGGCAGCCTGAACTATACTTACCAGACCTATCCAGGTACGGCCATGATGATGCAGGACGGCAAATGGACCAATTTCAGTGAAGACAGCATCGTGCAGAAAACCGGCATACCTTATAATAATGTGACAGCCATCATTCAGGACCCCGAAGACGCCGGGCATCACTACGTGACAGCCGCCGGAGGAGGCCTGTATGAATTCAGAAACGGAACGTTCAGCTATCTTCACAGCTTCGACAACAGCGCCCTTGAAACGATTCTCCCTTCAAGCAGCCGACCGAAGTATTACGTCCGAACGGCAGGCCTCACATTCGACCGCGAAGGAAATCTTTGGATGGTGAACAACGAAGTAGACAGCATCCTGAAAATATACATGAAAGACGGGTCCTGGCAGGGGTTCTACTTCAACGTGCTGGACGGATACCCCACCTTTGATCACATTTTGCTCGACAGCAGAGGTATAGCGTGGATCACTCATCGCCGCACCACGAGCGTGCACCATGCAGGACTGCTCGGTTTTTATTACGGAGGCACCGTGAAGGACCGCAGCGACGACGTCTGGCGTTTCAAGTACCAGTTTACCAACCAAGACAACACGAGCTACACTTTTAACCAGCTCTATGACGTGAAAGAAGACCGCGACGGACAAATTTGGGTGGCTACAGACAAGGGCCCATTCGTGATTACCCAGCCTGAGACGTTTTTTGACGACCAGACAGTGTTTACTCAGGTGAAAGTGGCGCGCAATGACGGTACCGACTATGCCGACTATCTGCTCAGCGGCGTGCCCGTCACCACCATAGCCATTGACGGCGGAAATCGAAAGTGGTTTGGCACCAGCGGCTACGGGGTTTATCTTGTGAGTGCCGACGGACAGGAAACCCTACACCATTTCACGGCCGAAAACTCCCCTCTGCCCTCCAACGTGGTCTATTCCATCGCCATCAACGGCACTACAGGCGAAGTGATGATAGGCACCGACGCCGGCCTGGTGGGTTACAGGAGTGACGCCACCGAGCCCATGGCCGAGCTGGCGAAGAGTAACGTCAAAGTATATCCCAACCCCGTTCGTCCTACCTATGAAGGACAACTGCGAGTGGACGGGCTGAGTTTCAACTCCGACGTGAAGATTACAACGACCACCGGTCAGGTGGTGGCACAGGGTCAGTCCGTAGGAGGCACCTATACGTGGAACCTTCTGAACCGCAAAGGAGAGAGGGTGGGCACTGGAATATACTACGTGATCGCCTCAGACGAGGCAGGCAACAAGGGAGCAGTAGCAAAATTCTTGGTAGTGAAGTGAGCAGAGGATCGGTGGAGGCTTCTAGACCGATTTTATTCTCCGAGCCACTGTAGGCACACCGGCCGCGGCAGCTTAATGTCGTGGTCTGTGGGGCTGAGCAGTCCCGTGTCGGTATGGCGGCGGTAAACCTCAATGCGGTCGTCGTCCCTGCACGCCACGAGAAGGTAGTTGCCACTGGGCGTAAGGATAAAATTGCGCGGATGGCGGCCGGTGGGCTGATATCCCACCTTGCTGATGCGGCCAGAGAGACTGTCCACCTGCCAGATGGAGATTCCGTCGTGCTGAAGACGGTGGGACGCATAGAGAAAGCGGCCGTCGGGGCTCAGATGAATGTCGGCACTGCCGTGGGCAGGCACTTCCTCGGCCATTTCGTTCTGAATGGGCTCCAACACACCGTCATTATAACGGAAAACAACGATGGTGCCGCCCAGTTCATTGATCAGATACATGAAGGAACCGTCGTTGCTGAATACGAAGTGGCGCGGTCCCCAGCCGGTGGGGCCGGTGTAGGCTATGCAATGGTCGGTGAGGAAGTCAGCCTCGCCGTCGGGAGCGGCATCGGGGTGGATGGTGTAGCGATAAATGCAGTCGTTGCCCAGGTCGGTCACCAAGAGGTAACGGGAATCGGGGGTGGGCAGTGCGCAATGGATATGGCTCACCGTGCTGTCCCTGAGGGCAGGGTAGCTGATGAATTGGCGGAGGCTGAGCGTGCTGTCGTCACCTATGGCAAACACCGATAGTGAGCCTCCGGAGTAGTTGGCGGTGACGATATGGCTTCCGTCGCTCCATGCATTGCATGGATCTTCGGCTCCCGGACCTTCCGGAGCGGCCAGACAGGACGAAACAAGACGCAGACGGCCATCCTCAGGGGCATAGGAACCTAAATGGGCAGCTGCCCTGGCGTCGTGGAACTCTGAAAGCGTGCAAAAAGCACTCGATCCAGGCAAGAAACGCACAAAGGAGGGATTCTCAACCATCAGTGAAGAGCGCAAAGTGGCCTGGCCCGACTGTTCATTGAACAAACCAGAATATATGCCCTGACTTTCGCCGCCGTCGGTATAGGTGCCAACCAACAGATGGAGGTCAGAGGGAGTGGACGGGTGCTGGCAGGCCATGCAAAGCAGGAAAAGGGGGATGAGCGCGAGGTGTTTCATTCGATTGTCTGGCCTTTGCCGGCCTGAACGATGGTGAAATAACGTGACGAGGAGCCATTGGAGAGATAAACGGACAGTCCCCGGGTTTCCTCGCTCTCATTGGGACGAAGGGCAATGCGCATGCATTCGGGCCGCTGCTCCGTGACGCTGCAAACGAACCACGGACCAGAGAGCAGGAAGGCGTTGGCGCTATGCCAGATGGTATCTGTACGCGCACTGTCGGCCGAGTTGGCATGACTGAGGGGATAATAGTAATGCGGATCCTCGGTGTCGGTCCCGTCGTTGGCATTCAGAATGCGCAGCGAGGAGTGGTTGGTGCTCCATACACTGTCGCGGCCACCCTGATCGGTGAAAAGAATGACATCCTTGTCTAATTTGATGAGTTCAGCCTCCGCTTCATTGATGTCGTTGCATGCAGCAACGCCCATCAGCAGTGCTGCAGCGATGGGCAACAGGCGCATAAGGGATTTTTTCTTCATGATGTTCAGATGAGATACTCTATATAGGCGCAAAATTACGAAAAAAGCGTGGTGGACGGAATGAATCACGGAAAAACTTGAAATGAACCTTTTGTTCATCTCTCGCTTAATCGTAATTTTAGATAAACTACTTTCGCTCGGATGACCAAACAAGAAAATACTTCGTCTTTTCTTTTTGTTCATCTCTTGCTTAATCGTAATTTTGTACTTTCAAACAATAAACACTCATTGTGGCACGCCAAATAGAAGACATAGACCTTAGCGGACTGAGCATTCAGGATTTCGAAGTGATGGCTCCGGCCGGATCGTGGGAGTCGCTTCATGCCGCGCTGAAGGCAGGGGCTGATTCGATATACTTTGGAATAGAAAGCCTGAACATGAGGGCCCATTCGGCTGCCCATTTTACCATTGAAGACCTGCGGAGCATTGCTTCAATATGTGAACAGGCCGGCGTGAAGAGTTACCTCACAGTAAATACCATTATTTATGGCGAAGACTTGCCGTTGATGCGAGAAATATGTCTCGCGGCTAAGAATGCAGGCATCTCGGCCATTATAGCCAGTGACGTGGCAGTGCTCCAATACTGTCAGGACATCCGGCAGGAAGTGCATCTGTCCACCCAGCTTAACATTTCTAATGTGGAGGCACTGCGTTTTTACGCCCGATATGCCGACGTGGTTGTGCTGGCACGCGAACTGAATCTCCAGCAGGTGCAGGACATCTGGCGGCATATCGCTGAGGAAAAAATCACCGGCCCGGGAGGAGGACTAATACGCATTGAGATGTTCTGTCACGGTGCATTATGCATGGCTATTAGTGGGAAGTGCTATCTGAGCCTGAATAATACGTCGCGCAGTGCTAACCGCGGCGAATGTATGCAGCTTTGCAGGCGTGGTTACTATGTGACCGACCGCGAAACGGGCACGGAACTCGAAGTGGACAACAAGTACATCATGAGCCCGAAGGATTTAAAGACCGTACGATTCGTGGACCAGATGATGGCGGCCGGCGTGCGCGTGTTTAAGATAGAGGGCAGGGCACGCGGACCGGAATATGTCTACACCGTAGTGACGTGCTATAAGGCTGCACTGCGTGCGGCCTTGGAAGGAACCCTGACTGAGGAACTCAAGGACGAGTTGGACGAAAAACTGGCCACGGTCTTCAACAGAGGCTTCTGGGATGGCTACTATCAAGGTCAGATGCTCGGAGAATGGAACAAGGATTACGGTTCGAGTGCCACAAAGCAGAAAATATATGTAGGCAAGGGCGTGAAGTATTATTCGAACATAGGAGTGGCAGAGTTTGTGATAGAGGCACAGGAAATCAGTCAGGGCGACGAGCTCATGATAACCGGTCCCACAACGGGCATCATCTACCTTACGGCCGACGATATTCGCTACGAACTGCAAACCGTGGCTACTGCGAAAAAGGGATGGCATGTATCACTGAAGGTTCCTGAAAAAGTGCGCCCCAGCGACAAGCTCTTCAAGGTGGTCAGCCGCTGAGTACGTACCTAAAACGACGAAGGAGCCTGTTCCGCCAAGAATGAACTGTGGGGAAAGGATAAAAGAAATGGCCGCGGCAAAATGCATGGCGGCCATTCAGGGAAAAGAAATAAGAGAGTTGTTATCGCCAGGATGAGTGACTGCGGAAGCCTCTGTGTCGAGGCTTGACGGCTCAATGGCAGGCTGCTGCTCCTCGTGGTTTGCTCTCGAGGGAAAGAAGCACGCGCCGATAGCGACACGGCTTCTTCCGAGAGACTTTGTAATATAAGTACAACAACTAAGCCTAACCTACTGACCATGGCAGACGCCACGGCGATGCATTGGACGGCTCAACATGCCCCACGTAAGCCGAAGGCAGAGCCACAGCTATTTGCTGCATGCCATGCTGCAGTCATGAACGATCCTCAATAAAACAATTTTGCCTCCTGCCCTTACATCGAGAGCATTCGACCACACTTTCGCAACCTCAGAGGTGCATTGTATAAGGCAGGTCTTCTGACTTTGCTCCACTCCGAAACGCCTTCCCACCCGTAACACTTCCTTCGTTGGGGCAGTGGCTTGATTGTTTAGGAGCGACAAGGGAGCTCACAGCTGCGAGACAGTCGGGGATTCACACCCCATTCCCAATTAATCGCGGTTAAACGAACCTTAACGCCTGCAAAAGTACAACAAACCTTCGTAGTAGCCAAGAAGGAGAACTGATTTTAATTTTTTCAGGTAAAGAAATACTCTATTTGTAGGTATGCTGGAGGAAGTATTAACAATATTGCTTTCGGCATAGACTGCGAAATCGTAACTTTGCACCCGAAATCAATAAACCGAAGGAAGAACAATGAAAAGATTCATAGCAGGTCTGCTGCTCATTGTGGGATGCGGTTGCTCGCTGGTGGCACAGACGGAAGCCGGACAGTGGATCAACACTTTGCGCGAACATATTCGCATAACGGGATATGCGCAGGGAGGATTTGACTATTATGACAAGTCGGAATCCAAGGATCAGTTCAAAATAGCCCGAATAATACTGATGGCCAATGCTCAGATCAATGACCAGATGAGTGCATTTGCAATGTACGACCTGAAGAGTGCTGCTTTGCACGAAATGTGGTACAATTACAAGGCATGCGAGGGGTTGCAAATAAAGCTGGGACAGTTTAAGACTCCTTTTACCATAGAAAATCCGCTTTCGCCCACGGTGCTCGAGACGGCGTTTCCTAATTCGCTCGTGGTGGGCAACATGATCTTAGGTGCCGATGCGCTAATGATGCCTGGAGCAGCCGGGCGCGACATTGGAGTGACTCTTTACGGCACATGGGCAAAGGGGCTCATAAGTTACGATCTGGCTCTGATGAACGGAGCCGGAAGGAACAAGGCAGACAACAATTCACAAAAGGACTTGGTGGCGACGTTGCGCGTTAAGCCGTCGTCCTGGCTGTTGCTGAGTGGTAGCATTATGAAGGGAACGGGAAATGTGGCCGTGCGGCGCGACGCGTCAGGAAACCTTGTGAGCGATGTGGGAAGCCTGAGGGGACTGAAAGCCAATGGAAACTACCGACGTGACCGCTATAGTGCAGGCTTTCAACTGAAGACCGACCCTTTCAACCTGCGCTCGGAGTATCTTTATGGCAAGGATGGCCATGTGAGCAGCAAGGGGGCCTATGCCACAGCCACGGTGAACCATCTGCTGATGCCTCATCTGGACCTGATAGGGTCGTTTGACTGGCTGGACAAGCGTGGAACCAAGCAGAACCGCTGGGTTACGGGTTTACAGTACTGGTTTTATCCCCAATGCCGTGTGCAGCTCAATTATGCACGGCAACATTTCAATGGCAACTATTCGGAGAACTGCATTTTGGTGCAATTGCAGGTGAAATTCTGAGTCTGGACAAATGCTGGACCCTATGGAGAAGATAAGCACTGGCAGGATGTGAAAAAATGCAGGGTCAGGCGACCTGACTTAAGCAACATTTTGTAACTTTGCAGCCTAATGTTCATTAACAGCGTGCGTAACAGCTAAGGATATGAATCCCGATAAATTTGCTCATCAGTTTGCCCGTGTGGTAGATGAGCTATCAGACTGCACAGACATGGAGAAGAAGGGCTTCTTCCATGAGTATAGAAACAGCGACCCAATACCTTCGTCAAAAGTATTGGAGGAAATCGTGGAGTTGTGTCGAACATTGTTTTTCCCGGGTTATTATGGGCGATCCAGCATTAACCGATCTACTCTGGCCTACAATGTAGGGGTGCAGGTGGAGCAGTTGAACCACTTGCTTCGCAGTCAGGTGGCGGCCGGATTGTGCTTTGGCGGACAGATGCAGGAAGGCGACACGTTGCATGCTACCTATTTGAAAGCAGAAGAGATATGCACGCAGCTCATCTGTAAGTTACCCGAACTGCGCGAAACGCTCATGACGGACGTGATTGCTGCATATACTGGCGACCCCGCAGCCATGAGCATGGGGGAAGTGATCAGCTGTTATCCTGTGATAAAAGCTCTGACCAACTATCGCGTGGCCCACGAACTCTATGAACTTCACGTGCCGCTGATACCGCGCATGCTGGCCGAATTGGCCCATAGCGAAACCGGCATTGATATTCACCCTGGAGCTAAGATCGGTCGCTATTTCACCATAGACCACGGTACGGGTGTGGTGATTGGTGCCACTTGCATCATAGGCAACCACGTGAAATTGTATCAGGGTGTAACCTTAGGAGCCAAGAGCTTTCCCCTTGACACCGAAGGAAATCCCATCAAGGGCATCCCCCGGCATCCTATCATCGAGGATGACGTGGTAGTATACTCTAACGCCACTATTCTGGGGCGCATAACGATAGGCCGAGGGGCGACCATAGGAGGAAACATCTGGGTAACCGAAGACGTACCGGCAGGTGCGCGCCTTGTGCAATACAGAAAACAAGAACCAAAAGAATAAATGGAACAATTTAAACTCATTGCCAAAACCTTCCAGGGTTTGGAAGAATTATTGGCGAAAGAGCTTACGGACCTGGGTGCGTCAGACGTAACCGTAGGGAGAAGAATGGTGTCCTTTACGGGCGATAAGGAAATGATGTACCGGGCCAACTTCTCATTGAGGACGGCAGTGAGAATACTCAAGCCCATTGCGAGTTTCAAGGCTCATACGGCCGACGAAGTATACGATGCCGTGAAGGCCATCAACTGGAATGAGTTTTTAGACCTTAATACGTCTTTTGCCGTAGACTCGGTGGTCTATTCTGAAGACTTCAGACACTCCAAATTTGTGGCCTACAAGGTGAAGGATGCCATTGTGGACTTCTTTCGAGAGCAGACCGGTAAACGTCCCAACATCAGTGTAACCAATCCTGACATCAAATTCAATATGCACATTGCGGAAGACGAGTGTACCCTTTCGCTCGATTCTTCTGGTGAGAGCTTGCACAAGCGTGGTTATCGGGATGCCACTGTGCCCAGTCCCATCAACGAAGTGCTTGCCGCAGGCATGATTATGCTCACCGGCTGGCAGGGTGAAACCGACTTGATTGACCCCATGTGTGGTTCGGGAACCATTGCCATAGAGGCTGCTCTGATAGCCCGTAACATTGCTCCGGGTGTGTTTCGCAAGCATTTCGCTTTTGAAAGCTGGAAAGACTTCGACAGAGACTTGCTGGACCAAATCTATAACGATGACTCAAAAGAACGGGAGTTTGTTCACCATATTTATGCCTATGATATAGATAAACAGGCCGTGGCTGCCGCTACTCAGAATGTGAAATCGGCCGGTGTGAGTGCTCTGGTTTCAGTGATAGGTCAGCCTTTGCAGCAATTCAAGCAGCCGGAGGAAAAAGCCATCATGATTACGAACCCACCTTATGGGGAGCGTATCTCATCGCCTAATCTTTTAGGATTATACCGTACTTTGGGCGAAAAACTCAAGCATCAGTTTGTAGGCAATGATGCGTGGGTGATCGGCTACCATGAGGAGACTTTTGAGCAAATCGGTTTGCGTCCCAGCGTAAAGATACCTTTATATAATGGTTCGCTTGATTGCCTTTTCTGCAAGTATCAGATATTCGACGGTAAGCTCCATCAGTTCCGGTCGCAGGGGAACATCTTGAAGACCACCGAAGAATTGCAGCGTAACGCTCAGAAACGAAAGTTGCGTCCACATCGCGAAACGGTGCAGGCCGAAGATGCTGGTAACGACATGTATGCAGACGTCCCTGAATACGTGATGAAACGGCATAGGGAGTTTGTACAGAGACAGCAGGTGGAGTCACGCAGACAGCTCCATCGCGAGGAACGCCGTCAAGGTAAAACAGAGCATTCAGCCCCTGCCTATGAGCGCAAAAGGGAAGAACCCTCCCAGGGCAGAGCCTACCATGGTGACCGCAGAAATGAATATGGAGGCCAACGCCAGGGCGGAAGAAATGAGGAGAGAGGCAGGAATGCGCATGGCTTTAATAACAAGAATGGTCGTAAAGGACGGCATTTTAATGCGTATGATGAGGATTAAAATCTTTCTGGTTTTCATGATTCCTGTCTTAGCAGTAAGCAATATGGCTCAATCAAAGCAGTTCACGCTTGATGATTTGATTCCAGGCGGAAAAACATACAAGGTGCTTCAGCCGTTGAGCCTTACAAGCGCATGGTGGGGCAATCGGCTGATACGCATAGAGAAAGACAAGTGCTCAATCCTTAATCAGCGCATTAACTGGGAGCCCCTGTTGTCCTTGGCTGACATCAAAGATGCCATCAAGGCGCAAGGACTCGAAGAACCCAAAGGGCTCACGTTGCTTTCGGCGCGTTTCCCAAATGGTGATAAGACTGAACTGGTCATGATCGGGAGTAATTACCTGTTTTCTTACGATTGGAAACTCAAGCGTATCCTCCGTTGGCAGGTTTACGACGAGGCAATAAGCTATCAGGACTTTTCCAATACGGGTGGAAGCATTGCCTATAGTCAGAACAACGATCTTTTTGTCGATGAATACCTCTCTCAAAAGGGGCAGGTAAAGCATCATCGTATCAGTAGCGATGGCGGAGTAAATCTGGTCTATGGCCAGAGCGTACATCGCAATGAGTTTGGCATCAATAAGGGTACGTTCTGGAGCCCTGACGGTCGCAGCCTCTGTTTCTACCAGATGGATCAGTCCATGGTGGCTGACTATCCCTTGGTGGATATCTCTACGCGTATTGCAACCCTTCAGCCCATTAAGTATCCCATGGCTGGCGAAACGAGTCACAAGGTAAGCATCGGCGTCTACAATACTCTTACGCGCCAAACCGTGTGGTTGCAAACGGGTGACAATACGGATCAGTATTACACGGGTATAACGTGGAGCCCTGATTCCAAGAAAATATTTCTGTACCATCTCAACCGTGATCAGAATCGCTGCGAACTCCAGCAGTTTAATGCTGAGACAGGTGTTTCAGAGGGAGTGATCTATGAGGAGTATCATCAGAAATATGTGGAACCGCAGCATGGGCTTGCCTTTCTTCCCTGGGATTCTGATAAGTTTATCTATTGGAGCCAGAAAACGGGCTATGATAACCTTTATCTGTATAGTCTGAAGGAAAAACGAACCTTGCGTAACCTTACGGCAGGCCATGATGGTGTGGTGCTGGAACTCTTAGGCTTCAATGCCAAAACGAAGAGCATCATTGTGAATACCACATGGACGTCGCCCATACAGCACAATTTCTATAGCGTGAGTGTAGAGAGTGGTAAGGCACAGCCTTTAGGAAGTGCGAAAGGCATCCATAGCGGCAAGCTTTCAGCCGACGGATCACTCTTGATCGACACTTGGACATCCCATGAAGTACCTCGGCAAGTAGATTATATTAATACGGCTACCGGTAAGAGCGTGACATTGTTGGTGAGCTATGATCAGTGGAATGGTTATGACGTTCCTGAAATATCGTGCGGAATGGTGAAGGCTGCCGATGGTCATACTGATCTATACTATAGGCTCATTAAGCCTACCCATTTCGATCCCAACAAGAAATATCCTGCCGTAGTTTATGTCTACGGAGGTCCGCACACCCGTCTTGTTACCGATTCATGGGGCTATGGCTGTCGTGGCTGGGAAATCTATATGGCTCAGTTGGGCTATGTCGTGTTTGTTCTTGATGGCCGTGGCAGCAGTGAGCGTGGACGCGATTTTGAGAATGTTACATTCCGCCACCTTGGACGTGAGGAGATGAAAGATCAGATGCAGGGCGTGAGGTTACTTTCTACGCTTCCCTATGTGGATAGCAACCGTTTGGGCGTTCATGGTTGGAGTTATGGTGGATTTATGACAACCAATCTGATGCTGACCTATCCAGAAGAGTTCAAGGTAGGTGTGGCTGGAGGTCCTGTGATCGATTGGAGTCTCTACGAAGTCATGTATGGCGAACGCTATATGGATACGCCGCAAACCAATCCTGATGGATATAAGGAGAACAATCTTTGTCTGCGTGCCGGCGACCTCAAGGGCCGTTTGCTCATCATCTTCGGATACAATGATCCGGTATGCGTTCCCCAGCATACGCTTTCTTTCATTCGTGCGTGCGAAACGGCTGGAACTCATCCTGACCTTCTGACCTATCCTGGCGATGAGCACAACATGCAGGGGGCTGATCGTATTCATCTGCACGAACACATTACTCGTTATTTTGAAGATCATCTGAAGTAATACGTATAAAATACTTATCATTATGAACATACTCCTATTGGGAAGTGGTGGCCGCGAGCATGCCTTGGCATGGAAAATAGCGCAGAGCCCCAAGCTGACAAAACTTTTTATTGCTCCTGGCAATCCGGGAATGGAGGCACATGGACAGTGCGTCAATCTTTCCTTGAGCGATTTTCCTGCCATTGCAGCATTTGTTAAGGAAGAGAACGTCGAGCTGGTAGTTGTGGGTCTTGAGGTGCCCCTTGTTGAGGGCATCGTGGACTACTTCAAGCAAAACGAAGCCCTTCAGCATGTAGGCATTATTGGACCATCAAAACAAGGAGCGCAGTTAGAGGGGAGTAAGAACTTTGCCAAGGCCTTCATGATGCGTCACGGCATTCCAACGGCAAAATACCAGACTTTTGACGGAACAACGCTGAAGGAAGGTCTGGAGTTCTTGGAAACCATGCGTCCACCTTACGTATTGAAAGCCGACGGGCTGTGTGCCGGTAAGGGAGTGCTCATCGTTCCTACTCTCAAGGAGGCACGCAAGGAGTTTCAGGACATGCTAGGTGGTATGTTTGGCAATGCTTCGGCCCATGTGGTGCTTGAGGAGTTTCTTGATGGTACAGAGTGCTCCGTTTTTGTGTTGACTGACGGACAGCACTATAAGATTCTTCCCGAGGCCAAGGATTATAAACGCATTGGCGAATATGACTGTGGCCTCAATACAGGCGGCATGGGTAGTGTCTCTCCTGTTCCCTTTGCTACTGCTGAATGGATGCAGAAGGTGGAAGACCGTATCATTCGCCCCACCATTTTGGGACTAGCGGAAGAAGGCATTGACTACAAGGGGTTCATCTTCTTTGGTCTCATCAATGTAAAGGGCGAACCAATGGTCATTGAATACAATTGCCGTATGGGTGACCCCGAAACTGAAACCGTGATGCCCCGTTTGCAGAGTGATCTTGTGGAATTGTTCGAAGGGGTAGTAAATGGTAAACTTGATCAGTATAATGTTGTTATTGACCCAAGAGCTGCGGTAAACGTGATGTTGGTTTCCGGCGGTTATCCTCAGGATTATAAGAAAGGCTATCCCATTTCCGGCCTTGAGCAGGTCAAGGACAGCATCGTTTTCCATTCCGGTACGGCCTGGAAAGACGGACAGTTGGTTACGGCTGGCGGCCGCGTGATTAGTGTTACTTCCTATGGTAAGGATAAAGCCGAGGCTTTGGCCAAGAGCATGGAGAATGCGCAGCATATCAGTTATGCTGATCGCTATTATCGCCGCGACATTGGCAAAGACCTTTAATGAAGTCTTTCCCTGGTACTCATTTTCAAACCTTCTGATTTTATACAAACAACTACATAACAATAACTTATGAAACGCAAAATTGCAATATTAGGCGCAGGAATGATGGGCTCCGCCTTAGCCTTTCCTGCTGCAGAGAATGGTAACGACGTCTGCATCATTGGCACTTGCCTTGACGATGACATCATTGATGGATATATTAAGACCGGCAAGCACGAAAAGTTTTGCCGTCCCTTCCCCGAAAACGTTAGATATGCCTACTTCAAGGATTGGAAGAAGGAAGTGGAAGGCTGCGATTTTATTATAGGTGGTGTGTCGTCGTTTGGTGTGGACTGGTTCTTGGAGGAGATTCTTACGCAGTTGGATCCTGACATGCCGGTACTTAGTGTAACCAAGGGCTTACGCGCCACGTCCGACGGAACGCTCCTTTCCTATCCCGGTTATTGGGAAAGCGAACTCGCCAAGCGAGGCATCCATCGTACCATCTGTGCCATTGGCGGTCCGTGTACCAGTTATGAACTCGTTTTCATGGATCCCTCCGAGGTGGGCTTCTGTGGTAAGGACAACGATGCCCTGCGCATGATGAAAGAAGCCATGCAGCGTCCTTATTATCACATTTCGCTTACCAACGATGTGATTGGTCTGGAGAGTGCAGTAGCGCTGAAGAATGCCTATGCCATGGCTGTAACGCTGGCCGTGGGTCTCAATACGCGCTGGCACGGGCCCGAAGAACCTCAGCACTACAATTCTCAGGCAGGCACATTCACTCAGGCCGTTCGCGAAACGCATGCCCTGATGCAGATGCAGGGTGGCACCTTTGAGTCTGAATGCATAGGTCTGGGCGACCTCTATGTCACCATTTTCAGTGGACGCACCCGTCGCTGTGGCGTACTGATGGGCGAAGGCCTTAACTACGATCAGGTAACAGAAGCCTTGGCTGGCATCACGCTGGAGAGTCTGGTCATTACGCGCGTTATGGGAGAGGCCATTCGCAAAAAGGCAGAGCTGGGACTTGTTGACCTTCGCGATTTCCCCTTGCTTATGCACATTGCAGATATACTTGACAAGGGCATGGCCGACGCTGATCTTCCGTGGGAAGCATTCACGTTCGAGCATCTCAAGTAAGGAGACATGAAGACCAAGCACAGCTTTAAATATTGGCAATGGAGAGTAATCATCTGTTCCATGATAGGTTACTCCATGTTCTATTTCGTAAGAAAGAACTTCTCGTTTGCCATGCCTGCCTTGGGCGAAGAATATGGCATTACCAATACCAGTTTTGGCATCATTCTTTCCTTAGTGGGCATCATCTACGGTGTATCAAAATTCATTAACGGGTTTATTGCCGACCGCACCAATGCCCGTTGGCATCTCGTCATTGGTTTGAGCATTTGTGCGCTGCTCAATTACATTTTCGGGTTTAGTGCTGATCTCAGCCGTTGGATTACAGGCAATCCTTCTGGCCCTGATTTTGTCAACACGATGGTTGTCATTATGGCTGTGTTGCTCATTCTTAACAATGTCTTTCAGGGTTGTGGCTTCTCGCCATGCAATCGGTTGATGGTTCATTGGGTGCCGCCTAAGGAGTTGGCTACCAAAATGAGCTTCTGGAATACCTCCCATTCCATTGGTGCCGGCCTGGTGTCCATTCTTTGTGGCTACATTGTAGGTAGTCAGATGGGTAGTGGCATGGGTACCATGGCTTGGCAGTGGTGCTTCTGGATCCCGGCCATCATTGCTACGGCTGGAGTGTTCTTCATTATCCTCACGTTGCGCGATACGCCTACTTCTGTGGGCCTACCCGAATTGCCTGACACCAAGACCGAGCTTGATGACAACGATACGCCAGAGGCCTTCAAGGCCTTTATCCGCAAGAAGGTATTCCAGAATCCCATCATTTGGACGCTGGCCGTAACCGATCTGTTTGTGTACATCGTTCGCTTCGCCGTGCTCGACTGGGGCCCCACCTTCTTGCAAAATCGTGCCGTACCGCTGTCCCCTCAGCTTGCAGGGTGGACCATCGCCATTTTTGAGATAGCTGGCTGTGCAGGCATGATGTGTGCCGGATGGGTTTCCGATCATCTGTTTAAGGGAAAGGCCCAGCGCGTATGTGCCATAGAGATGGGCATCGTGGCCGTTTGTTTGGTGGCGCTCCATCTGTTGCCGGCCGATGCCAGTAGCATGTTGGTGCTCGTCTTGTTGGCCATTGCCGGATTCTTTCTTTATGGTCCGCAGGCATTGCTGGGCGTGGTGGCTTCCAATCAAGTTACCAAGAAGGCCGCTTCGTCAGCCGTAGGGCTTATTGGACTGATGAGCTACGTTTCCGTAATCTTCACCGGAGCTGGTCTGGGATGGTTTTCCGACCATTTTGGTTGGGATTATCTCTTCATCCTCATGAGTGTGGTTTCCGTAATAGGTGGTATCATTGTAGCCACGCTTTGGAACATTAAGGATGACGGCTATATTCATTAGGAGTTCAAGGCAGAAGCCTGAAGGGCTTGTGCAGATAAAACCAAACCGGCCGAGATGTGACTCACATCTCGGCCGGTCTTCTTATGTAATGTTCCCTGCCAGATTAATAAGTCATCTTAGGCTCCAGTTCCTTGGCCTGGTTCACCATCTTGATCACTTCTTTCAGGGCAGGTACGCGACGTACCAAGTGTTTCTGGTCGTTCACTTCCTGTAGCTTGGCCGTGAGGTTCTCAGGTACGCGGTGTTTTAGCTCCTTCACTGTGTCCACACCGCTGGCTTCCAGCAGCTCAGCAAACTGTGGGCCTACGCCCTTAATGCGGAACAGGTCTGCATGGTTGGTCCATTTCAGGATCAGACCATCGGCAATGCTCGTTTCTTCTGCCAGAGCCTTACGGCCTGCAGGAGCAGCACCTTTTTCCAATAACTGTGCAGGAGTCTCAATGCCTGCTGCAATCAACTTCTCGGCATAAACTTCGCCGATTCCTTCAATGTCAATAATTTTGTATGCCATAATCTTTTTGGAATTATTTTCTTTACCACGTCCACAAAATTAAGACTTTTCAATCGAAGTACCAAACTTTTTGAGTTTAAAAAGCAGTTCGTCATGATTTTATCGCTAATTTTGCGTTTAAACAAACCAACGCAATATGGCATTCAATCGCAAATCAACTTTTTCTCTTCTCCTGTTGGCATTAGGTATGCTTATTTGTCTGCCAGCCAGTGCAAAGAAGGAGTATCGTTATTCAGTAGACCGTATTTGGAGCAATGGCACCTACAGTTCGTTTACCTCGCTCGTTAAGTACAAAGGCCGCTTCTACTGTGCTTTCCGCGAAGGCCGAGGCCACGTTTTCGACGAAAATGGAAAGGCCGAAGGTAAGATACGCATCATTTCTTCCAAGAATGGCAAGAAATGGGAATCCGTCTTGCTTACCGGTTTGCCCGATATGGATTTCCGTGATCCAAAGCTGTCCGTTACCCCCGACGGACGCCTCATGGTGGCCATCGGAGTGTCCGTCTATGTGGACAGACAGCTCAAGGCGCAGATCCCTTATGTATGCTTTTCGTCCGATGGTCAGCATTTCTCCGATCCGCAGCGTTGCACCATTGATGCGCAGGCCGATCCCAAAAACGACTGGATATGGCGTGTCACATGGCACGAAGGTAAGGGCTATGCCATCGACTATTTCACCTCTGGTTCCGGCCGCAGTGGTCTTTGGCTGCTAACCACGTCCGATGGCGTTCATTACCAAAAGCTCTGCGACCTCGATGTTCCCGATTTTCCTAACGAGGCAACGGTACGTTTCCTGCCCGAAAGTGGCCAGATGGCCATCATGGTACGTCGCGATGCAGGCGACTGCATGGGTTATTGGGCCACTGCCGATGCGCCTTATACGAAGTGGGAATGGAAAAAGATGCCCATGCGTTTGGGCGGTCCCGATTTCGTGATGCTCGATGACCATAAAGTGATAGCCTGCTCACGTTGCCATCACATTCCTAATCACTGCACCACCTCTGTTTATCTTGGCGATGCCCAGACGGGGCGTTTCGAGCAACGTTTCGTGCTTCCATCAGGGGGAGATACCAGCTATCCTGGAATGATCATCGAAGGCGATGAGTTGTGGATCAGCTATTATGCCGGCCACGAATCCAAATGGCCTTGCATTTATTTGGCACGCATTCCCCTGGGCATGTTTTAGGAAACCATAGGTTGGCCTATCCAGCCTGCTTCCTAATGCCAATCTCTCAGTTATTAGTTTCCGTTAAAAAGTGCCGTAGGCATAAAGACGTGGTAGCTAAAAACGCGAATCTGCAAAATGTGAACTACAACTACGCTCAAATTGCAGATTCTTACCTTCCAGTCCCAGCTTCGCTGGGGTCCGTGGCCTTAGGCGCTCAATTCTCACCTCTCAATTACTGCGCT
The DNA here is from genome assembly GCA_017468985.1 of Bacteroidaceae bacterium. Taxonomy (GTDB): domain Bacteria; phylum Bacteroidota; class Bacteroidia; order Bacteroidales; family Bacteroidaceae; genus UBA6382. Next base: position 54,079 of record JAFUHF010000010.1, read on the forward strand.
CCTTCGGTGCTCGTGACCTTCGGTTCTCAATTCAAATGAATCACCACAGAATCTTCCGCCCGTTTTTAATGTAGATGTTGCCTTTCACGGGATGAGTGATTTCTCTTCCCAACAGGTCGTAAATGCGGCCCTCCTTACTTTCTTTGTCATTGTTAATAGATGGAACCCCATCTATTGAAACAGGATACCAACGCAAGAAGTCTTCAAAATTATAGATGTGATTTTGCTGATGTTCCACTGTCCATTTCCATTCTTCTACCACGTCAGGATTCGATGGATCCCATGTTAGATGATATCTGTTATGAAAATAGAGTGACACTTCCATCTTTGATAGATATAACTCTCTTTTCTTGGCATCATAATAAAATGGGCTGATATGTACTGTATATCCTGTTCCAAGCCTCCGTACAACTCTTTCTCCTCTTATTGGATCATATCGATGGATATATTGAACTTCTTCTGTCACTATGGTGTCATTGGGGTATTCCTTTAAAGGAAGGCAATTTCTCTTAACATGGCCTATTGGCATACGTATATCAGTGGCTATGAGCTTCCTCTCAATAACCTTAATATCTGCTTTATAAACTAAATACTCTCGGTTCCATGCATATGGATTTGGAATATAGTACCATAGATATTCATATCCATAAGGTACAGCTATTTCATATATAAAATGTGGCATCATTATGCAATACCAATAGGCTCTTTCGTGACAGTTCTGATAACTTTCAATTCCAGGGATTTCATATGACTGATAATATCCGTAATCTTTATAGATAACGGTAGAATCATATGCTCTGCTGATTCTGTCATAACCAGGGATATTATTTTCAGGATCTGTTTGATTAACTCCTAAGTATTTGACTTTCTCGAATCTTTCTGCATCAAAATCGCAGATTAACTTAATCTGAATGGTATCTGGTTCTGCATGCAAGTAAGGGAATGCCCACATGAAGATGAACAATACAATGTACTTTTTCATTGACTTATTTGGTTATGAATATTTCTAATTTGTATTTTAAAACAAACCTTAAGATTCACGACACAAAGATATACAAAATAAATATTCTCTGTGCCATTATCGCATGATAAAATGTTGGTCAGCCATGAAAAAAGTGGTGTTTAGGTCACAAAGTGGTGTCTTAATGCTCTATTATATATATTGCCCCTGCCTGAGGTCTGCATACCCGAAAGGCTTGCTTGATGGTGCATGATGCATTTTTGATTCCTCCTTGCAAAAAACCGGTGCAAGATTTTTGCCATTTCCCAACTTCTTGCGACCTTTGCAATCGGAAACGGAGAGAGCTACTATGAATGAGACATCTCCCCAACACACTGACGCTGCCACAAGCAGCCACCGAGACAACTTCAGGCCCCCACTCAGAACTAACAC
>JAFUHF010000072.1 GCA_017468985.1 Bacteroidaceae bacterium
ACATGCTCAAAAGAAGGTAGAAGAAATAACAAAGCTGCTCGCAAACAATAGTAATACTACAAATAGCACTAACAACCATACCATAAATAATGCCGTTACTGCGGCAACGACAAAAGAGCCATCACTGGTATGGCAGAATTTTCAACCGCAAGTAACACAGAAGGAATATACGCTGGAAGTTGGCGTGAAGTCAGAAAGCAAGGTGGAAGAAACGACAGTAGAGGTGAACGGTCAGAAGTATCGCGGCATGAGTACGGTAGGGAATGATGGCTATACCATGACGGTAAGTCAGAAGGTTACGCTCCGAGAGGGTGAGAACACCATACGCGTGACTGCACGCAATGCAGGAGGAACGTCCGTTTCGGAAAAGACCGTGACGTATAGGCCGGAAGTGGTCTCTGCACCCGTAGAAAAGGGCAAGCGGATAGCCCTCATAATGGGTAATGCCGATTATGCAGGTCTAAATAAATTAGAGAATCCTGCAAACGATGCGCAAGACATTGCTGCCAAGCTGAAGTCGCTGGGATTTGAAACTATGCTCATGCTGAACAAGAACCGCAAGGGAATGCATTCAGCCATAGAGGAATTCAGCAACAAGGCGACCAACTATGACACGTGGCTCTCTTTTACTATGCAGGCCACGGCATACAATATAACGGGAAAAACTATCTGATACCGATTGATGCTGAGCTGCAAAAGGAAAGCTATATTGAAGATGACTGTGTAAATGCCAATCGAGTGTTAGCCGCACTGGACGAATCAGAATGCAAGATGAAAATCATGATACTGGATGCCTGCCGAGACAATCCATTTGAGCGCAGCTGGAACCGAAGCCGCGGAGGAAGCACGACGCGAGGTCTCGCCCAGATGAGCGCCCCAATTGGAACGGTCATCGCGTATGCAACAAGCCCTGGCAGTGTAGCGCAGGACGGCACTGGACATCGTAACAGTCCGTATGCAGACGCATTCTTGAAAACATTGGATAAGCCCAATCTGGCCATCTTCGACTTCTTCAACGAAGTAGCCACCATGGTATACGACTACACAAAAGAGCAGCAGATGCCGTGGAACACCAATAGTCCACTAAGAGGGAATTTCTATTTTAATCCGAAATAATGATGAAACAGTTATTCATACTCATATTATTCGTCTTCTGCAACGGCATACAGGCGCAGAAGTACTATACGGGATTGCTCCCCGATGACAAAGAGGCTGAGAAGATTCCCCAGAAACCGCAGCTGTTGACGCGTGACTTCAAGGTATTACCCAAGAGCTATTCGCTGAAACAGTATTGTCCTACCCTAAAGAGTCAGGGCCAGCACGGTACCTGTACCAGTTGGGCTACGACGTATGCAGCACGAACCATTTGCGAAGCCATCAACAACAAGTGGACAGACAAGGCGAAAATAGATAAGGAGGCCTTTGCTCCCATCTTTGTTTATTACCAGATAAAGGATGCTGACGATGTAGAATGCCAGAATGGCTCGTACATATCTGATGCCTTCAAACTACTCCAAAGCAAGGGAGCACCGAAGTATAAAGATTTCGAGACGCAGTGTGCCGAGCGCATTCCGCAGCAGCTGTTCGAGACAGCGAAGGACTATGTGATTGATGATTATTTTCGCCTATTCAGTTCGAATGATAGCAGAACGAAGAAGATAGAAAACACGAAGAAGGCTCTGAGCGAGAATAAACCCGTGGTGGTGTGCATGGCAGTATATGAATCGTTCAGCGATGCGAAAGACAAATGGAACGGAGTGAAGAAGGCTGGCGAGAAACCGGGGTATCACGCCATGTGTGCCGTGGCCTACGACGACGAGAAATATGGCGGAGCCTTCCTGCTGATGAACAGCTGGGACACGAACTGGGGCAACGGCGGATTTACATGGATCAGTTATGATGACTACTGCGCCAACTGCGACCATGCCTACGAGATGTACATAAAGCCTAAGGCACAGCCGACACCACAGCCGACACCGCCCGTAGTGAAAGGTGGAGCACCCATCATTGAGTGGATCAACAAGGCCACAACATCTGCAAGCAAGATATACAGGGTGCAAGCCGGCATAAAGAGCGAAAGCGAAGTGCTGGAAACGGGAGTGACGGTGAACGGACAGAAATATCGTGGTACTTCCGTTGTGGCAAACGACGGATATGCCATAAAGATCCACATGGACGTAACGCTCCGCGAGGGGAGGAACGAAATTGCAATGAGTGCCAAGAATGCGAACGGGACGACGGAGCGGAAACTCATCGTGACCTATGGCGAAGCGGTGAAGAAAAACGTACTCTCGGGCAGCATGTACCTGCAACTGGCTACGGGAGAGAAAATGGTGCCTCAGCTGAAACAAGGCAAGGGTATGCCTTATTACGAAATGGAAGGCGGCTATATTTCAGGAACACGCTACAGGCTGTACGTATCGAACGACAGCCCGGCCTACGTTTACATCATTGGGTCTGACCTGAAGAACAGCGTGAGCAAGCTGTTTCCTCAAAACGAGCTGGTGAGCCCTGCGCTGGTATATAAATCGAACAACATCGCCATTCCGGACGAAAAATACTACATTGAAATGGATGACACGAAGGGTACGGACTACATCTGCGTGCTCTATTCGGAGAATGCTCTCCCTATTGATGAAATGATCAGCGAAATCAAACAAACGGAGGGAAGTTTCACTACAAAGGTAGCGAAAGCCTTGGGCAACATTGCAGCAAGCCTCCAGGAAATGCGTGTCAAGGAAAACGAAATATCGTTCCGCGCCGAAACGGCCAAAAACGTAGTGCCCATTATCGTAGAGATTGCGCATATATGAATGGTAACGGTGATTCGGTAAAGAACATTTAGAAGGAGGTAGAGTAAAGTCTATAGTTGTACTCAGGCAGGGGCAATGCCCCTGCCTGAGTATTTGGGACTTCCCCATTGAACCCAAATCGGGCATAACGCAAAGCAGAGGTTCCAAAAAAGGAGAGCGAAATGAAAATAATAAAAGGAAGTGAAGACAAATGCATAAAAAGAAGCGTACAGAATTGACAGATTGATTAATTTTACAGCGAAAACAAAAACAAAATGTTTGTGACGCTGTTTGACATCAATCACTTGCCGTTGTTCGTTCGGCTTACGCTGGTAAATCCGGCGCAGGCTGAGTTGACAACCGGTCAGACAGGCTTCACAGGCACAACCCTTCGGGGTTGAGCAGACGATAGGCGTTCCTACGCGGAACGCGCTTGCAAAAGCAAGCAAACCATTCAGAAATACTTTACTTCAACAACAAAACAAGGTTGTGCGACCTCAGGTTGCCAACCTCCGAATGACTCCATATTTGCCTTAAGGTAACAGTATTCGGAAAAAATACACTACAAAAAGGAATGAAACACATTATTATATTAGGTGACGGCATGGCCGACTGGCCTGCCCCTCAACTGAACGGACTCACTCTGCTTGAATATGCCCACACGCCCAACATGAACCGTCTGGCCCGAATGGGACGATGTGGCACGCTGATCACGGTTCCCACCGGCATGCATCCCGGAAGCGAGGTAGCCAACATGTCGATTATGGGCTACGACGTGAGGCGCGTATATGAAGGGCGCGCCGTATTGGAAGCTGCCAGCATGGGCATTGGACTGGATGATGATGATCTGGCACTACGCTGCAACCTGATAAGTCTGGAAGGAGCACTGCTGAAAAACCATTCGGCCGGCCACATCACTACGGCAGAAGCCACACAGCTCATTGACAGCCTGAACGAAGCACTAGGCACCGAAAGGGTGAAGTTCTACACGGGAGTGCAATACCGCCACTTACTCGTAGTGAAAGGGGGAAACAAGCACCTCATCACCACCCCACCCCACGATGTGCCAATGCAACCATGGGAACCGCTGATGGTGAAAGCAGAACGGCCAGAAGCCAAAGCCACAGCAAAGGAACTTAACAGGCTGATCGTGAATTCGCAGAACGTACTGCAGCAACACCCCGTGAATCTTCGCCGAAGATTGGAAGGAAAAGACATGGCGGACAGCGTCTGGCTCTGGAGCCCGGGCTACCGCCCCAAGATGGAGCCCTTGAGAATAAAATATCCTGCCATAAAGAGGGGAAGCGTCATTTCGGCCGTAGACCTGATCAATGGCATTGGCCGATACGCCGGCCTGAAATGCATCCACGTAGACGGCGCTACTGGACTCTACGATACAAATTACGAAAACAAAGTGAACGCAGCCCTGAAGGCATTGGAAACTGACGACTTCGTATACCTGCACATTGAAGCCAGCGACGAAGCCGGCCACGAGGGCAGCTTTGAGCTAAAGCAACGCACTATTGAGGACCTGGACCACCGCGTAGTAGGCCCCATCATGGAGGGCGCGGCACAGATGAAGCAAAGCGTGTGCATCACCCTCTTGCCCGACCATCCCACGCCATGCCAACTGCGCACGCATACGGCTGAACCCGTTCCTTTTGCCTATTACTACGACGGCATAGCGGCCGACATGGTGCAGACCTTTGGAGAAAGAACCTGTCAGGCCGGAGCATGCGGACAGCTCAAGGATGACGAACTGATGAACCTACTGATGAGCATTGACGAATAACCGAAAGTATCACAACAAACAGAAACTTATCATGAAATATTATAGCACGAACCTGCAAGCACCCCGAGTAGGCCTGAAAGAGGCTGTAGTAAACAGCATGGCCCCAGACAAGGGGCTCTACATGCCTGAATATATTCCACAGATGCCAACATCATTTTTTGAAGAGATAGAGGGGCTTTGCCTTCAAGAGATTGCACTACGTGTAGCCCAGGCCTTAATGGGCGAAGACGTGGAGGAAAGCGTACTCCGCCACATTGTGTACGAAGCACTGAACTTCGACTTCCCCATTGTTAAGGTTGCTCCGAAACTCTACTCGCTGGAACTCTTCCACGGGCCAACGCTGGCTTTCAAGGATGTAGGAGCGCGCTTCATGGCACGGCTGCTGCGCCACTTTCTGAGAGAACGGCAACAGGTGAACGTATTGGTAGCCACATCGGGCGATACGGGCAGTGCCGTAGCCAACGGATTTCTGGGAGTGGAAGGCATTCATGTGGACGTACTCTACCCTCGGGGAAGGGTGAGCCCCATTCAGGAAATGCAGTTTGCCACTTTGGGAAGAAACATAACGGCCATTGCCGTGGAAGGAACGTTTGACGACTGTCAGGCCATAGTGAAGCTAGCTTTTGCCGATCGGGAACTCAATGCACGTTTTTGCCTCACGTCGGCCAACTCCATCAACCTGGCGCGACTTTTGCCCCAGTGCTTCTATTATTTTTATGCCTATGCACAGATGAAGTGCATGGGCAAAACGGAGGACTTGGTGTTATGCGTGCCGAGCGGCAACTTTGGCAATCTGGCCGCAGGGCTGATAGCGCACCAGATGGGACTGCCCATCAAACGATTTGTGGCAGCCAACAACAGCAACGACGTGTTCCATCAATATCTGATCACCGGACGATTTGAGCCCAGAGCCTCCGTCAGAACGATGGCCAATGCCATGGATGTAGGCAATCCTAGTAACTTTGCACGTATCAGCAGCTTGTTTCACCAGAATCTGGAAAGCATCAGGAATGTCATTAGTGGTTACACTGTGACAGACGAAGATATCATGCAAACGATTCTGGACGTATACCAACGCTACCACTATTTGCTCGATCCTCATGGGGCCTGTGCCTTTAAAGCCATAAGCGAAAGCTTGAAAGAGGGAGAGCACGGAGTTTTCCTGGAAACAGCCCATCCTGCCAAGTTCACTGAGAGCATGACAGCTATCATCGGTAAGGAACCCGAGATTCCCGAAAGACTCAAGGCTTTTATGAACAGCGTGAAAAAGACTGTAGTGCTAGATAACGATTTCAACTCCTTCAAGAGCTACCTGTTGAACAGATAGCTCACATCCTTTGGTTCTGTTCTGCCAGTCAGAACAGAACCAAAGGATGAAAACATTTGCAGCTTTATGACGCTTGCACTAAATTGGTAAGACAGCTTTTTCCCTCGACAATCAAATCTTTTAACAGAAGAATGCAATGAAACGACTGAACAGGCCTCCATTTTCAAAAAATAGCAGCTACCCTGCATTTCGCACAGGTAACTGCTATAATTATAAGGTATATGACAACCCTTAGTCGAGTTGAGCAAGCTTGTTGTCGCTGCCAAGCACGTCTACGATCTTGTGCTTGTAGAGCTCCGTCATGAGGTCACGAGCAGGACCGCAATACTTGCGTGGGTCGAATTCACCGGGTTTCTCTGCGAAGACCTTACGAACGGCTGCAGTGAATGCAAGACGGCTGTCGGAGTCGATATTGATCTTGCAAACAGCACTCTTGGCAGCCTTGCGGAGCTGCTCCTCAGGAATACCAACAGCGTCGGGCAGACGGCCACCATTTTCGTTGATAATCTTAACATATTCCTGTGGGACACTACTGCTTCCATGAAGCACGATGGGGAATCCGGGAAGCTTCTCCATGATGGCATCGAGAACGTCGAATGCCAAGGGAGGAGGAACGAGCAAACCGGTCTTCGGGTCACGAGTGCACTGTTCGGTCTTGAACTTGTAAGCACCGTGGCTGGTACCAATAGAGATGGCCAAAGAATCCACACCAGTCTTAGTAACAAAATCGATCACCTCTTCGGGCTTCGTATAATGGCTTTCCTCAGCCTGAACTTCATCCTCAACGCCAGCCAGCACACCAAGTTCACCTTCAACAGTTACGTCGAACTGATGAGCATACTCAACAACCTTCTTCGTAAGAGCTACGTTCTCGTCATAAGGCAGGGAGCTACCGTCAATCATTACGCTGGAGAAGCCGAAATCCACGCAACTCTTGCAAAGTTCGAAGCTATCGCCATGGTCAAGATGCAAGCAGATTTCAGGATGATTGCAGCCCAGTTCCTTTGCATACTCAACAGCACCCTGAGCCATATAGCGCAGAAGCGTTTGGTTGGCATAGTTACGGGCACCTTTGGAAACCTGAAGGATAACCGGGCTCTTCAATTCAGAAGAAGCCTTGATGATGGCCTGCAATTGCTCCATGTTGTTGAAGTTGAAGGCAGGAATGGCATAACCGCCATTGATGGCTCTCTTGAACATCTCACGAGTGTTCACCAAGCCTAATGTTTTGTAATTAACCATGATATATGAACTTAATATAGATTTTGAAATTCACCCACAAAATTACGAAAAAACGAAATACGGTAATTCCTCAGCATCTGTGTTTATGACATTAATATGGTAGAAACGCCACGTTCATTCTTGAAAATAACGTCTGTCCCGTAGTTTTGACAACTCCAATAGCATTTTGTTGGCATAATAATGATAACTTTGCACCAAAACACTTCAGCATACAAACTAAGTCATCATGATAAAAACAGGAGACAAGGCCCCAGAAGTATTGGGCAACGACCAAAACGGAAATGAAATCAGCCTCAGCCAATTTGCTGGAAAGAAATTAGTATTGTATTTCTATCCGAAGGACATGACATCAGGCTGTACTGCAGAAGCCTGCAATCTGCGCAACAACTATGACGCCCTACAGGAAAAAGGATATGAAGTGATAGGTGTGAGCATAGACACTGAATCACGTCACCAGAAATTTATTGAAAAAAACGACCTGCCCTTTTCCCTGATAGCCGACACAGAGAAGAAACTTGTAGAAACCTTTGGCGTTTGGGGAGAAAAGAAACTCTACGGCCGGCCATATATGGGAACGTTGCGCACTACTTTCATCATCAATGAAGAGGGCATCATAGAGCGAATCATCACTCCAAAAGAAATTAAGGTAAAAGAACACGCGGCTCAGATACTTCAATCTGAGAAGTAGCTCCAACAAACTCAGCGTCTGCCTTCCCCACTTCCTTCCTCACAGACAGAAACTCCTCAACGGAGGTCCAAAGTCAGTGAGGCTGATTTTTTCCACCCCACTTTGTCTTCGTTCATGTAAATATTAATATTCATTTAACTATTAACAGCAATAAATTCAATACAACGCACCTTATTATATACAAATAAATTGTAACTTTGCAGACGATTAAAATTACACAAAATGAAGATATCACATATTGAACACATTGGCATTGCGGTGGAAAGCATTGAAGCTGTTCTTCCATACTTCGAGAATGTATTAGGACTTAAATGTTACAACATTGAGGTCGTAGAAGACCAGAAAGTAAAAACTGCATTTTTGAAATGTGGGGAAGTAAAATTAGAGCTTCTGGAGCCCACGTCTCCTGAAAGTACTATTGCAAAGTACATTGAAAAGAAGGGACAGGGGATGCACCACATGGCATTTTGCATTGAGGATGGTGTAAGCAATGCATTAGCAGAAGCCGAAGCAACAGGCATACGACTGATTGACAAAACCCCACGCAAAGGTGCAGAGAACCTAAACATTGCATTTCTCCATCCTAAAAGCACAGTTGGCATCTTAACTGAACTCTGCGAACATTAATACATAAACTATTTGTCATGAAAAAGTATCCTTAAATTAAAAGGATACTTTTTCAATTAATGTACATTTAGCACTTTACAGCTATTAATAAAAGAAGTACTTAGAGATTTCTTTCAATAAGAGCATAAAGTTTTGATTAATTTCGTAACTTTGCATTAGTTTATACCAAGCATGAATACCATCTTGGCATTAACTTTTATACAAATTCAACAATGGGATTAATATCGGATTTATTTAATAGGAATAATTCTCATAGAGAAAAGAGCGGAGGAGTAGAAGACTTCATGACGCTCATAAGGGTTTATTATCAGGCTGCTATTGCTCAGAAGTTAGGAATTAACAATTTAGCCGCCTTGCCTGACCTAAGAATATTCAAGCAAACTCTGCATGTTCAAACAATTAATAATCGTTTGGGATTAGGAGAAAAGAACCGATGCAAAAAAATGCTCAATGAAATCTATGGCATTTCGGAAGACTTCTTCAAAGAAATTGATGACAGTATTAAACGCAATTGCAAGCAATTGCAAGATGTACAGCCCTTTCTTTACTTGTTTCAGGGATTTAGTCAGGACTTTCTGATGCTTCTTTCCAATACCCTGCAATGGAAGCTTCGTATCCCCTCTATTTTCAAAAAGACACTCTACTCTACAATTGCAACGGGAATTAATGATTTGTTGACAAAAGACAAGTGGAAAGACGATGCAACCAGAAAAGCAGCGTTTTCTCTCAGAACGTATCAAAAAAGATTAGGCTATAGTTCACAATGGATGACTGAATATGCGTATCACATCATTCTATTAGCAAAGAAAGAGCCTAAGCCAAAAGACAACGAATCTAAGAAATAGTTCCCTGAAAAAACCTATTTTCTATATGGGCGAAAGAGATCAATTGATTGAAGAGTTAGGGGTAAAACTTCATATGCTTTCTAAGAAGTTCATTGACTTAAAACTAAAAGCTGAAAAGTTAGAGCAATCCCAAAAACTTCTTATAGAAGAGAATAAACTTCTTCGTAAGAACATCCGCAACATGAAATCTTCAAAAATGTTATCTATAGGCTCACAGGACATTAAGGATACACGAAGGGATCTCACACGACTCATTCATGAAGTTGACCGCTGCATAGCTTTACTCAGTGTATAATGCAACTCTATATTAAACAATGAAGAACGTATCAGAACAATTTGTTATACAGATCAACATTGGTTCACGTCCCTACTCTATAACGGTCAGCAGAGACAGCGAACAAATCTATAGAGAAGCAGCACGATTGGTCAATACAAAATTGCAACAATACATTAAAACTTTCCCTGATCAATCAAAAGAAGGCTATACTGATATGGTCTTACTTGACATTGCAGTGAACCTCATTCAAGAGCACCAGATTGACCATCGATTAAAAAACTACATTCAGGAACTTGACAACACATTAGAAATCAATTAATAGACAATAATATCAAATATGGAAAATTTAATATTAATCATAGTAGCCCTATTGGGTGGTATCGGAATAGGATTCATATTATTTCGATTTGTTATCACGGGAAAATACAACCGAATGATGGCAGAAGCAGAAAAGGATGCTTCAGTAATAAAGGAAAAGAAGCTGTTGGAAGTTAAAGAAGAATTTCTTAACAAGAAATCTCAATTTGAAAAGGAAACCCAACAGAAAAACAATCAACTACAACAAACAGAAAATAGGCTCAAACAAAGAGAGTTGAGCCTGAATCAACGTCAGGATGCACTTTCGCACCGTAAAAACGAATTAGACAAACAACAAAGTGCCATTGAAAACCAGCAACAAATCATTTTGCATAAGCAAGAAGAGCTTGACAAAATGCAATTGAAAGAACGGGAGAAGCTGGAAGCTATTAGCGGACTCTCTGCTGAAGAAGCCAAAGAACGCCTGATCGTTTCCCTCAAAGATGAAGCAAAGACTAACGCTCAGAGCTACATCAACGAAATCATGGACGAGGCTAAAATGACAGCCAACAAAGAAGCCAAGAAGATTGTAATTCAGACCATACAGAGAGTTGCAACAGAAACAGCCATAGAAAACAGTGTTACCGTTTTCCATATAGATAACGATGAAGTAAAGGGACGCATCATTGGTAGAGAAGGACGAAATATCCGAGCATTAGAAGCTGCAACAGGAGTAGAAATCGTTGTAGACGATACTCCCGAAGCCATCGTAATTTCTGCATTCGACCCAGTTCGTCGCGAAATATGTCGTTTGGCTCTTCATCAACTTATCACTGACGGAAGAATTCATCCGGCACGTATTGAAGAAGTAGTAGCAAAAGTTAAGCGACAGGTTGATGAAGAAGTACTTGAAACAGGAAAGCGTACTGCCATTGACTTGGGCATTCATGGCCTGCATTCAGAGTTAATCAGAATCATCGGCAAGATGAAATATCGTTCTTCTTATGGTCAGAACCTTTTGCAACATGCAAGAGAAACGGCCAATCTGTGCGGCATTATGGCAGCAGAACTCGGTTTGAATCCCAAGAAAGCAAAACGAGCTGGCTTGCTACATGACATTGGTAAGGTGCCTGACGAAGAAACAGAATTGTCACACGCCATATACGGGGCTAAGTTAGCCGAGCTATATAAAGAGAAACCAGACATCTGCAATGCCATTGGTGCACATCATGAAGAAATTGAAATGACTTCATTACTGGCCCCCATTGTTCAGATATGCGATGCCATCAGCGGAGCACGTCCAGGAGCTCGTCGTGAAATCGTGGAAGCCTACATCAAACGCCTCAACGATCTTGAAAACATTGCCATGAGCTATCCAGGTGTAACCAAAACCTATGCTATTCAAGCTGGTCGCGAATTACGCGTCATCGTTGGTGCAGACAAGATTGATGACAATCAGACTTCCGAACTCAGTGCAGAAATTGCAAAGAAGATCCAGGACGAAATGACTTATCCTGGACAAGTCAAGATCACCGTTATACGTGAAGTACGTTCCGTAAACTATGCCAAGTAACTTCGTTTCGTCAAATTAGGATAAAAACAATATTAAAAATCATACCTTATCATCTACTAAAATGAGAGTTATCATACAAAACAACTACGAGGCCATGTCAAAATGGGCCGCAGAACATGTCATTGCACGTATCAATTCTTTCCGCCCTACAGCAGAACGGCCCTTCGTTCTTGGCCTGCCAACCGGTTCTACGCCCGTAGGCATGTACAAGAACCTCGTCAAAGCTTATAAGGAAGGTCGAGTAAGCTTTAAGAACGTCGTTACATTCAACATGGACGAATACGTGGGACTCCCCGAGGAACATCCACAAAGCTATCACTACTTCATGAACGACAACTTGTTCAGCCATGTGGATTGTCCCAAAGAAAACATTCACATTCTCAATGGCAATGCTCCTGACCTTCAGGAAGAATGTGCTAATTACGAAAAACAGATTCAAGAATTCGGAGGTATTCATCTATTCATCGGCGGCATCGGTCCAGATGGTCACGTTGCTTTCAACGAACCAGGTTCCTCCTTTGCTTCCCGTACGCGTGTTAAGACCTTAACTTACGACACCCAGGTGGCCAACTCCCGTTTCTTCGACAATGACATCAACCAAGTACCCAAGCTGGCACTCACTGTTGGTGTACAAACTATCATGTCGGCCGACGAAGTGCTCATTCTCTGCAACGGACATAACAAAGCTCGCGCTCTGCAGGCCGTAGTAGAAGGTAGCATCACTCAGATGTGGACCATCAGCAGCCTTCAGCTTCATCGTCATGGCATTGTGGTTTGCGACGAAGCTGCAACCGATGAGCTCAAGGTCAGCACCTACAAGTACTTCAAGGATATTGAGAAGGACGCTATCCTCTAAGCACTTCCCTTAGAACATACTTGATATGAAAAACTCCCCTCTGTCTTCACAGAAGGGAGTTTTATTATTCTTTGGAATAATGTCTGCTACACTTCTTCCCACTGGCTGCGCAGTAATTCTACTGCGGCAGTCACTGCAGCTGCACGATCTTCGCTCTGGCATCCGCACTCGAAGGTTACATACTTGTCATAACCCATTTCTTTCAGTGCGCGGAAACCATCACGGTAGTCATCCTTCTCGCCATCTTCACCAGGCATGCTGCGTCTTCCGCGGCTTGCCATGTGAACATGCTGCAGATACTTCGTGCCAGCCGACCAGAAAGCGCCATAGTCAGAAGTTTCTTCCTGCATATGCCAGAAGTCACCCATACACTTTACGCCTTCGCTCTGTGAATCACGAGCTATGGCAGCAGCATCGGCAACCAGACGCATGTAGAAACATTCCTTTCTGTTGAGTGGTTCGAGGATCACCGTTGTACCCTGCGAAACGGCATACTCGCCGAGTTCATGAAGTTGCTCGCACAAGTAATCGCGTGTTTCCTGAGTATGAGGCTTACAGGGCTTCTGACCATTAAAGGCAGGAACCATGACCACACCCGTTGACCCCAGTTCACCAGCAGCTGCTACTATTTCACGCATTGTGGTGTCGAACTGTTCCTTGATTGCCGGGTCATCAGCCAGAATGAAACCGTCGAAACCGGCACAGATAGCTGCGACCTTTATGGGACGATTCTTGAGGGCTTCCTTAATTTCGCCTACCCTACCGGCCAGTCCACGGCCGCCGGGTTCGAAACCTACCACTCCGAGTTTCTCCATGAAGTCCAACTTCTCACTCAGGTTTGCACCAGGAGCAATACCTTCTTGGAAGGAGATGTTCAGCGAACCAGTCTTCTTTTCCTCCTTCTTAGCCTGTGCGGCGCAAGAAGCCGTCAGCGACATTGGGGCTACAGCCAAAGAAGCCACCCCCACTAAGGAACATTGCAGAAACTGTTTTCTATTCATAATAATGAAATACGTTAATCGGATTATTCAGCACCGTAAACGCCAGGAACGGGAACGGTGAACTTCGACATATCCATGGGACCGAGCTCCAGTTTTTCGGGCATGTAGTCCTGCTCCGAAGCGGTGATTTCGTCCCATGTAATGGTCTTACCGGAGTAAGCAGCCTCGCGGCCCATGATACCTGCAAGGGTGGAGATGCCTGTAGCTTCCGATTCGTCATGGCCTTCGCCCTTACGAATATGATTCACCCAGTCCACATGCTCCAGTACGTAGGGATTGTGCTGTTTGAATTCTTCGTTGGCCTTATCCTGATCGAACTTCCAGATCACGTTACCTTGCAGATCCTTGATTTCGTGTGTCTCGCTGTTCCAAGAACCCTTGGTTCCCTGAACGAATTCGCTCACATTGGTGCTGCAACCGTCAATCTGGCGGCTCATGCTGTGAAGGTGAATGCCATTTTCGAACACGAAGTCTACACTGAAGTTGTCATATTGGTCGCCGGTCTTTCTGCGCTGACGGCTTCCGAAGGCCGTAGCCTTTATGGGGTGCATACCCGTCATCCAGAGGAATACGTCGATGTTGTGCACATGCTGCTCTACGATATGGTCACCTGAAAGCCACTTCCAGTTCACCCAGTCGCGGATGGTCCATTCCATGTCGCTCCATCCTGGCTGACGCTCGCGATACCAAAGCATGCCCTGGTTCCAGTATACGTTACCGCCCGTAATTTCACCGATGATGCCTTCCTGAATCTTTTGGAATGCTTCAACGTAGGGGCGCTGGTGGCGACGCTGCGTTCCTGTTACCACGCTCAGGCCCTTGGCCACGGCCTGTTTCGATGCGGCCATGATGGTGCGGAATCCCTTAGGATCGGCGGCAATAGGCTTCTCAAGGAAGGCGTGTACACCCTTCTCTACTGCATATTGGAAATGGTAGGGACGGAACACGGGCGGAGTGGTCAGAATCACCATGTCCACCATGTCTATCACCTTCTGGTAAGCGTCAAAGCCAATGAAGCAGGCTTCGTCGGGCACCTGCTGTCCGTGCTTCTCGGCCAGCATGTTCTTCACGTTGTTCAGGCGGTCGGCAAAAACGTCGCCCAATGCTGTCACTACGATGCCGTCGGCTGCTTCGAGCAGGTTCTCAATGGCACCTGATCCACGGCCGCCACAACCTACCAGACCTACCTTCAGTTCTCTGCCTTCAATAGCTTTGTCGGGCAGTTCGGGAATGTAGTATTCTCCCGGTTTCTTCAATGGAGTCTGTGCCCCACTCTTCTCTCCTCCTGCACATGAAGTAAGGATGGACGATGAGCCAATCATTCCCGTAGCACCCAGTGCTGCCGAATAGGTAAAGAAGGCTCTTCTGCTAATCTTGTTCTTTCCCATGATGAATGAGTTTTATTGATTTATGTTATTATGTTTAGTTTGTTGCTATTCCTTCTGGCACTTCGCATACCACTCTGAATCCTATGCCCTTGATGTCTGAATACCACCAGATGCTTTTCGGATTCTGCGGATCGGTCTTGAGCCATGCGTTGTGGTCAGTATGGCTGCGTGCAGCACATCTCAATACGGAGGCATCGTCCAGATAACTTCCGCCTCTCACTACGTATTCCTCTCCTTCCTGGTTCTTCGGATTCTCGGTGCCGTCTTGCAGCTTGCCGTAAGCCTCGGCGCTGTATTTGTCAGCACAGTATTCCATCACGTTGCCCAGCATGTTCTTCAAGCCAAACGGATTGGCCATCACCTTAGAGGGTTCCTGTGTCTTGTCATCGCTGTTGTTCATGTAGACGATATAACTGCTGATCGTGGTGGTGTCGATGCCGAAGAGCTTCTTCATGAAGCCTTCGTTGGTATACTTCTTGGGGCTTCCGTCGAAGAAGTAGGGCGTTTCCGTTCCGCCGCGCGCTGCATATTCCCATTCGGCTTCGGTGGGCAGGCGATAGTGCTTGCCGGTCTTGAGCGTCAGCCACTGGCAGAAGGTCTCGGCGGCATAGTGCGTCATGGTGATAGCCGGCCGGCTGCCCATGCCCCATCCCTGGTCGGGGAATCCGAAGGGCGGCGTGGGGCCTGTCACGGCGTCGACGTCGGGGCGCGAATTGTTGGCATATACCACGGCTGGAGCCGTGCGGCCTTCCGACATGGTTTCGTTATAGAATGCCCAGTACTGATCCCACGTTACTTCTACTTCGGCCATGAAGAAGGGCGAGAGCTTCACCTTGCGCTGCGGCCATTCGTCGGCCTGATGGAAGGGCTCCTTCTCGGGACTACCCATGGTGAAGGTGCCGCCCGGTATAGCTACCATGCTGATGGTTACGGCCGTTCCGGGTATGGTTTCTGTAAAGTTCTTGAAGTCGGTAATCACGGCTGCAGAGTCATAGGTCACGCCGGAGCTCACGGCCACGGGGCCTTCCATCTTGCCATGCTTGTAGTTGGGATTGTAGTGGCCGGCGTCCAGGTGGCAGCTGATGCACTGCAGGTCGAGCTTCTGCTCGTTTTCCTCATAATAGAGGTGGGCCTTCACGCCGTCGTCCGAAATGCCTGAGGGAAACAGGTTGGTGTGACACTTCTTGCACGACTCGTTGTAGACTATCTTCTGCGCGTTTCCCAGTTCGCCCTTGCGCTCCCAGTTGATGTCTTCCTTGTTCTTGGTGATGTAGGCCCAAATGTCCTTTGCCCCCATGCGTGCCTTGGCCATGAAGTGGGCCACGGTGCCCTTGGGCGGCAGGTGGCACGAGGCGCAGTCGGTAGTCACTCCGCTGCTGTTCGAACTGCTATGGTGCTTTGACTGCTTCCAGGCGGCGTCGGCCTTTTCGTGCATGTGGCACGACATGCACGACTCGTTCTCCGAGGTCTTCTCCCAAACGTGGTCGAAGCTTACCATGGCAGCCACTCCTATCACCACGCCTCCTAAAGCTGTTATTAAGATTTTCTTATTTGATTTTGACATTTGTCTTTTCTTTATCCGTTAAATCCGACACTTTGGTCATTCAACGAAGCAAAATTACTAATAATTCAACATGTAGCCAACCCAATAATAGAAAAAGTGCCCATAGATTAAGGAGTTTTCACACATAGAGATGCACATCTCTCTCATCTATGGGCACCCTGGCCTATGCCGGCCGTGCTATTGTTCCACCCAGGGCTGCCACTTCTGGTCCGCCTGGCTACCGGCCCTCACGATGGTTTCCACGAACTGCATGCCGCGCACGCCGTCGTCCACGTTCGGGAAGTCGAGCATCTCCTCCGTGGGCTCCTCGCCGGCATCCTTGGCGCGCAGCGTAAGGCAGAAGTTGCGATAGATGTTTGCAAAGGCCTCTATGAAGCCCTCTGGATGGCCTCCTGGGGTGCGCGTGTTCCACTTGGCGAAGTCTGTGAGGTAGCCATATCCGTTGCCTATGCACAGCTCCTCAGCCGGACGGTCGTCCCACTTCATTCTGAGCACGTTGGGCTCCATCTGGCGCCACTCCATGCCGGCCAGTTCGCCATAGACACGCAGGCGGATGTTGTTGGCCTCGCCGGTGGCTATCTGCGTGGCTTGCAGCAGGCCGGGAAATCCCTGGTCGAAGTGAAGGAATGCCGTGGCGTCGTCGTCGAGCGGACGGCCTGGGGCAATGTGGTTGAGCTCTGCGCAGAGCTCAGTGACACGGGCTCCGGTGACGTATTCCATGAGGTGCCAGGCGTGGGTTCCAATGTCGCCCACACATCCTCCCTTGCCGGCGGCCTTGGGGTCGTTGCGCCATACGGCGTTATTGCCTCCCTCCAGCTCTATGCGGCGCGTGAGCCAGCCCTGCGTATATTCCACGTAGGCGCGGCGCACCTTGCCTATCACGCCCTGCTTCACTCTGCGCCTCATTTCCTTCACGGCCGGATAGCCCGTATATACGTGGGTCAGGGCCAGCGTGCAGCCCGTCTCCCTCACGGCCTGGCGCAGGCGCAGCGCCTCGTCGAGCGAGAAGGTCATGGGCTTGTCCACCACTACGTCGAAACCAGCCATCAGTGCCTCATATGCTGGCTGGAAGTGAAACTTGTTGGGCGTAACAATGGTCACGAAGTCCATCCTTTCGCCTTCGGGCAGCTGGCGTTCCTTGGCCAGCATTTCTTCCCACGAACTATAGATGCGCCCGTCGGGCACGTAGTAGCTGCGGCCCGAAGAGAGCGATATGTCTGGATTGATGCTGAAGCATCCGCACACCAGTTCCACCTGCCCTTCCATGAGGGCGGCTCTGCGGTGAATGGCTCCGATGAAGGCATCGCTGCCTCCGCCGAGCATTCCCATTCTTAGTTTTCTTTGTTTCAACATGGCTTTTATTTGTTTTTTCGCGCTGGAATCTTTATGTAGGTTGAGTCAACATTTGGAGAATTCTGTGGCCTATATTATAATATGGTATATCTTTATATTCCCGATTTTTGCGGAACGCTCACAAATTTACGCATTAATTGAAAAACAGACCTCATCTGCCGTAGGTTTTTCTGTACACCAATCTTCAAAAGCCTACGTCTGCAGCATACCCGTTTTGCCATCTACGGATGCCATTATTCCATAATCTGGAAAAATTTTGAAGAACAGCAAATTTTGTTAACATCTTTTTATGGTGGTAACATGTGTTAATAAAAATCCTCCTAACTTTGCCTTGCAGCCAAGGGAAATCCCCCCTGTTTAGACTATTAACCCATAAAACCTATATCATCATGCCATTTACTCCCACAAAAACAGCCGAGCAACTACAACGGCATGCGTAACACCGTAGGTGCTTTCCACCGGCTCCACATGGAGTATCTGCGCAACATCATCAACTCCGACGTAGACACCGAGGCCCTGAAGATCACCAGCGTACTGAGTAATATAAGGTGGCCATCAATACCCTTCAGAAGTGGATCAACGCCACCAAGGGCCTTAAAGCACACGGTCAGCGTCACCACCGCCGACAACTTTCGCGACAAGCTCATGACCTACATCACCACGAGCATATGCTATGCACGCAATGCACGCATGCTGCCCAAGGAGAGCCAGCTCTACGCCGCTGCCCAGAAGCTGGCCCCGTGCTGAGCCCCTACAAGGGAGTGCCACGTCACGAAATCAACAAGGAAACGGCCGAAATCACCGGCCTCCTGCAGCAGCTCGCCCCCCGAGACTATGAAGCAGGCCGTAGCCAGATGGACCTCACCCAGGCCGTGAAGGAACTCGACGAGCAGAACAAGAGCATTCAGGAGGCCATCGACAAGCGCAAGTCCGAGAAGGCCATCCGCATTGAAGACCGCAGCGAACTTTCGTCCGATGAGCTTTACAAGTACATCTGCCAGATCTACGACGAACTGCTGCTCCACATCAATGCCGCGCCGTAAACGGAGTGGAAACTCCGGGCAGCGAGAATGAGTAAGTTTTCCTTAAAGAATATCCACATGCAAGCCTGCATGAAGCAAAAACAAGACAGAATTCCGCCATGCACATCTGCATGAGCTGGGAAAAAACATCTGATACTCACATATCCAATGAAGATAGTAATGGCGCGGAAGTATATCATATACACCTTAGAAATAAATCTACGGTTCTTCATTCTAATTATCGGAATTGATCTATTAGAAACGGAAGAATGACTTCTATATGGGTATCGAATACTCCTGCACCTAAAATTACCTCAGCAAAACAGGTGGGAACAGAATCAGTATCCGACGCCACCTCCGCTGAAACCCAAAGCAGGAAGTTTAAGCCAAAGATGCCAGCCAAGGTCGATGCTCCTAAGGGCAGAGTAGTAGGAATTAAGCCTGAATATGCAGACCTAATGAAAGAAGGATTGCAGAAAAGCATCAGAAAATAGAGTAAGGGCGGCACACGCCGCCCAACTTACAACAAAGAAATGCTCCACGATGGTCATATCCACTATCGCGGAGCATTTTTATTGCCATTCTGTTTTTCCCTCACCACAAAAGCCAGCGGCCATCGTGACGGCAGAGGGGGAGTACGACGTTTTCCTTGCGGCCGTCGGCAAAGGTGAGCTTCAGAAACACGTGGGCCACTCTGCCGCTGTCTTGCAGCTCAGCCTTGGTGGCCTCCACGGCCGAGGGACGCGAATCCTGCGGCAGCTCCTCCATCATCTGGCGCAGGAGGCGCAGGCGGAGCTCCCGATAGTCGGCATCAATGTCCTGACAGGAAAGCATGGAACGCACCACGGCGTCATACTCGCCTCGTTGCAGCATTTCCACATACCTCACGGCAGCCCACTCGGGCTCGCGCGCCCACTTGGGGTGACGGGAGCAAGCCCCGACGAGCATCAGGGCAACAAGCAGGAGCGGCAGACGAGGGAAGCGGAGCATGGGCGGAAGGGCTCTACTTCTGACGGATGAAGATGCGGATAGGCGTACCGCTGAAGTCGAACTCCTCACGCAGCTTGTTTTCCAGGAAACGCAGATAGGGCTCCTTCACGTATTGTGGCAGGTTGGCATAGAAGATGAAGGTGGGCACCTGCGTTTCGGGCAGCTGCATGCAGTATTTTATCTTGATGTACTTCCCCTTCATGGAGGGCGGCGGCGTGGCCTCGATGAGGGGTAGCATGTATTCGTTGAGGTGGTGGGTGGTGATGCGGCGCTTGCGGTTGAGGTAGACGTTCTTGGCCGACTCCAGCACGCGGTAGATGTGCTGGTTGGTGAGCGCAGAGCCGAAGATGATGGGGAAGTCTACGAACGGAGCCAGTCGGGAGCGGATGGCGCTCTCGTAGCTCTGGATGACCTGATTGGACTTTTCGGTCACGAGGTCCCACTTGTTGACAAAGACCACGAGATTCTTGAAGTTGCGCTGAACGATCTGGAAAATGTTCATGTCCTGCGACTCAATGCCGCGCTCGGCGTCGATGAGCAGGATGCAGACGTCGCTGTTCTCTATGGCGCGGATGGAGCGCATCACGGAGAAGTATTCTATGTCTTCGTTGACCTTGCCCTTCTTGCGGATGCCGGCCGTGTCAACCAGGTAGAAGTCGAAGCCGAACTTGGTGTAGCGCGTATAGATGGAGTCGCGCGTAGTGCCGGCAATGTTGGTCACGATGTGGCGGTCTTCGCCAATGAAGGCATTGATGAGGCTGCTCTTGCCCACGTTGGGACGGCCCACGATGGCAAAGCGCGGAATGACGTCTTCCTCAGCCTCGTCCTTCTCCTCGGTGAAACGGGACACTACTTCGTCCAGCAGGTCGCCCGTGCCGCTGCCCGTAAGCGAGGAGATGCAGAAGGGCTCTCCCAACCCCAGACCGTAGAACTCAGCAGCGCCATAGCGCAGCTCGTTGTTGTCGGTCTTGTTGGCCACCACGATGACGGGCTTCGTGGAGCGGCGCAAGATGGAGGCCACCTGGCTGTCCAGGTCGGTAATACCGTTGTTCACGTCAACGAGAAACAGGATGAGGTCGCACTCCTGAGTAGCAACGAGCACCTGCTTGCGGATTTCGTCCTCAAAAACGTCGTCGGAATTGACCACCCACCCCCCCGTGTCTACCACGGAGAATTCCTTGCCGCACCACTCCACCTTGCCATACTGGCGGTCGCGCGTGGTACCGGCCTCATCGCTCACAATGGCGTGGCGCGTCTTGGTAAGGCGGTTGAAGAGCGTTGACTTGCCCACGTTGGGGCGTCCTACGATAGCTACTAAGTTTTCCATTATTCTTAATACGCTTTGTTGTGTTCTGTTACTTCTGGTTATAGCCAAACTGCATGAGCCGCTTGTCAGAATTGCGCCATTCCTTATCCACCTTGACAAAGAGGCGGAGGAAGACTTTCTTGTCAAGGAACTTTTCCAGGGAGCGGCGCGCCTCGGTTGACACGCGCTTCAGGGCCACGCCCTGATGGCCAATGATGATGCCCTTCTGGCTCTCGTGCTCCACGTAGATGACGGCTTCAATGCGGACCAGGCGGCCTTCTTCCTTGAACTGCTCCACCACGACCTCCACTGAATAGGGAATCTCCTTATCGTAATAGAGCAGTATCTTCTCGCGAATGATTTCGGAGGCAAAGAAGCGCAGCGGCTTGTCCGTAAGCTGGTCTTCCTCAAAGTAGGGCGGATTTTCGGGCAGCAGTTCCTCAATGCGGCGAAGCACCTGGTCAACGTTGAACCTAGCCTTGGCCGAAACGGGGAAAATCTCTGCCTCGGGCAGCAGGGCATGCCACTTGTCTACGAGCTGCGTCAGGGCCTTCTGGTTGCTCAGGTCAATCTTGTTGATCACAACAAGCTTGGGCACCTTCAGATGCTGGACTTCAGAGAGAAAGTCTTCGTTCTTGGAACAGTCTTCAATGACGTCGGTAACGTAGACCAGCACATCCACGTCGGTAAGGGCCGTTTCGCTGAATGCACGCATGGATTCCTGCAGCTTATAGTTGGGCTTCAGCACCCCGAGTGTATCGGAAAAGACGATCTGCACATTCTCCTTGTTGAGAATGCCCATAATGCGGTGGCGCGTAGTCTGCGACTTAAACGTAGCAATGGAAATCCGTTCGCCCACGAACAGATTCATCAGCGTAGACTTACCCACGTTGGGGTTGCCCACGATGTTGACAAAACCAGACTTAAAACTCATTGCCTCATGAAAATAAATAAAACGCACCTGACACTTCAACGGTGGAGATGCGTTTAAGTAAAAATTTTGTTATGGGCTATCTTAAATTACCATCGTAAGCCCAGGTCATGTAAGCCGCTCCCGAAACGAGGCCGGCACCAAAGGCCGTAAAGATGAGCTTATCGCCCTTCTTGAGCTGCTTTTCATAATCCCAGAGCGCCAAGGGTAGCGTACCTGCACTGGTATTGCCGTAGCGCTGAATGTTGAGCATCACCTTGTCCATGGGCAACTCCAGGCGGTGCGCCACGGCCTCGATGATTCTGACATTGGCCTGATGGGGAATAACCCAAGCCAGATTGTCCTTATTCAAGCCGTTACGCTCGGCAATCTGAGCCGTGAGGTCGCTCATGGCCGTTACGGCATACTTGAACACCGTGCGACCCTCTTGATGGATATAGTGTAACTTGTTGTCTACCGTATAGTGCGAAGGAGGACATACAGAACCACCAGCCTTCAGGCAGAGATAAGGCATGCCCTTACCGTCAGTGCGCAAAATGGAGTCTTGCCATCCCAAGGATTCGTCCTCGGTAGGCTCTACCATCACGGCACCGGCACCATCGCCAAAGATGGGGCACGTAGCACGCTCGGTATAGTCCACAACGGACGACATCTTGTCTGCACCAATCACGATGATCCTCTTGTAACGCCCACTCTCAATCATGGACGTAGCCAGATCCATCGTGTATAGGAAACCGCAGCAGGCTGCCGATACATCGAAGGCAAAGGCGTTCTTCAGATCCAAGTGGCCCAAAACGACCGAAGCCGTGGAAGGGAAGTGATAGTCGGCAGTTGACGTAGTGACGATTACGGCGTCGATGGTATCGGGATTATACTGCATCTTCTGCATCAGCTCGTCAGCAGCCTTGCAGGCCATGAATCCCGTACCCAGTCCTTCCTCCTTGAGAATGCGACGTTCCTTTACACCAATTCTTGTCATTATCCATTCGTCGGTGGTATCTACCATTCTTGACAACTCATCGTTGTTCAAGATATAATCAGGCACATACCCACCCACCCCGGTAATGACTGCGTGGATTTTTCCCATTATCTGATGAATATGCTTATTCTGCTATTACTTCTTCTTGAACAACGGCCAGCTTACCCCTATAGTAGCCACATGCGCCACATACGGTATGGTAAACGTGCCATTCTCCGCAATTAGGACACTTAGCCAATGTTGGAGCAACAGCCTTATCGTGGGTTCTTCTCTTAAGGGTTCTTGTCTTTGATTGTCTTCTTTTAGGATGTGCCATTTTCTTATTATGTTATTATATTTATATTTTCAATCCTTGCTAATCAAGTATTCGCTCAGCCGACTCTCCATCTCGGCATCGCATTCGCCCTCAGCGTGGGCGGCGTGGATGGGAACCGAAAGCGCTGCATAGTCGTAGAAGAGCGTATTGAGATCGAGCAGAGGCTCACGTTCGCTGACAACAATCAGATCGCCTTTGTCGTCATCCTCATCACCCAACACTACTTTCAGCATCTCGTCTACCTTGACGGGAACCTGCAGATCGCTCAGACACCTGTCGCATGCTACTACCACATGTCCGTTCATCTTCAGGTTTACCTTGTAACTGCCATCAGTATCGTCTCTCCATACTCCAACTTCAGCATCTATCATTCCCCCATTAAGCAAGGGATGGTCGCTTTCGCTGAAGAAACTGGAATCCAAAGAATACTGATACGTCTCCTTAACGGAGTGTATTTTCTTCAAATTGATCCTGTCTGGCATATCTTCTTTTATTTCGGCCTGCAAAGTTACGTTTTTTTATTTATATAACCACCTTCTATACAGAAAATCATTTTCTTAATTCTATTCTGAAGGTAGTACCTTTACCGATTTCGGAGTTTTTCACAAACACTCGACCTCGGTGATACTTCTCAATAATGCGTCTAGCTAACGACAATCCGAGCCCCCACCCTCTCTGCTTGGTGGTGTAGCCAGGGGCAAATACGGTCTTAAACCTGTTTTTGGCAATGCCCTTTCCTGTGTCGGCCACCTCAATCACAACCATGTTGGTCAGCTCATGCATGGTGATGACAATCCGGCCGCGCCCATTCATGGCATCGATAGCATTCTTGCATAGATTCTCTATCACCCACTCAAAGAGCGACTTGCTCAGCTTTATCATCACAGGAGTTGCCGGAAAATTGCAGAGAATCTTCACCTTGTCGGAACTCCTCATTGTGATATAGTTCACCACGTGCCACAGCACTTCGTTCAGATTCTCTTCCTTCTCTTCAGGCTTCGAACCAATTTTGGAGAATCGCTCTGCAATCAGGTTCAGCCGGTCTACGTCCTTCCCCACCTCGTCTATCATGGGGTCAGTAGGATATGATTCCTTCATCATCTCTACCCACGCCATCAAGGAACTGATGGGTGTCCCCAACTGATGAGCTGTTTCTTTGGTCAATCCCACCCACACGCGGTTCTGTTCTGCGCGCTTCATGCTCAGGAGGGCAAAGAGCATAATCATGATAAACACAGCAGCCACACCTAACTGAATGTAGGGAAATATGGACAACTGGCGCAACAACACCGAATCGCCATAGAGAATCTCCAAGTAATCGTCAGAGAGGAGTTGCTCATCTGTTTCATCATAGTTGATATGAATACTGTATCCACTTTGGCGCAGTTTTACCACCTTATGAGCCAATTGTATGAGTGAATCCTCTGGAGTCTTGAACTTCAGGTTGATATTACGATAGGCCAATACGTCACCGCTACTGTCCAGTACCACGACTGGGATGGTGGTGTTATTCTCTATTACCTTCAGCACCAATCGGAGGTCTGTATTTTCATCTGCCGTATTCAGAGAACGCATGGCATCAGCCCACACCTCCATTTTAGAACGTGCATCGGCTTCGAGATCGCGCACCAAATATTGTGAAAATACTAACGACACCACAGCGATGAAAATGGCCACCACTATCAGCACCCACTTGGTCTGCTTACTCTTGTCTATCCACTGCATCTTACGTTGTCGTTGCTCCTCATATAATAAAAGAAGGTGGCGAATGCACCCTACGACACTCGCCACTTATTCATTTGCTGCTTTCTTTACAGCCCTATTGACTTCTTGATGGCTTCTACCTTCTGGTCAGCCCGAGCTACAGTAGCCTCATAGTCTGCGGCACTTTGTAACTCATCACGCGTTTCGATGTAGAACTTGATTTTAGGCTCCGTTCCGGAAGGACGTATGCTTACGATTGTTCCATCAGCCGTGAACCACTGTATCACATTACTGGTTTCCGGCATCTGAATCGGCGTAGTCTTACCCTCGGCATCTGTAGCAGTGAGGGTCTTGAAGTCCTTTACCAGCGTAACGGGCGAACCAGCCAACTCTTTAACGGGTTGTGCACGGAATTCTTCCATCATGGCCTTGATCTCGTCAGCTCCGCTCTTGCCGGGCTTTACTACACTGATGGCTTTATTGTAGGCAAAGCCATACTCCTCATAAATGTCCATCAATACGTCGTAGAGCGTTTTACCCTGATCCTTTGCCCAAGCACAAATCTCTGCCAGAAGGGAACAAGCACTGACAGCGTCCTTATCACGGACAAAGTCAGCAGCCATGAAACCATAGCTTTCTTCACCACCGCCAATGTACTTCTTCTTACCTTCATTAATACGGATCTCACGGGCAATCCACTTGAAGCCGGTATAGCAATCGAACATCTCAATATGGTTCTTCTTTGCCACCTCTCTGATCAGATCGGTAGTCACAATAGTCTTCACGATGAATTCATTACCCTTCATCTGACCCTTAGCCTGGCGATTCCTTATAATATAATAAAGGAATATGAGGCAGGTTTGATTACCATTTATCAGGATCCATTCTCCTTTATCGTTCTTGCAGGCCATCCCCACTCTGTCGGCATCAGGATCACTGGCCATCACAATGTCTGCATCTATCTGTTTAGCCAGTTTCAGAGCTAATGTCAACGCCTCTGCATTCTCCGGATTGGGACTTACTACGGTAGGGAAGTTCCCATCCTTAATCATCTGTTCTGGTACGCAGTTCACATTCTCAAATCCCCACAAATTCAAGGATCGCGGAATCAGTTTCATTCCCGTACCATGAATAGGAGTATAAACGATGCTCAGATCCTTCTGTCGCTTGATACATTCTGGATCAATCGAAACGGTATGCACTGCCTCCAAATAGGCCTGATCTATTTCCTCACCCACAATGGTAATGAGTTCCTTATTACCTTCAAACTTGATGTCGGCTACATTCACTTTGTTAACCTCATCAATGATTCCCTTATCGTGAGGAGCCAAAACCTGTGCACCATCATCCCAATAAGCCTTATACCCGTTATATTCCTTCGGATTGTGACTCGCAGTGAGAATGATGCCACTCTGACAATGCAGATGACGAATGGCAAACGACATCTCAGGCGTAGGACGCATGTCATCGAACAGATAAACCTTGATGCCATTTGCTGAGAATATGTTGGCACACGTTTCAGCAAACAACTGACTGTTGTTTCGACAATCATAGCCTATCACCACTGCAATGTCCTTTTTCCCTTCAAAACTCTTGTTGAGGTAATTGGCCAGCCCCTGAGTAGCGGCTCCTACGGTGTAAATATTCATACGGTTTGTACCTGGCCCCATGATGCCTCTCAACCCACCTGTTCCGAATTCCAGATTCTGATAAAAGGCATTTACGAGTTCGGTTTTATCTTCGCTGCAGAGCATTTGTTGGACGCCTCGCTTGGTTTCTTCATCATACAGAGGAGAGTCAAGCCATTTCTGCGCCTTTTCGGCACACTGCTGAATTAATTCTTCGTTTTCCATTTTTCTTTGAGCTATGAATTAATGTATTTAATCTTTCTTTTCGGGAACTTGATACTTGTTTCCAGTTTCTTTCACAATGCGTTCTTTCGTTTCGTCAGGATAACCCGGACTTTTTACCTTCTCGCCCAATCCTTCGGGAGTGCGCAAAAAGCGTCCGTCCTTTTCTGGTTTAACCACCATGTCATTATATTTTACAATCAAGAACTCACCGAGTTTTATCCATCGTTCCATCATGTTGTTCGCCGTCTCAATGGAATACTGCGTCAGGTAATCCACGCCCTGCTTTCTGTTCCCACTCAACAATTCTTGAGCCTTCGCTTCCACCTCTTGCTGTTTGGCAAAATAGCTTTGTTCCAATTCGTCGCGTACTTTCTTGACATCGCCAAACATCAGGCTATATCGGGGATACACCATGTTTGCCACCCAGTTACATACCCAAAAAGCCGACTTCAGGGAGAACGTAACGTCGTCTCCATACTTCTTGGTATAACATGCCGGTGCTTCCGTTGCACAACAATATACTGGCGTATAGGCAACCATTTGAGCATCGTCATTGCCAAACCATATCACACCTCCCACAGGATCAGGTAGCCATGAGCGCATCTGAGCCACAAAGGTAAAAGATGACTGTTGAGTTCCTATAGGACGTTCATTAAAGTATTTCGTCCCTTTATATTCCCATGACAACGGACGAGGACGATATGGGGATTTCCATGCACCGGCTCCGGGGTCGTTTGTCATTTCCAACGGTGTGCCTTCATACTGATCGCGCATACCTGCTTCTACGTCACTGACACTGAGCTTCTGCTTCGGTTTCATAAACAAAGGGAAAGGTTCTGCGCTTAAGTCTATGCCAGCAGCGTAATTGAAATACTTGTCCATACCTTCCACCCATCGATTGAAGAAGCTCCATGCTCTTGCCTCACAATAACGGGCACCGCCAAAATCCAATGGGCAATAGGCATTAGCAAAGTCAAAGTCGGCGTCCTTTCCGCTGAAAAATCCTTTTTTCTTGGCAAACGTCACTACATCTTTCGAATACATGCAGTCAGCCTTGTCGTAATGCATGAATTGATGTATACGGCTCTGATTGGCATGTGCACAGATGCAGTCATCAGGAATGCGTACAGCCACCCACACTGCTCCTTTAACACCAGGTCCTTTGCCCACCATTTCCATCACCCATACTTCTTTAGGATCTGCAATGGTGAAGGTTTCCCCTGAGCTGGCATATCCGTATTTTTCTACCAGATCGGTCATCACCTTCAAGGCTTCACGGGCCGTCTTGCTCCTTTGTAGGGTAATATATATCATGCTGCCGTAATCCAGAAAAGCCGTAGTGTCCACAAGCTCTTCACGACCACCAAACGTAGTTTCGCCTATCGTTACTTGATGTTCATTGATGTTACCCACCACGTTATAGGTCTCTTCGGCTTCTTCTATCTCACCAACCAGCTTGTCTGTCTCCCAGTTAAACACTTTTCGCATGCTTCCCTTTGGATGCTTTGCCGCAGGATAATGCTGCATAATGCCATAACATCCATAGCTGTCTGCATTATACGAGACTATCACGCTTCCATCCGTTGAAGCATTTCGACCAACAATTAGGTTCGTACATGCCCATCCATACATGCAACCACTCATCAGGGCCACTATCGTCAAAATGATTTGTTTCATCTGTGTTCTCAATTTTTAAAAGGCTTTAAACGATAAATCCAGTCCTTTCACAGAATGCGTCAATGCGCCTACTGATATGTAATCCACACCGCATTCTGCATACTGCCGAAGCGTTTCGTTCGTAATGCCTCCACTCGATTCTGTTTCATATTTCCCCCCTATTCGTTCCACGGCCTTTCGTGTGTTATCGATAGAGAAATTGTCCAACATGATACGGTCCACTCCGCCACATTTCAGAACCTCCTCCAATTCTTCCATGCTTCTTACTTCTATCTCTATTTTCAGCGGCAGGTTTTTCTCAGCCAAATATTCGTGGCAGCGTTTCAACGCTTGGCTGATGCCTCCGGCAAAGTCCACATGATTATCTTTGAGCAGGATCATGTCAAACAGTCCCATCCTATGGTTCACACCACCGCCGATCTTTACGGCCTGTTTTTCCAAGATGCGCATTCCGGGAGTTGTCTTTCGAGTGTCCAAAACTCGCGTCTTCGTTCCTTGCAGCAACTCCATATACCGATGTGTCACCGTTGCTATTCCGCTCATTCGCTGCATCACGTTGAGCATCAACCTCTCCGTTTGCAACAGACTTCGCACCTTTCCTGTCACTACAAAAGCCACATCACCAGGCTTCACCTCGCTTCCGTCTTCCATAAAGACTTCCATCTGCAGTTCTGGATCGAACTTTCTGAATATTTTCCGGGCAATGTCTACTCCTGCCAGTATACCTTTTTCTTTCACCAGCAACTTGGAACGTCCCATGGCTGTTTCAGGGATACAGCAGAGTGTGGTATGGTCGCCTTCGCCTATGTCTTCGGCAAAAGCCAAGTCAAACAATTTGTCTTCTAATTCTTCTACATTATAATTCATCGCTACGTATCGATTTTGCTTTAAACTACCGCAAATATAGCTGTTTATTCTCTTATGTAGAAGTATTTCGTCTAAAATCTTTCTACTGAATGCAAAAAGAGGTTACACCCCACTTCAGATGTAACCCCTTTTTGGAAGTCTTATGCTTGTTCACTTATGCTTCAGCCTGTGTAGCCTCTACATAAACCACGCTGCGTTTTCTGCCATCGGCACGGAAATTCACCACACCGTCTACCAATGCATACAGTGTATGATCGCTGCCCATACCTACGTTCTTACCCGGATAATGCACTGTTCCTCTTTGGCGTACAATGATGTTGCCTGCAATACAAGCCTGTCCGCCCCAGATCTTAACGCCTAAACGTTTAGAATGCGATTCACGTCCGTTCTTTGAACTACCTACACCTTTTTTATGTGCCATTTTCTTCTAATTTTAGGATTAAGCAATAATTTGTTTGATGGTCAATTCCGTAAACTGCTGACGATGACCATTCTTCTTGCGCGAGTCCTTACGACGCTTCATGTGGAAAACAATCACCTTGTCACCTTTCACGAGCGGTGCATTTACTTCGCATACTACCTTTGCACCTTCCACAACGGGGGTACCTACAGAAATCGTGCCCTCATTATCCAAGAGCAACACTTGGTCAAACTCTAATGTCTGACCTGACTCAGCATTCTTGATGTGGTGAACGAAGAGTTTCTTACCCTCCTCTGCCTTGAACTGCTGTCCATTAATTGTAACAATTGCGTACATCTTTATCTTTCTTAATTACGCGTTTCCGCCAGGCGAATTCTGTCGTAGAATCTCTTAACCGAGCCTCACGGATACCAAAATCGGGTGCAAAATTAGCATTTTATCTTTATTCAACAAAACTAATTCACCACTATTTTCATTTTACTCTCCCCGTATAGGCATCTACGCCTGAATTCATGGGCTGTGCAAAGAACTTTTCGGCAGCCTTACCCACTTCGTTGCTCCAAGGCTGACCTCCACCGGCACATTGAACCACCCAAAGCTTGAGTTCCTTCTTGTGCCAGTTCACGGAACAGTTGGTACCCCACGCACCTCCGTGGCCAAACCATGCATTTTCATCGTCATTTACGGGAGCCGACAGACCGAGCGAATAACCGCCCATGCCTTCTGGACGGGTAGAACGGGCCAGAAGGTTCTTTACCGTCTCTTCTTTCAATATACGCACGCCATTGTCGCCCATGCCGAGGTTCATCAGCATTTTGTAGAACTTGAGCTGGTCGTTTGCCGTGGTCCACAGCCCTGCACCTGCCGATGCAAATACATGAGCATCGTTGTATGGACGCTGTTCCCAACCCATTTCTTCGCGCCATTCTGCAGGAGCATTCTCTTTCGTTTCATACAGTTCTATTTTGTTCTTGATCTGCTTGTCTGTGGGCCAGAACCATGTGGACTTCATCCCCAAAGGATCCAACACTTCCTGCTTGAGATAGTTTTCCCACTTCATTCCGGTCACTACTTCTACAACGGCTGCACCTATGTCTATACCCGTATTCGAATACATTTCGCGTGTACCGGGCTCAAACATCAGGGGCGACGCTGCTGCAATGGACGCCACTTGACGAATGGGAGCTCCTCCACTCCATCCGCCACCTTTCACGTCGTTTCGTTTAGCACTGATTTCAAAGGGAAATCCGCCCGTATGGTTGAGCACCATGCGTATGGTGAGTACGTTCTTGGCCTTGTGCAGTTTCTTGATGCCATCTTTCGTTTCGTCAAGCACCCAGAGTTCATTGAATTCGGGCAGATATTTCGACACTGGATCATCAAGCGAAATCTTGCCTTCTTCCACCAGTTTCGCGATTGTCACACCGCAAAATCCCTTCGTCTGCGAGCATTGCATAAAAGCATTGTCCATTTTGATGGGCCGCTTTTTGGCCACGTCGGCATAGCCTATGCAGCAGGTTTCCTGCATTCCGTCCTTGTAGAACACGCTGATAGCTCCTGCCAGGCGGCCGCTGTCTACGTAGGGTTGCAACACTTCTTTTGCATAACTCGTGCCCGTCTCTTTGGGCCCTTTCTTGGCCGATACCG
The DNA here is from genome assembly GCA_017468985.1 of Bacteroidaceae bacterium. GTDB lineage: Bacteria > Bacteroidota > Bacteroidia > Bacteroidales > Bacteroidaceae > UBA6382. The sequence goes on from JAFUHF010000072.1 coordinate 31,336, forward strand.
TCAGGCTGACGGAGACCAAAAGCAGAATGATGACTTTTTTCATTATATCTTACGTTGATTTTCTGAGTGATTACTAAATGGTTTGATGATACAAAATTAAGCATTATTTCCTGTACGCCAAACGTTCAAAGTGATAATCTTTCCTTTCATGAACCTATGTCGCAGTTCGGACGATACGCCGGCCACACCCGTTGAAGCGAGTTCCACACCAGCCCCACCCTTGTACACACCAACAGTTCATGGCAGCAATTCAAGAATTTCCAATGGCTTGTAAACCAGCGTATCTGCTCCCATTGAATGAAGAAACGCTTCATCACGAAATCCCCATAATGCACTGATGCATTTCACCTGTGCACGGCGTGCCGTGAGCAAATCCACCTCCGAATCACCCACGTATATGGCCTCGTCGGTTCCGCATTCCAATTCCTTTAGAGCTAATAGCAAGCTGTCGGGTTCAGGTTTGCGACGAATGCCCGGACGCTCGCCTATGGCAATGCTGATTTCTTTATGGAAAAAACGCTGGGCCAGTTCCGTTACGGCCGGTTGCAGTTTGTTGGACACGATGGCCATGGCGTAATCTCGTCTTTTCAGTTCGCTTAACAGTTGTGGTATCTCCGGATAGGGCGCAGTACGGTCAAGACAATGATCCACGTAGTGTGCGCGGAATGCCTGAAAGGCCGATTCATAATCTTCCGCCGCCGTACCTTCCGGAACGGCCTGACGAATAAGGTTGCGCACCCCGTTACCCAAGAATCGGCGCACCTCCTCCCTCTTTCGCACGGGCATGCCTTTGGCCGAAAGTGCATGGTTTACGCTCTGCGTAAGGTCATCCAATGTGTCTAATAATGTGCCATCAAGGTCGAACACTACGGCCTTCACGTGCTTGTTTATGTCTGGCATGGTGCAAATGTCTTGTTCAGGCCGCAAAATTACAGAATATCTTCGTACCTTTGTAAATAAAATCTGAATAAAACATGCTAAGACTACTTTCCACCACTGCTCTGCTTGGTGCATGGCTATCATGCGGAGCTTTCACGGCCACAGGCGACATTCCAGCCCTGCCTGCCGACAATGCCAAGACCTACACTTCCCACCGCCCACCGGTCGACGCCCGTAAGTTCTACAGCGAAGCGGCGGAGAAGGAGATCAAACGGGTGAAGAAACTGTTGAAGAACCCATATCTTTGCTGGATGTTCGAAAATTGCTACCCGAACACCCTCGATACCACCGTGCTTTACAGTGACGAAGACGGCGACGACGATTCTTACGTCATCACCGGCGACATCAACGCCATGTGGCTTCGCGATTCTTCGGCACAGGTGTATCCCTACTTGTCGTTGGCCAAGAAAGACAAGAAGTTGCAGAAGATGCTTCGCGGCGTCATCCGTCGTCAGGCAAAGTACATCCTGATCGACCCTTACGCCAACGCTTTCTACGGCCATGGCGGTAAGGCCGAGCACGAAGACGACAATACGGAGATGAAACCCGAGGTGTTCGAACGCAAATACGAGCTTGACTCCATGTGCTATCCTCTTTTCCTGGCCTACGCCTACTGGCAGGCCACTGGCGATCTCTCTCCGTTCGACGCGCTCTGGGTCAATTCCGTCCGTGCCATTTATGGCGTGATGCGCGAACAGCAGCACAAGCAAGGCCTGCGCACCTCTTACCACTTTACCCGTAAGGCTCACGCCATGCACGACACGCAGAGCAACTCTGGCTACGGCCATCCTGCCCGTTACTGCGGCCTCATCGCCTCCAGCTTCCGCCCGTCGGACGACTGCACCATCTTTCCCTACCTCATCCCCAGCAATTTCTTCGCCGTCAGTGTACTGAAGAAAGCTGCCGTCATTCTGGATGAGATTAAGGAAAACGCTCTGGCCACAGACTGTCGTGCTCTTTCCGACGAAGTAAGTCAGGCCTTGCAGCAGTACGCCATTGCCAACCATCCCAAATACGGCAAGATCTATGCGTTCGAAGTGGACGGCTTCGGCAGTCAGCTGCTCATGGACGATGCCAATGCTCCCGGCCTGCTCTCCCTGCCTTTCCTCGACTGCATGGACGTAAACGACCCTATCTATCAGAACACGCGCCGCTTCGTATGGAGCGAAGACAATCCCTATTTCTTCCGCGGCAAGGCTGGCGAAGGCATTGGCGGTCCGCATATTGGCTACGACATGGTGTGGCCTATGAGTGCCATTGTGAAAGCATCCACCAGTCAGGACGATGAGGAGATTCGTCAGTGTCTGCAAATGGTGATGGACTGCGACGCCGGTCTCGGGTTCATCCATGAATCTTTCCACAAGGACGACGCCACGCGCTTTACGCGTAGCTGGATGGCGTGGGCCAATACCATCTTCGGACAGCTCATCGTGAAACTCGTCAACGAGGGTAAGACAGACCTCCTGAACAGTCTGAAAGTACCCGATCATCCAGTGAAGTAATGAATAGTCAACTACAAGTCATCTGTGCCGACATCACCAAGCTCCATGTCGATGCCATTGTGAATGCTGCAAATCATACGCTGCTTGGCGGCGGTGGCGTAGATGGTGCCATCCATCGTGCAGCAGGCCCCGAGCTTGTGAAGGAATGCTATGGTCTGGGCGGTTGCCGCACGGGCGAGGCCAAACTTACCGGTGGCTACCAGCTGCCGGCCAAATACGTTATACATACCGTGGGCCCCATCTACTACGAAGACGAACATCCGGCCGAACGTTTGGCCGACTGCTATCGCAACAGTCTCATGATCGCCATCAACCGCGGTCTCAAGACCATCGCTTTCCCCTGCATCAGCACGGGGATGTATGGCTATCCTGCCGACGAGGCGGCCCACATTGCGGTCAGCACAGTGCGCAGCGTGTTGAGCGAAACGGGCAGCAACATCTGCGTCACGTTCTGCTGCTTCGGCACGAGGGACGAAGCCCTTTACCGTGCTCTCCTCAATGCGTAACTTTTTTAAAGGTAAAAATATTGCTGTCAGCAAAAAGTCCTTTGTCGTATCCTATACTTAAATAGGTTCTGATTTAGTATCGTCATTGAATGCCTTTAGGCATCAGATTATAGTAGCCAGCCATTTCGCCGTACCTAACGGCACGGTTGCATAGCTGGCTACCCCATCTCGTGCCTACGGCACTTTTTCCGGATACCAATATTTCTATTAAGAAACTTACTTCCGATAAAGAAAATACGCTGGTGTATATTTATCAAAATGTCTATACCTCAAGAGTTTGATCAGATGTTGGCAATTCTCATGATGTCGGCAAAAACGCCTGCCGCCGTCACTTCCTTGCCTGCTCCGTAGCCCTGAATGATCATGGGATAGCGGTTGTAGCGCTTCGTGGTGAGCAGAACCACGTTGTTCGAGTCTGCCAGATCGTAGAAGGGGTGCTTCTTGTCCACTTCGCACAGGGCCACCGTGGCTTTTCCCTCGTGCCAACGGGCAATGTAGCGCAGGTGCTTGCCTTCCTGCTCCAGGCGTTTGCGTCGTTGCTCAAAGGTTTCGTCCAGCTGCTTCACATTGTTCATGAAGTCGTCCACCGTACCTTCGAAATACTCCTTGGGAATAAACTGTTCGAGCTCCACGTCTTCCTGATTGATGAGCACTCCAGCTTCGCGCACCAGTATCACGAGCTTGCGCAGCACGTCTTTTCCGCAAAGGTCTATGCGCGGATCGGGCTCGCTGATGTGGGCCTCGCGTGCCTGGCGTATCACCTGGCTCAGCGGTGCATCCTCCGAGAGTTTGTTGAACACGTAGTTGAGCGTTCCGCTCAGCACGGCCTGTATCTCCACCACCTCGTCGCCACTTGCGCACAGGTCGTTGATAGTTTTGATGATGGGCAGTCCGGCTCCCACGTTGGTTTCGTAGAGGAACTTCACGCCCCTTTTCAGTGCTGTCTGCTTCAGGCGTTCGTAGTTGTCGTAGGGCGATGCTGCCGCTATCTTGTTGGCCGTTACCACGGAGATATTGTGATCCAGGAAACTCTGATAGAGCGCGGCTATGTCGGCATTGGCCGTACAGTCTACGAATACGGAGTTATACAGGTTCATACCTATCACTTCGTCGCGTATTCTGCGCCAGTCGCTGGGCTGGCTCTCCCGGAGCTGCTCCTGATAGTCGGCTATGCTGATGCCGTCGCGGTTGAAAACGGCGTGCTTACTGTTGGCTATACCTACGAGGTTGAGCTTCAGCCGACGCTGCTCCATGAGCAGGGCCTGCTGTTCTTCTATCTGCTTGAGCAAACTGCCTCCCACGGCCCCTATGCCGCACAGGAAGAGGTTCAGCACCTGATAGTCACTCAGGAAGAAACTGTCGTGAATCACGTTGAGCGCCTTGCGCAACTGCGAACGGTCTACGATGACGCTGATGTTCATCTCCGACGCTCCCTGTGCCAAGGCTATCACGCTGATGCCGTTGCGTCCCAGCACGCTGAACAGCTTTCCGGCCGTGCCGCTCGTGCGGCGCATCTGTTCGCCTACGATGGCTATCGTGCTCAGTCCGTCTATCTGCATCATGGGATTGATGGCTCCCGTGCTGATTTCCTTCTGGAACTCGTCGTTCAGCACCTTGCAGGCGCGCACGGCGTCTTCGGGGGTCATGCAGATGCTGGTACTCGTCTCGGAACTGGTCTGTGCCACCATGAACACGTTGATGCCATTGTCGGCCAGCGTAGCGAAAATGCGGCGATTGATGCCTATCACGCCTACCATGGCCGTTCCTGACAAGTTCACGATAGACGTATCGTTGATGGACGACAGTCCGCGTACCGCACTCTTGCCAGCACCTGCACCATCGTTGATGACGGAACCCGGAAATTCCAGATGGAACGTGTTCTTTATATATATAGGTATATTCTTACGCCTTACGGGGTAGATCGTTGGCGGATAGATCACCTTCGCACCAAAGTTCGACAGCTCCATTGCTTCGCCATAAGACAGTTGCTCTATGGAGTAAGCCGAAGGTATGATGCGCGGATCGGCCGTCATGAATCCGTCCACGTCGGTCCATATTTCCAGCGTTTTGGCATCCATCGCTGCTGCTATGATGGCAGCTGTATAGTCGGAGCCGCCGCGGCCCAGCGTAGTGGTTACGCCCGTCTGGAGGTCGGAAGCGATGAATCCCGGGCATATTCCGATGCCGGAATGGAGTATGAAGGTTTCCTTCACGCGGCGATTGGTTTCCTCGTAGTTTACCGTCACGTTGTTGCGCCGCTTTTCCGTCTTGATGAACTCGCGCGAGTCGTAGAGCTTGCTGCCCTGAATCAGTTCCGACACAAACAGTGACGAGCACCGCTCGCCATAGCTCAATATGGCATCCTGAATCTTGGGCGTCACATCCTTAATGAGATAAACGCCTTGCAGAATGCCCAGCAGTTCGTTGAACAGTGGCTGCAACCGCTGCTCCAGACGCTCGGTGCGCTCCTCGTCGGCCAGGGCCTGGCTGATCAGCTCGTGATGGCGGCTGACAATTTCGCTGTGAACCTCTCGCCACTCCTCGCGTCCCTCCTGAGCCAGTCGGGTGGCCTTGATGAGCTTGTCCGTTACGCTGTGGAGAGCCGAAACCACTACTATCACGCGGTCTTCTTCCTGCTCAACGATCTTCTTGACGTTCAGTATACCTTGAAGGGAACCTACGGAAGTTCCTCCGAATTTCAAAACTTTCATTAATGATATTGAAGAATAATGGTTGAATTAATATTAAGGCACAATGGCCTAATGAAGTTTTTATGATATTGGTGAACTATCTTTAGATAGCTCGGAAAAATGTATGGGTGAGTGAATAAGAGAAGCAGCCCGTCAGGGCATAAAGCCTATTCTACGGGCAAAATAGTCGGCTGACACTTCGTACTTACTATCTCTGTAAAACATGTTCTTAAAAGCTTCTGCAAAATTACGAATATAATTCCAAAATTAGTGCTCGCTGTGTCGGTTTTTCAAATTTTAGGCCCTTTCTTCAAAAGATTTTCCAGGAAAAACACTGTGCGAGGGTTGCATCACGAAATTTGCTCGGACAAAAGTGCGTTACGAGGGTTGAATCATCAAATTTGCTCGGACAAAAGTGCGTTACGAGGGTCGCATCACGAAATTTGCTCGGACAAAAGTGCGTTACGAGGGTTGCATCATCAAATTTGCTCGGACAAAAATGCGTTACGAGGGTTGCATCACGAAATTTGATAGAACAAAAAACGTGATGCAAGGGTCGCACCAAGGAATTTTCATCCTATTTCATTCCGTTCTTTTTTGGAATCGCGTGGAAACGATAAGAAAGACGCAGAAGCAGGTAGTTCGGAATGGTGTTATACCACGTTTCGGTCAGTCCCTGACTGTTTACGGAGGTGCGAACATTGTCCAACTGGTGGAGCAGGTCGTAGGCTTCAAGCGAGAGCGTAAGTATGTTTTCGATGAGCGAACGACGGAGCGTGAGATTCCATACCAGGCGGTCATCGTTCATGGCAGCATCCGAATATCCGCGGCGGCTGGTGAGGCTCAGACGGTTCTCTATGGTCACAACGCGTGGCAAAGTGAAGTCGGCATTCACACCATAGGCAAAGGTCCATGCGCTGAGGTCGGTGAACGAGGGGCGATGGCTCGTAAGGCGCTGCCAACGATAGTTGGCAAAGAGGGTGACGGCCGTTTTGCCTTTGGTATATTTCGCATTCAGCTCCTGCCGCAGGTTCATGTTGCGCACACTGCTGCGAAAGGAAGCCGTGGAGAGGCCGGAGGATTCGGATACGAAGTCGGCGCTGTTGCCGTAATTGGCAGAAACGTTGGTACTGAGGTTCAGCCGATTCAGACTATCCACGGTTTGCGAGTAGGCGGCACGAAGACTGGCGTTCCAGTTGCCGTTGATGTTGCGTGGGCGATAGGTGGTGATGCCCGTGGGGCGGTCGTAACTGCGCGTCATGGCTACGGCCTGCTCCGTGAGATGCCAGTCGGCAGAGGCGTTCATGTTGCGCATACGGCGCGTGGTGCCATGCGAGGTGTTGAAACTGAAGTGGTGGTTGCGAGAATTGCTCAACGCAGGGTTTCCCGTACGGATGTAGGTGGGATGGCTGTTGTCGGTGACGTTGAGCAGATGGTTCATCGTGGGCATGGCGTGCGTGAGTTGGTAGGAACTGTTGTAGAGCTGCGACTTACCGACTTGCATCCGGGCCCAGAAGAACTGAATGCGTAGATCCGGAGCATGGAGGTGGCGCGAAGCGCTATGTTCCTGCTGAGCACGAAGGTCGGTGATGGTCTTGTGCTCGATGCCTTGCGTGAAATTAAAGCGCAGGTTGCCATAACGGCCAATGTTGTAGCTTACTTCCAGACCGGGCTGGTGGCTGCGGCCACGGGTAACGGTGTGGAAAGAATTTTGCAGGTCGAGGACGGTGAGCATCTCGTCGCGCTGAGAAGGCAGCATCATCCATTCCTGAAGCGAAAGAGCCGAGTCGCCGGCAAGGCGGTCCAGACGAAATAGATTGCGGTTGCCGCGATCGTAGGTCTGGCGGTATTGATAGGTAAGCGTGAAGTACAGTTTCCGCAGGCGCGAGAAGTTCCAGAGATAGCGCACCTGGGTGTTCCAGTCGTAGTCGCGCGTGGGAGACTCGGAGAACTGGCGGCGATAGTCGCGGCCGGAAGTTTGCGGCGTGAGCATGTCGTAGAACTGATGGGCATCGAGCGAAGCATTGTGGAGCTTGGCGTTGAGAATGATGGCCGTGGAGTTGCCCAAGAGAGGCGACTTGAAGGTTACGTTATTGGTGCTCTCAAGGAGCCATTCGCGGTTGTGACTGTGCGAAAGGTTGCGCACAGTGTTGATGGTCATACGTTCTAATCGCTGGCTGCCCGGAGAAGCGTAGACGCTGTCCAACGACTCGCCGAGATAGCGGTCCTGAGGGTCACTGCTAAAGGTGGCGCTCTGAGCTGATCCGTCGTTTCGCTCATTGAGCACGTCGGCCACCTGCTGGGTGCGTAGGTGGAAACGCTTGTGCGGCATCGTGAACTGATTGGAGAGTTTGAAGTGATTCTTAGCACTTTCCTGAAGCGAGCGGCGGCGCTGCCACGTGTCACCTTCGGGCAGATAGTTCAGGGCTGAAGTCTTCTGCTCGTCGCGCGTACGCTCGTCAGTCATGATGAGCTGGGCCGATTCTTCGAAGGTCTTCTTCCGGCTGTCTACATTGAAGTTGAGTCCGCCCATTTTGAGGCGCAGGGTTCCGGATGGAGTCCAATCGGAATACCAGTTGCCATCGGTGCCGCCACGGTTGGGGCGGTGCGTATCGTTCAGGTTGTTCATGTTGTAGAACAGAAACAGCTTGGAATGGTCGGTGTATCGCATGGCCATGGCTCGTCCCAGATAGCGATCGTGACTGCCGCCGGCCGCTTCGGCATTGGCCAGCCACCCCTGGCGGTATTGCCGTTTCAGGTTGACGTCTACCACGAGACGTTTGGTGCGCTCTATCTCAGAGGAATCAGTAAGGAGATAGGCATTGTCGGCTGCGCGGCGGTAGACCTTTACGGTGTTCACGGTGTAGGCAGGAAGGTTTTCGAGTGCAACCTTGGGATTGCCGGAGAAAAAGCTCTTGCCGTCCACGAGAAGTTCCTCCACGCGTTGGCCATTGTGCGTGATCTGGCCGCTCTCGTCTACTTTGAAGCCGGGCATGGCGGCAAGCAGGCGGTCGAGCATAGACCCCTCGCTGGTTCGGAAGGCGTCGGCATCGTAGACCAGCGTGTCGCCACGCATCACCATCTTGACCCTCGTAGCGCGAATGCGAGCTTCGCCCAATTCTACAGAAGGTCGTTTGGCGGCCTTGTTGAGCGCAAACTGCTCCTTCCACTCGCGTACCCATTTGGCATATTTCTTCGCAGGAATTTCAATGCTGAACACCTGCTCCTGGTAGCCCGTGGCGGAAATGCGCGCCAAGTAGCGGCCTGCACCGGGGAGTTTGTGACCACGAAGCTCGCCGCCTTGCTGGGTGACATAGAAGTTGCCGTAGCGACTAGTAACAGCACGAGAGGTAGAGTCCTGGAAAAGCACGACGGAGTCGGGAAGCATGAAGGTGACCAGCGCACCCTCGATAGGCGATTTCGTGAAATTATCGATCACGTCTGAGTGGATGGAAATGCTGTCAGGGCGACTGGCCCACGAAGCGGCAGAAAGCAGGAAAGCACCGATCAGAGGCAAGAATATATTCAGTTTCATATCAGACATGTCTATGATCTCTTACAATAATGTGCAAAAATACAGACTTTTTGCTTCTTATAGTCTTATTTCGTGTTGTTTTATGTAAAAATCGGAAGCAGAAACTTTAAATCCGTAC
>JAFUHF010000073.1 GCA_017468985.1 Bacteroidaceae bacterium
GTAAGAAAGCTTGTCTATTTCGGCCTTTACGAGTGGCCGCTGAGCCTTTACCCTTACGGTTCCCAGCAGATTGCCCTCGTCCGCCAGCAACAGGCGGCCCACATCCTTCACTTCCCTGCCTACAGCCACCTTGAGCGTAAGAGATTTCTTGCCAATGCTGGAGCACACCAGCTCATAGCTGCCGGCTTTGGCAACAGGCATCAGAAACTGTCCCAAAGAGTCGGTGAGCGATACGGTCACCGGCTCCGTGCGCCCCGTTTGCATCAGACGCACCGTGGCATAACTTTCTGCTTTGCCCGAAAGAGAATCGCACACCACACCCTTCAGTCCCACTGTCTGTGCCCATGCACTAAACGAACAGAACATCCACAGACCAACCATTCCAAAGCCCTTCTTCATACACTTATTCATAATGTTGTTCTTTCCTTTTTTATGCTGCATCTCTATTCTTACGAATCCTCCACTCACTGCTTATGGAGGCTCATGAGAGGGTCCTGTCGGCACCTGAGAAAAATTGCGGTGCAAAATTAATCTATTCTAATGGCATAACGCCTCATAAGTCGTACCAAAAACAAGAAAAACTACGCCATACGACCCATTTTCTTCATTAAAACCTAAACCGTCTCTCCATCTACTCTTTGTTCATGTTTGATGCTCATTTCCACAACGTGCATTTTTGAAAATCAATGTCATTCTGATGACGCGACCCTTGCACCGCCGTTTTACCCATTGGGGATTTTTTGAAAAAGAGATCGTTTTTCTGATTATTTCCCAAAAGTTACACTTTGTTTTTCTGAGTACAGCTAATACAATGCGAGCTTTCCTTTGCACATCTCTCGCTTAATCGCAACTTTTAATAACTTACTCACACTCGGACAGGACAATGCGAAAAAACTTCGTATTTACGCATTGCATGTCTCTCGCTTAATCGTAACTTTGCATTCTGAACGAAACAGATAGTAAGAAGTCATCATGAATATCACCGAACAAATTGCCCAAAGGGCAGCACAAGCCATCAGCGCCCTGTATGAAGCAGAGGAAAACCCTAACCAGATAACTCTTCAAAAAACAAAAAAGGAATTCGAAGGCCACCTCACGCTGGTTGTCTTCCCCTTTCTGAAAATATCGAAGAAGCGCCCCGAAGAAACCGCCGAAGAAATAGGCCAGTGGCTGGAGCAGAACGAACCGGCCATTGAAAAATACAATGTGGTGAAGGGGTTCCTGAACCTCAGCATATCCGAAGCCTACTGGATCAAGTTGCTCAGCGCCATTGACGCTGATCCTGACTATGGCATCACGAAGGCCACGGCCGATAGCCCATTGGTTATGATTGAATATTCTTCGCCCAATACCAACAAACCCCTGCATCTGGGCCACGTAAGAAACAACTTGCTGGGATGGGCCCTGTCGAACGTGATTCAAGCCAGTGGAAACCGCATGGTACGCACCAACATTGTAAACGACAGGGGAATCCACATCTGCAAGTCCATGCTGGCCTGGCAAAAGTGGGGCAACGGCGAAACACCCCAGAGTAGCGGCAAGAAAGGCGACCATCTGATAGGCGATTACTACGTGCTTTTCGACAAACACTATCGCGAGGAAGTGAAACAGCTGAAAGCCCAATGGCAGGAGCAAGGCATGACCGAAGAGGAGGCCGAAACCAAAGCCAAGAATGAAGCCCCTCTGATCACGGAGGCTCACGACATGCTGGTGCGTTGGGAGCAAGGAGATGAAGAAGTGCGTGCCCTGTGGAAGAAGATGAACGACTGGGTTTATGCCGGATTCGATGAAACTTACCGTGCACTGGGGGTGGGCTTCGACAAAATCTATTACGAAAGCGACACCTACTTAGTGGGCAAGGCCGAAGTGGAGCGCGGCGTAAAGGAAGGCCTCTTTGAGCGCCGAAGCGACGGCAGCGTATGGGCTAACCTGCAAGCAGAAGGGTTAGACTCCAAGCTGCTCATCCGCAAGGACGGCACGAGTGTATACATGACGCAGGACATCGGCACTGCCAAACTGCGTTTTCAGGATTATCCCATTGACAAAATGGTCTACGTAGTGGGCAATGAGCAGAACTATCACTTCCAAGTGCTCAGCATACTGCTCGACAAGCTGGGATTTCGCTGGGGAAAAGACTTGGTTCACTTCTCCTACGGCATGGTGGAACTGCCCAACGGAAAAATGAAGAGTCGCGAGGGCACCGTGGTAGACGCTGACGACCTGATAGCCGAAATGATACGCACAGCGCGCGAAACAAGCGAACAGTTGGGCAAGTTCCAAGACATTCCCGATGCTGAAAGAAACGAAATAGCACGCATCGTAGGCCTCGGCGCACTGAAATACTTCCTGCTCAAAGTGGACGCCAGGAAGAACATGATGTTCAATCCGGCTGAGAGCATTGACTTCAACGGCAATACGGGTCCCTTCATTCAATATACCTACGCGCGCATACGCAGCGTACTGCGCAAAGCCGCTGAGGAAGCTTTCAGCATTCCCGATACGCTTTCAGAAAACATCAGCGTGAATGCCAAGGAGCAGGATCTTATCCAGCATTTGGCCGACTTCAAGGCCGTAGTGCTGCAAGCCGGTGCGGACTATAGCCCGAGCGACATTGCCAACTACTGCTACGAACTGGTGAAGGAATACAATCAGTTCTACCACGACTTCAGCATCCTGCGCGAAGAAGATGCCGGAAAGAAGCAACTGCGACTGGTATTGTCAAGAAACGTGGCCAAAGTCATCAAGACTGGTTTAGGACTATTGGGAATAGAAGTTCCGGAACGAATGTAAATGGGAAAGCGAAAGTTTTACGTAGTGTGGAACGGTCGCCAAACGGGAGTATTTGCTTCATGGGCGGAATGCGAAGCTCAGGTTAAGGGTTTCGAGCGTCCACAGTATAAAAGCTACCCTACCCTTGAGGAAGCCGAGGCCGCATTCAGTGCCGGCGCACCTGCCGACTACTACGCTCCCAAGAAACATGCCCCAAGCTCCTCCGGCCTTGTCAATCCTCCCGACTACAGAACCGACACCGTGCTCCCCCTGCCCCTCAGCGTAGTAGCAAAGGCTTGGGCCGTAGATGCCGCATGCAGCGGAAATCCTGGAAAAATGGAATATCGCGGAGTGGATCTGCAAACGGGCACCGAAATCTTCCACGTCGGCCCCATGTATGGCACCAACAACATTGGCGAATTTCTGGCCATAGTGCATGCAGTAGCACTGCTTACCCAGCAGGAGCGTCGGCTCACCGTTTATTCTGACAGTCGCAATGCGATGCTTTGGTTTAAGGCTGGCAAATGCCGCACCAAGCTGAAAGAAACGTCCAAGAGCAAGGAGGTGCTCGGCCTCGTGGCAAGGGCAGAACAATGGCTGCAAACCCACGAACACCACATTCAAGTGAAAAAATGGAAAACAGAAGAGTGGGGAGAGATTCCTGCTGACTTCGGAAGAAAATAAAACCCTCGAAATGAAAGAATTCATCAGCATATTGCGCACCTACGCCTGGCCCTACAATGGATACTTGGCCGGA
>JAFUHF010000074.1 GCA_017468985.1 Bacteroidaceae bacterium
ATTTTGAGGCGTTTCCAGAAGGAAAGCACTTAAATAATCTTAAAAGTGACAGGGGGAGCAGTAAGGGGGAGCAGTTTTTGCAAAAAGAAAGAAACCAACTGAAAATCAGCAGGTTTCTCAAATTCTTGGCGGAGAGAGAGGGATTCGAACCCCCGGTGCCTCTCAGCACGACGGTTTTCAAGACCGTTGTAATCGACCACTCTACCATCTCTCCAAAAAAGGAAGCTTCCACATGGTCGTATAAAAGCGACTGCAAAATTAGTCTTTCCTTTGGAATTAAACAAGCATTTTGCAGATTTTCTTACAAGAAAGTTGTAACTTCGCGCTCCAAAACGATGGGACAAGGATACATGTGACCTTCATATATCAATTATCATTTCTCTGGTTGTAGAATGATCTATCCAAATAATTTTGAACAGAAAGTAGGCTTTCAGGAGATTCGAAAAATGCTCAAGGGCCGGTGTCTTTCCTCGCTGGGCGCGGAGGAAGTGGATCGTATGGTACTGCTCACCAACCCTCAAACTATAGCTCTGAGGATGACGCTGATCCGAGAGTTACGCGCCGCTCTAAAGGACGAAACAACAGACTTTTCTTCCGAGGGCTTTGTTGACATGAGACCCTCGCTCATACGTACGCAGGTAAGAGGTACTTACATGGACGAAACAGAGCTCTTCACACTCATGCTCTCACTGCGTAGTGTGGGTGCCCTGTGTGAGTTTCTGAGTCAGAAACAAGGAGAAAGCGAAACGGTAAGATATCCCCACTTATGGGAGATGGCAGAAGATGTAGCCTGCTTCCCAGAGATTACTGAACGCATCAGCCGTTGCTTGAATGAGTATGGAAAGATGAAAGACGATGCCTCACCTGATCTGCAACGCATCAGAACGGAACTTCAGGGACTCAGGAGAAACCTGACCCTCTCAGTGCAGTCCATATTATCAAGCCTCAGGCGAGAAGGTGCAGTGGAAAAAGATGCTGCCCCTACCTTCAGAGACGGACGACCAGTAATACCCATAGATCCGGCTATGAAACGAAAGCTGCCAGGCATTGTTCACGACCGGTCAGCATCAGGCAAAACACTGTATGTAGAACCGGCGGCCGTAGTGGAGATGGACAACCGCATTCGTTCCTTAGAACTGGAAGAAAGGCAGGCCATCATCCGAATACTTACGGAAGTGGCCGACTTCATACGTCCCCAGGCTGATGACGTAATGCAGTCTTACAGATTCTTAGGCAAGATAGACTTCATACGTGCCTGTGTATTGCTCTCTGAGGCGCTGGGGGCCACTGAGCCACAACTTGTAGCCCATCCCATGATGGACTTTCGCGATGCCATTCACCCTCTGTTGCAACAATCACTGAGTAGGCATAGAGGACGCATGACGCCTCTATCTATCAAGCTTGATGGCAACTGTCGCATGCTCCTCATTTCTGGTCCTAATGCTGGAGGCAAATCAGTTTGTTTGAAAACGGCAGGCCTCTTGCAATATATGCTACAATGTGGTCTGTCCATTCCCGTAGCCGAAGGGTCGAGTGCAGGAGTATTTGGATCAATGTTTATTGACATTGGTGACGAGCAGAGCATAGAGAACGACCTGAGCACCTACTCCAGCCACCTGCTCCACCTCCGCGACATGATGAAGCATACCAATAAGGATAGTCTGATTCTGATCGACGAGTTTGGTTCGGGTACAGAGCCCCAGATTGGGGCAGCCATAGCCCAGGCCGTACTGGCCCGACTACTTGATGGAGGCGCCATGGGCATCATCACAACGCATTATCAAAACCTGAAATACTTTGCCGAAAGTCACGAAGGCATCAGCAATGGTGCCATGCTCTATGACAGAGACAGAATGCAACCGCTGTTTCAGCTCCAAGTGGGCCATGCCGGCAGTTCTTTTGCCATAGAGATTGCCCGTAAGACGGGACTACCCGAGGAAGTTATCCGTCAGGCGCAAGAGGCCGTAGGCTCTGATTATATTCAGAGCGACCGATACGTACAAGACATCGTGAGAGACAAGCGCTACTGGGAAAACAAGCGCCAGAAGGTTCATCAGCAGGAAAAGCGTTTGGAAGAACTCATTAGCCGCTACGAGGATAGCGTAAAGGAACTGGAACGACAGCGTGGCGAAGTAATCCACCAAGCCAAGGCACAGGCCGAGGACCTGCTACAATCCAGCCGTGCCCAGATTGAAAACACCATACGCTCCATACGTGAGGCACAGGCCGAGAAAGAACAGACCAAAAAGCTGCGCCGCGAACTGGAAGATTTCCAACAAACACTTCAAACCACACAGGCTGCGGAACTCGAAGAAAAGATCAGTCGCAAGATGATGCAGATAAAGGCTCGCAGAGAGCGCAGGGAAAAGCAAGGCAAAGCGCCCCAGCCCACTGTGACCAAGCCTTCCAATCCCAAAAAGGAAGCAGTGGAGCACCAGTTCGCAGAGGGCGACTATGTGCGCATTGACGGTCAAGCTGCTGTGGCTCGAATACTGAAGGTAGACAACCGTGAAGCCCTATTGCAATCAGGAACAATGCAAATAAGGGTAAGCCGAAGTCGCCTGAGACCGGCCGAAGCTCCCCGACAGCAGGAAGAAGAGCGCACCTTCTCCTTCATGGGCAAGCAAACACGCGATGACATTTATGAAAAGAAGCTCAACTTCCGCTCCGACATTGACGTACGCGGCATGAATGGTGAAGAGGCCATCCGAGCCGTAACCTACTTCATTGATGACGCCGTGTTGCTGGGCGTAAGCAGAGTGCGCATTCTTCACGGCACAGGAACAGGCTATCTTCGTCGCATCATTCGTCAGTATCTCACGGCTCATCCCAGCATAGTCAGATGTGCCGACGAGCACGTACAGTTTGGCGGAGCAGGAATCACCGTGGTAGACTTTAGATGAGACACATCATTGAATCAAAATCAGAATGCATCATTCAATGGAACGACTCTGGAACGGCAACTATATAAAGGTATGGATTGCAAACTTCATGCTCAATTTCTCTTTCATGATTCTCACCCCCCTGCTGCCGCTATACATGAGCGACACCTTTAGTGCCAACCGTCATACCATTGGAATAGTTCTTTCTGGCTACACCGTCACGGCACTGCTTGCCCGCAGCGTGAGCGGCTATCTTGTCGACAGCTATCCACGCAAGACGGTCCTTCTCATCTGCTTCGCTCTCTTCTCGTCTATGTTTGCAGGCTACTTTTTCACGGCCTACTCTCTAATCGTCTTCGCTCTATGGCGTACGCTCCACGGTGCTCCGTTTGGAGCCACCACCGTAGCCAATAGCACCATGGCCATCGACGTCCTGCCCTCCTCACGCCGGGCTGAAGGCATTGGCTACTATGGGCTATCCAACAATCTAGCCATGGCCATCGGACCTACGATAGGACTGTACATCTACGAACACACCTCCAGCTATAACCTCATCTTTCTGCTTGCCCTGTTTACCGGTGTCATGGGCTTCATCATCAATGCCACGCTCCGTGTACGGGAACGAGAGACCACTGTCAGAAAACAAAAACTCTCGCTCGACCGATTCTTCCTGCTCAGCGCCTGGAGGCTGGCTCTCAGCATGACTTGCTTCTCATTCTCCTATGGCATACTTTCCACCTATCTGGCCATCTACGGGAAAGAACAGCTGGGCATATTAGGAGGTGCCGGACTCTTCTTCATGTTGCTCTCTGCAGGTCTCATCATGTCACGCCTCGTAGGGAGTCGCACGCTCCGCAATGGCAAGATTGTCCATAACGCAACGATTGGCGTAACCATATCCGTCTTTGGATATGCACTTTTTGCTTCCGTCCACAGCCTATGGGCCTATTACGCATCAGCCTTGATCATTGGCTTAGGAAATGGCCACATGTTTCCCGCCTTCCAGAACCTATTCATACAAATGGCACCTGCATCACAGCGCGGAACGGCCAATTCCACTCTACTCACATCATGGGACCTGGGTGTCGGTCTTGGCATTCTCATAGGTGGTGCCGTAAGTGGGGCTACAAGCTACGGGATCTCCTTCCACGTAGCATGGATCGTAAACCTCGCAGGCGTCATCATCTTCTACATCTGGAAGAAAAACATGTAAATGAAGCACCGACGCATCATTGTTTCATACTTTCCACATAGAGTTAGCAAAATTAGGTATAATCCGCGATTTTTTTGCACGATAAGGATTAACGACCTGGCTGATGACTTATTTTTGTAAAGTTGAAAATGATGATGCAAGCCTCGCAACTCCGAATTTTCGGGTGCTATTTTCATGATGCAACCCTTGCATCACGTTTTACCCATTGGGAATCTTTTGAAAAAAGGCCAGTTTTTTCTGATTATTTCCAATTATCAAGCAAATTCTGGATTGAACGATGTATGAGGTCATCTATACCGACTGGCTTCTAATTTGGAAGCAGTACGATATGCAACTGATACTCGTCGATACAGGTATGCACTCTGATTTGTTCTGAACTTAAAGTATCTTTGTCAACGATTGACAATACAGCGAAATCGGAAATTAGCAACCAGACCACCATTTCGGGTAAGCTAACAATCGGACATTCTATGCCGATATGTCAGTGTAGACTTTCAGATTTGCGTTTTATGATAATATCATTTATAGATCCCATCCTGAACCGTTTTGGATTGACACCCTTCATTCGCAAGAAGAACTTGCTGAAACTTGACTGATCTGCGAAATTCAGACGCTCGGCAATAGTAGCTATTGACAGGTCGGTGGTCTGAAGCAGGAACGTGGCTTCCATGAGCAGCATCTGGTTGATATAATCGACGACGGTGCGACCCGTTATCTGGCGGACAATGCGCGAGAGGTGGGTGGTGGTGATGCAGAGTTCAGAAGCGTAGAAATGGATGTCGTGATGCACGATGAAGTACTGGGGCAACAGGCGCATAAAACTGATGAAGAGTTTGGTAGTGCGCTCGCTGTGGTGATGGCTGCTGATGGCTCGCTCCTGTATGTCGGTCAGGTCGAGCAGAAACAGCGTGTAGAGCGTGCGCAGGGCTTCGTCGCGGAAGCGGTGGTTGGACCGCAGATAGTCGTTCAATTCATGCATACGGTGACGTAGACGGTCGAAACTGACATCGGGCACGTGCACCACGGGCTGCCCCCACTCGGCAAGGGGTAGGTAGGCCGTTCGGATGATGTCGCGGATAGTGGGCATCTGGAGCGTCATTCCCTCGTCAGCCAACAGGCAGATACCGCGATAGTCCTCCGAACCTCCGACTATCGTCACCTGAAAACCGGGCGAGTAGATGTAGAGGTCGCCGCGCTCCAGCGTCAGCAAACGACCATTATAAATCAGGTTGAGCCATCCGCGTTCCACCAGCGTATAAGTGTAGGCGGCCAGCGTCTCCTGCATCTTGTTGGTATAGAACGTCTGTTCCGTGTTAGTCTCGCTGCAGGCCAACTCGTCGGAGGGGATGTCGGCATTATCCACTCTCAATATCAGATGAAAGAAATCGCGCAATCTGTACATCGAGTTCAAAGGTACGAATAAAATCTGAGAAAATGTTTGTTTCAAACAAATTTCTGTTCGTTTCAGGTTGAGAAAGTTCCGCAAAATCGTCGTATCTTTGTCCTCCCTTACTATATAATTAACTTAAAAGAATTTAGAATTATGACTAAAGAAGAAGCATTGAAGCAGTTTGCCGAACTCGGTGCTGCTTGGTTCGGAAACAGTAAGCAACATTTCGCCTTCTCGGCCTACTGCCGCTTGCAGGGCTGGAACAAACTGGCCGACAAGTGGAAGGAAGAGGCCGAAGAAGAATGGGAAGAGGCCGAAGAGGTGCTACAGCGCCTCGTAGAACTTGGCTGCAAGCCCACTGACCTCCAGGAGGCCATGAAAACCCGTGAGTTTCCCTTCTACGATGACCCGAAGCAGCAGTTAGAGTCCGACTACAATCCCGAAGCCCAAGAGGCTGTCAAGATGATGAGTGAGATGGCCGCTGCCTTCTCTGATGACTATCCCACACAGAAATTGCTTTATAAGTGGATTGACGGCGAGAAAGAGCACATTGCTTGGATGGCTCAGTACCTGAACTACATCGACAAGCTGGGCTACGAGAATTTCCTTACTGCAATGATGTAAGACAAATCCATTTTTCACTATGAAGTACTTGAAACTTTTCTTCCGTCTGTTGTTAGGTGTGTTCATGACCTATGCAGGGTTTACCCACCTGACCATTGCCAGAGAGGAGTTCGTGGCACAAGTACCCACGTGGCTGCAGTTCAGTCCGGGCTTTACCGACTCTGTCGTACTGGCATCGGGCGTGGTTGAGATTTGCCTTGGCCTTGGTATGCTCTTCCTTTGGAGGAACAAAGCGCTTGTCGGTGCACTGCTGGCTCTGTTCTATATCGCCATCTTCCCTGGCAACATCAACCAGTACGTGAACCACATCTCGGCCTTCGGACTCGACACGGATCAGGCACGACTCATCCGGCTATTCTTCCAGCCCGTGCTAATCTTCCTCGCCCTATGGTCAACGGGCGGTTGGAAAGTGTGGGAACAATGGTGGAACATGATTCTCAAGAAACAATAAACAGTAAATATCAATCGAAATGAAAGAGCAAGTATTACAGGCCTTGCGCGAGGCCGGCAAGCCGGTTTCGGCAGGTGACGTAACCAAGGCACTGGGTGCCGACCGTAAGGAAGTGGACAAGGCATTCGCCGAGTTGAAGAAGGAGGGTGCCATCGTGTCGCCCGTCCGCTGCAAGTGGGAGCCCACAAAGTAAATCCTCTCGCGGCTTCGATAGGTGCATCCGCACCGCGATGCAAATAAATTTTTTCTTCACACAGGATACGATGTCAGGTCAGAGTGACTGTGCTACGGTGCAGATACCACGCCACACCGCCCTCTTTACTAAAAAACATAAAAACATTTTACGACTATGACTAAAATGAAATGCCCCTGCAAGTACACCTACGACCCCGAAAAGGGCTACCCTAAGCAGGGAATCGCCCCTGGCACCAAGTTTGAGGACCTGCCCGACACATGGCGCTGCCCACGCTGCAAGCGCAAGAAGGAGAAGTTTGTACCTGTAGAGGAATAATAATGGAAGATATTTATGACTTCAAAGCCCTGACGAGCAAGGGAAAAGAGCTGGACTTCGCACAGTTCCGTGGCAAAGTGCTCTTGATTGTAAACACAGCAAGCAAGTGCGGCTATACGAAGCAGTTTGGTCCCTTAGAGGATTTGAATCAGAAGTACAAGGAGCAGGGGCTGACTATCATAGGTTTCCCCTGCAACCAGTTTGCTCACCAAGACCCAGGCAGCGATAGCGAGATTGAGGCTTTTTGCCAACTGAACTTCGGGGTGACCTTCCAAATTATGAAGAAGATAGATGTCAATGGCGACGACGCACATCCTATCTTCAAGTATTTGAAGAGTCATGTCACTAGTGAGGAAGAAGAGAGAATAAGGTGGAACTTTACTAAGTTCCTTATTTCCCGAAATGGAAGTATCATCAAACGTTATGACTCGAAGGTGAAACCCGAACTGATGATTTCTGACATTGAGGAGATGTTAGCACAAAAATAAATTAAAACAATGGAAGCAGCAAAAAAGATTTACGATTTTCTGGATGATGCCAAAACCTACTATTTGGCTACTGTAGAGGGCGACCAGCCCCGTGTACGTCCTTATGGCTCAACACTGTTTCATGAGGGCAAGATTTTCATCATGGCATGGGATGCAACCAATGCCACTCGTCAACTCGCACAAAACTTCAAGGCCGAAATTTGCGCCTTCAAGGGGCAGACACTCCGCATAGAGTGCAAACTCGTGAAGGACAATCGTCAGGAACTGAAAGACGCTCTTGTCGAGAAAATGCCAGCATTGAAAGGTATGCTGGGCGACAACAACGAGCAAGCCGTGATGTACCGGTTGACGGATGCAACGGCCACCTTCTATAAGATCATGGAGCCGGTAGAGACCGTGACATTCTAAATATGGCCATTGCCATAGGGCTACTCATACCCTTGTTGGGAACCATGCTTGGAGCGGCTTTCGTCTTTCTGATGAAGGACGAAATGTCGCCCCGATTACAGAAGTCGCTGTTGGGCTTTGCCTCAGGCGTGATGATGGCGGCCTCCGTTTGGTCGCTGCTCATACCGGCGATGGAGATGGAAGAGGCGAATGGGGCATGGTCAGTATTGCCTGCTGCCGTCGGCTTTTTGATGGGTATGGGGTTTCTTCTCTTGATAGACGAACTGACGCCCCATCTGCATATTGGCACCGACAAGCCTGAAGGTCCACGTTCCCATCTGTCGCGCACGGCGATGCTCGCCCTGGCTGTCACCATCCACAACCTGCCAGAAGGTATGGCCGTTGGCGTGGTGTTTGCAGGAGCGGAGAATGGTACGGCAGGGTTATCTTTGGCAAGTGCTTTGGCCGTCTCTATCGGTATCGCTATCCAGAACGTGCCCGAAGGCACTATCATCTCCATGCCGATGCGAGCAGCAGGAAATAGCAAGTGGCGCTCGTTTCTCATCGGTAGCCTCAGTGGAGCCGTAGAGCCTATCGGTGGTGTAGCCATTATTCTGCTGGCTTCGCTGATGACACCTGTGCTGCCCTATATGCTGGCTTTCGCTGCAGGTGCCATGTTCTACGTTGTCATAGAAGAACTTATCCCCGAAGCCTCTGAGGGCGAGCACTCCAACCTCAGCACTATTGGCTTTGCCATTGGTTTCGTCCTGATGATGGTCCTCGATGTGGTTATGGGTTGAGAGAATAGATAATTAATAATTTAGAACAGAAAATTGGATACACAACAACAAATTGACTTAGCAGCTTACATGAACGGCAGCATTAGCCGCATCATGACGAAGGCCTACAAGAACGTACTGTCGAATCCTCGTGAGGCGAAGTTTGCATTTCGCATGCAACAGTTATTCGCCAAGTCGGAGAAACGGCGCAAGAAGGTAAAGGAACTGGAGGGGATAGACGTCCCCCCTTTCCTGATCTGTTCCATTGCCACCATCTGCAACCTGCATTGTAAAGGTTGCTATGCACGAGCCAATGGCATTGCGGCTGACCATGCAGAAGAGCAGAAGCCAACACTTTCGCCTGACCAGTGGAAGGCTATCTTCGAGGAGTCTGCATCGCTGGGCATCAACTTTGCCTTGCTCGCAGGTGGTGAGCCTATGATGCGCAAGGACATCCTGGAGGCGGTGGCTGAGGTGAAAGACATGATCTTTCCCATTTTTACCAACGGTACGCTCATCGGGCCGTCGTATATTGAGTTCTTGAGGAAGCACCTGAACATGATACCAGTTATCAGCATCGAAGGCATGGAGCACTCTACTGACGAGCGTCGCGGTAAGGGTATGTACAGACGTGCCATGCAGTCGGTTGAGATGCTGCACGAAGAGGATTTGTTCTTTGGCGCAAGCATCACGGTGACAACAGAGAATTTCAGCCTTGTAACCTCCGACGAGTTTGTAGACCACCTGCGTATCCTCGGCTGTAAACTCATCATTTATGTAGAGTATGTGCCGACAGAGGCCGGTACTGAATATCTGGCGTTTGGCGAAGCCGATCTGGCTAAAATGGAAGCAGTGCAGGCTCATCAACGAGAGCGTTATCAGGATGTCATCATCATCTCCTTCCCCGGTGATGAACAGCACATGGGTGGTTGTCTGGCTGCTGGCCGTGGCTTCTTCCATATCGGTCCAGATGGCTCGGCAGAGCCTTGTCCCTTCTCACCATTCAGCGACAGCAGTGTCATCGAACTGGGCGTCAAGGGTGCCCTCGCCTCACCGCTGTTCCGTAAACTGCGTGATGTCCATCTCGTAGGTGGCGAGCATTCTGGTGGCTGCGCCCTCTACGAACATCGTGAGGAGGTAGAAACTTTATTAAAGGAAAAATCACAAAAGCAATAAATATGAATGCAATTCGTTATTACAGCAAGTTTGGTCACTCCAAACAGATGGCTCAAGCCATTGAAGAGTTGGTCGGTTCCAAAGCCGCCACAGTAGCAGAACCGTTGACAGAACCCGTAGATACCCTATACCTCGGTGCAGGTGTCATGTTAGGCAAGGTCAATAGCGCTGTCACAGACTTCATCAACTCGCTCACGTCCGAAGTGGTAAAGCAGGTCGTTCTGTTTGGCTCATGTGCCATCATCGACTCACCGGTGCCACAGATGCGCAAGGCTTTAGAGGCTAAAGGCATCAAGGTTAGCGACAAGTCGTTTACCTGTAAAGGTTCGATGGGGCCCATCCATGCCGGACATCCTAACAAGACCGACATTGACAACTTCCGCAAGTTTGTTCAATCAACAATTTAAAACATAGAAATTATGGAAATCAAAGCAGTGAAATTCCGTCGTGACGGGTTTTATACCTAGCCGTTCGTTTTTGGCGGAGGAGAAGATGCCGCCAAATTTGACAAGACCGTCCGCTATCGCGGCAGTCTGCAAAACTACCTTATAGAAACGGGCAAGGAGGTTATCTTGGTTGATACAGGTCTGCCTGCCGGTACACCAGAAGAGGTACCCGACGAGAATTCCATTCTTTACACAGGCAAAGATATCTGCACGTATATGGAGGCATTTGCCGCCCTCGGCAACAAGCCCGAGCAGGTGACGAAGATACTCATCACCCACAAGCACCCCGACCACACGGGCGCATTGGAGTATTTCCCCAACGCAAAGGTTTATATTTCGCCCGAAGATGCCGACGCGATGAAACTTCCCGAGGACGACCGTATCGTCTGCATCACCTACAAGGATGGATCCTACAAGAACTTCCCTACCAGCGAGACCATCATCCTTGGCCTCCACTTCATTGAGGCCAAGGGCCACATTCTCGGCAACAGCATCGTCATTCTAGAGCACGACGGCCTCTACTACATGTTCAACGGCGACGTGACCTACTGCGACGCTGCCCTGAAGGCCAGCAAACTCAGCATCGTCTATGAGGACATCAAGGCCGCTCGCGAAACCCTCGACCGTGTGCGCGAGTTCATCAAGAACCAGCCCACCGTCTATCTCTCCACCCACAGCCCCAAAGGCTACGAGAATCTGGAGATGAGAAGAGTTATGAAGCTTTGAGCTTCATTTAGATTAAATATCAAGAGATTTAGCCTTCGGTTTGAACGTAAATTCCAGTTTACCACCCTGCGATTTTATAAATGTCTATATAACTCGCAGTGTGGAGCGGTTAATCTCGTGGATTATTCGTAACTTTGCATTCTGAATGATTTCGGTAGAAAATCTTAGCGTTCAGTTTGGCTCCACTCCTTTGTTTTCTGGGGCGACGTTCGTCGTAAACAAAGGCGAACGCATAGCCCTCGTAGGCAGAAATGGCGCAGGGAAAAGCACACTTCTCAAAATCATTGCCGGCCAGCAAGAACCTACGGGCGGAACCATTTCGCGACAAACGGATACCACCATCGGCTATCTTCCACAGGTCATGCAACTGCACGACGAACTCTCACTGATAGAGGAAACGGAAAAGGCTTTTGTTGGTTTGAAAGCCATGGAGCAAGAATTAGAACGGCTGACGCTTGCCCTGACCGAACGCACGGACTATGATTCGCCAGAATATTCCTCCATCATAGAACGCCAAGTCCACCTGACGGAACACCTGAACCTGCTTGGTGCCGAAAGCCGACGCGCCGAGATGGAACGCGCCCTGCTGGGCCTCGGATTCAGAAGGACGGACTTCGGCAGACCGACCAAGGAGTTTTCGGGAGGATGGCGTATGCGCGTGGAACTGGCCAAGCTGTTGCTGATGAAGCCGGACCTGCTCCTTCTGGACGAGCCCACGAATCATCTGGACATCGAGAGCATCAGCTGGCTGGAACTGTATCTCGCCACGAAAGGCGGAGCGGTGATGTTGGTAAGCCACGACCGCGCTTTCATCAACAACGTCACCACTCGAACGCTGGAGATTTCTTGCGGAAAGATCATAGACTATCGAGTGAAATACGATGAGTACGTTCGCCTGCGTGCAGAGCGACGCGAGAGCCAGATACGCGCCTATCAGAATCAGCAAAAAGAAATTCAAGACATCAAGGATTT
The DNA here is from genome assembly GCA_017468985.1 of Bacteroidaceae bacterium. Classification (GTDB taxonomy): domain Bacteria; phylum Bacteroidota; class Bacteroidia; order Bacteroidales; family Bacteroidaceae; genus UBA6382. Next base: position 12,046 of record JAFUHF010000074.1, read on the forward strand.
TGTGGAGAGGTTCCGCTACAAACCGACCAAAGCCATACAGGTGCAAAGTCGCCTGAAGCAGTTGGAGAAAATCGTACCCATTGAGATAGACGACATAGACACACGCAGCCTGCACCTCAAGTTTCCACCTTGCCAGCGCAGCGGAGACTTTCCCCTGACGTGTGAGGATGTTGGCAAGAGCTTTGGAAGTCATGTCGTTTTCCAAGGTGTCAACCTGCAAATACGCCGTGGCGAGAAAGTGGCCTTCGTAGGCCGAAACGGAGAAGGCAAGACTACTCTGGTACGCTGCATTATGAACCAGCTGGAGCATGAAGGGACGCCCAAGGTGGGACATGGCGTAAAGATTGGCTACTACGCACAGAATCAGTCTCAATTGCTCGACGGAAACATCAGCGTCTATGACACCATAGATCGCGCTGCAACCGGCGACATGAGGTTGAAAATACGCGACCTGCTCGGTGCATTTATGTTTGGCGGCGAAGAATCGGAGAAGAAAGTCAAAGTACTTTCAGTAGGAGAACGCAGCCGTTTGGCCATGATCAGGCTACTGCTCGGCCCCGTTAATTTCCTCATTCTCGACGAGCCTACCAATCATCTCGACATGCGCACGAAGGATGTCCTGAAAGAAGCTCTCATGGCATTCGACGGAACGGCCATACTCGTAAGTCACGACCGCGATTTCCTGGACGGTCTGGTTACGAAAGTGTACGAGTTTGGCAACGGCAAGGTAAAGGAGCATCTTGGAGGCATATACGACTTTCTCCAGCACAAACAGTTATCAGAGCTTAACGAACTGGAACGACAAAAGCAGCCATCCACACCTGTAACCGAAAGAGGGCCGCAGGAGGAGGGCGCACTGTCGTACGCAGAGCAAAAGGAACTGCGCAAACGTCAGAAAGCAGCAGAACGCCATATTGCCGAAGCCGAGAGCGCCATATCAGACCTGGAAGCTGCAATCAAAATAATAGAAGACCAAATGGCAACTCCCGAAGGAGCTTCCATGACGGACTTGGCACAGAAGCACCATAGTCTTTCCGAACAACTTCAGCGCACTATGGAGGAATGGGAAGAATGGAGCTTACGTCTGGAAGATATTAAAATTGAGAGTTGAGAATAAAATAAAACGACACACATATAATTCAAAATAACAATGAAACACATTGCAATTATTGCATTAATGGCCATGACGATGGCAAACATTACAAACGCAGCGACGAAGAAAAACGTCGGACATCCTCACGGCATCGACGTGACGAACATGAACCAAAGCGTAAAGCCAGGCAACGACTTCTACAAGTTCGCCACCGAGCGATGGAATCAGAAATACCCGATGCCTGCAGAATACAGCAGATATGGAGTATTCAATCTGCTCATTGACGAGAACAACAAACGCATACGTACTCTCATTGAAGAGATGGGAAACAACGTGGGCGCAGCCGGAACGATCGAAAGTAAAATAGGCACGCTCTATCGCATGGTGATGGACAGCACGCGCCTGCAGCAGGAAGGCCTGCGTCCGATAAAGAAATATCTCGACATGCTCAGCAAAATAGGTAGCCGCAAAGACATCGTATATGCCACAGCAGAGATGGGACGCCGCGGTGTGACCTGCTTCTTTGCCTATGGAGCAGAAGCCGACGCAAAGAACAGCAAGCAGAATCTGGTGGAAGTAGGACAAGGCGGACTGACACTCGGACAACGGGAATATTATCTCGACACCGACGAAGCAACCATGAAGATACGCAATGCGTATCGCGAATTTGGTGAGAAACTTCTCTCAAAACTGTATCCGGAGAAGTCGGCAGAGCAGGTTAAGAAAATGATGGAAAGCGTCATCCGCATAGAAACCCACTTGGCAAGCTCTTTCAAAACCAGGGCACAACTGCGCGAACCAGAGAACAACTACAATAAGATCAGTCTCAAGGCTCTGGAGCAAAGCTATCCTGACATCGACTGGAAACTGTTCTTCGACACCAACAAGTTTGCAGCTTTCAACGAAGTAAACGTAGGACAGCCTGCCGCAATTAAGGCAGCCAACGACATTATAGCCGAAGAGCCTATCGAAGACCTTAAGACCTACCTCACATTCCGCGGAGCACAGCGCTACATGACTCTCCTGAACGACGAAATGCGCACTCTGCATTTCGATTTCTTCGACAAGACGCTGAGTGGTGCCGAGCAGGAAATGCCGCGATGGAAAACTGCCGTAAACCTCTGCAACGGTCTGCTTGGCGAAGCCATCGGAAAAGTCTACGCTGAGAAATACTTCCCCGAAGAAGCCAAACAAAAGATGAAGACTCTTGTTGCCAACCTTCAGGATGCACTAAAAGAGCGCATCATGGCACAGGAATGGATGAGTGACGAAACGAAGCAGAAAGCTCTTGGCAAACTGGGCACGTTCTACGTAAAGATTGGTTATCCCGACAAATGGCGTGACTTCTCCGCTCTCCAAATATCTGAAAAAGAAAGCCTGCTTGACAATGTGCTGAACATCGTGACTTTCAACAACGACTATGAGGTGGCTACGACTGTAGGCAAGCCCGTTGACCGCGACCGTTGGTATATGACACCGCAGACCGTAAACGCATACTACAATCCTCCCACGAATGAAATATGCTTCCCTGCAGGTATCCTGCAATATCCCTTCTTCGACCCAGAGGCCGATGATGCCTTCAACTACGGTGCTATCGGCGTAGTGATCGGTCACGAAATGACCCACGGATTTGACGACCAAGGGCGCAAGTATGACAAGGACGGAAACATGAGCGAATGGTGGAGCGAAGACGACAGTCGTAAGTTCAACGAGAGAGCAGCCCGATGCGTAGAGTTCTTTAACCAGATAGAAGTTCTTCCAGGCCTGCACGGTAACGGAGCCCTCACTGCCGGCGAAAATCTGGCCGACCACGGCGGACTTCAGGTAGCCTACACGGCCATGAAGAATGCAGCAAAAGGACAGAAAGCAAAAACTATCAGCGGTTTCACACCCGAACAACGTTTCTTCTTAGCTTACGCTGGAGTATGGGCTGGCAGCATACGCGATGCCGAAATCAGAAAGCGCGTAAAGTCCGACCCACATTCTCTGGCCCAGTGGCGCGTAAACGGGACACTGCCTCACATCAACATGTGGTATGATGCCTTTGGCATTACACAGAAGGACAAACTGTTTATTTCCAAGAATGAACGCGTAGACATTTGGTAAAGATATAAATGCATAATGCACAATGCATAATTGAATATTGGGTATTGTGCATTATAAATTTAAAGCTTCTTCAATAACCATGCCCCTTATAGTTCCTCGCGACCTGCCATGTAAAGAGCGGCTCAAACAAGAAGGCATCGAACTTCTTGAAACCATCCCCCCCGGGGTCTATCCTCTGCGACTTCTGTTGCTCAACCTCATGCCACAGAAGGAAGATGCCGAGATGGAATACTATCGGATGTTGTCTTATGCCTCTTTATATATAGAGGTAAAACTGATAAAGATGAGCAATCTCACCTACAAGACCACACCGCAGGCATACATGGACAGATTCTACACCGATTTCAACGAAGTACAGTCGGGCCACTACGACGGCATGATTGTAACGGGTGCCCCCCTGGAACACCTACTGTTCGAGGAAGTAACCTACTGGGAACAACTAAAGAGCATATTCCGCTGGACCAAGACCCATGTGCGCAGCACCTTGTTTGTATGTTGGGGAGCGCAGGCCGCGCTCTATGCGATGTATCGCGTGCCAAAATTCTGGCTTACGCAAAAGATGTTCGGCATTTACGAACAAACGCCACGTTCGCTCAGCCTGCCCATATTCACTGGTTTCGACAGCCATTTCAATATGCCCCAGAGCCGCCACACCGAGGTAAGGCTTGAAGATATGAAATATGTAAAGGAACTCGACATCCTGGCAGAATCGCCAATCTCCGGAGCAGGCATCATCTCTGCTTTTGAAGGACGGGAGTTCTTCGTAACAGGTCACTTGGAATATCATCGCGACCGTCTGGCATATGAATATCAGCGCGATCTTGGGAAAGGTCTTCACATTCAACCACCAGTAGACTACTTCGAGGACAACGATCCGCAGAAACCTGTCAGAATATCGTGGAGAGCTCACGCACAGTTGTTTTACACCAATTGGCTGAAATACTACGTGGCTAATCCTCAGCTGGACAGCATTCCTATGCAATAGGCAATTAAAATTGAGAATTGGAAAGCATGGTCAACAAGAAATCTATACGCTTTTGGGGTGACCGCGAGGTGAGAGCCGTATGGGACGATAAACACAGCAAATGGTGGTTCTCGGCCACCGACATCGTGCGTGCCATCAATGATGAAGAAGACTATGCAAAAGCCGGAAACTACTGGAGGTGGTTAAAAAAGAAGTTCTGCAAGGACGGCATTGAACTCGTGAGCATCACTCACGAGTTCAAGTTCCAAGCCCCCGACGGCAAGCAGCATGCGGCAGATGCACTCGATGCAGACGGCGTGCAGACCGTAACTCGGCACTATCCCAACAATCGCGCTGTGGCCTTTCTTGATTGGTTGACGTACAAGACGCACTGACCGACAGGATTGGTGACCGAGAGATATTCATGAAGGGCATAGACCATTCATACTATTATGAGCAAGAGGAATATGCTGCAATCAACTAGAGAACCAGAAACTGCGATGACACAACAACGCTATATTGAACTTTTGGCTCCAGCACGGAATTTTGGGTGCGGCATCGAAGCTATCAACCACGGAGCAGATGCAGTATACATCGGAGCCACCAAATTCGGGGCACGCGTCGAGGCCGTCAACGAGACCGACGACATTGCACGTCTGTGCGACTATGCGCACACCTATGGTGTGAAGGTCTATGCCACGCTCAATACGATCCTGTATGATGACGAATTGGAGCAGGCCCACTCCCTGGCGCTGGATCTTGCCAGAGCAGGTGTCGATGCCCTGATCACTCAAGACATGGCCCTTCTTTCCATGGAGCTACCTATCCCACTCCATGCCAGCACACAGATGGACAATCGCACGGCAGAACAAATCCATCGCTTGCATGCACTCGGATTTCGCCGTGCCATATTAGCTCGCGAACTTTCCATCAAAGAAATACAGGACATCCGCGCTTCCTGTCCCGACATGGAACTTGAAGCCTTCGTTCACGGAGCTTTATGCGTCAGCTATAGTGGTCGTTGCTATGCTTCGCAGTATCTGTTCGGTCGCAGTGCAAACCGTGGGCAGTGTGCACAGTTCTGCCGACTTCCGTTCGACCTGGAAAACGAAAGCGGCCATATTCTCGCTAAAGAGAAACACCTTCTATCGCTAAAAGACATGAATCGATCTGGCAGTCTTGAGGAAATGATGGACGCAGGCATCTGTTCTTTCAAGATAGAAGGCAGGCTGAAAGATGCCTCTTACGTAAAAAACATTACAGCCTACTACCGCAAGCAGTTGGACAAGATTCTCGAGCGGCGCACGGAATACGTTCGCTCTTCCTACGGCCAGAGTCATCCCCAGTTCGACCCACAGCCCCGGAAGAGTTTCAACCGTGGCTTCACAGAGTACTTCCTTCACGGACGAACGGAAAACGTAGCCTCAATTCATACCCCGAAATCCATCGGAGAGGCTGTAGGAAAGGTAAAAGAAGTCCGGGGAAAGACCATTCGTATATCTGGTACAACGGCATTCCATAATGGCGATGGACTATGTTACTTCGATACAGAAGGAAAACTTCAAGGCTTTCGCGTCAATCGTGCAGAAAACAATTTGCTCTATCTGATGGACAAAGCTCCCACCGTTCGCCCACAGACTCCTCTGTTCCGAAACTTTGATGCCGCATTCGATGCCAAGCTACGTACTGCTACTCCGCAGCGTACCATCTTGGCCGACATTGCGCTTACAGAAGTTCCCGAAGGCTATACTCTCAGCCTGACAGACGAAACTGGGCTTAGCGTCACCATCAACATTGAGACCCCGAAAGACAGTGCACGCACATCCGGGCGCGAACGCATACGTACAGAACTTTCCAAACTGGGAGGCACAGGACTCGAAGTACGAAAGATCAGCATCCATTTTGAGGAGGAGCGTTTTATTCCTGCCTCACATCTGGCTGGATGGCGTCGCAGATTAGTAGAGAAATGGAGAACGGAGAAACCTATGCCTGCCATAGCGACACCAGAGGGTCGGGCGAAACGACAAATCCTGCCCGTTCAGGAGCACATAGACTGTAGTTACAATGTCAGCAATGAAGAAGCACGAAACATTTACACTAAGCTCGGTGCCACTTCCATTGAATCAGCTTTCGAGCTCCAGCCTCAAACGGAAGTTCCTCTGATGACATGCCGCCACTGCATCCGCCACACGCTGGGCTACTGCCAGAAACACGGTGGACGCTCCCTACCGAAAGGTAGCCGTCAGCTGTATCTCCGCAGTATGGACGGGCGACGCTTCCGCCTGCACTTCAACTGTCGTGAATGCATCATGACCGTATATGCAGAGACATGATGATCTAAAAAACTAAAGTCTTCAATATCAACAATCACAAAATTATAACTAATTTTGCAAACCGTTTCCTTATTCAAAGTAGATATTAACAGAAAATAAAGATAAGAACATGGTTCAATTCATTAAAAACGTTTTTTCGTCAGCATTAGGATTCCTTTTGGCTTTAGGAGTATTGGGAATCATTAGTTTTATTTTCCTTATTGGAGCAGCCGCAACGGCTTCTTCAAGTGGGACGCCAAGCATTAAAAAGAACTCCATTCTTCGTATTCCATTAAGTGGAACACTCACGGAGCAATCCAGTGACGATCCACTCTCCGAGATGCTTGGAATGGGCGGTGGCAGTCTGGCCATCAATGATCTGTGCCGCGCCATTGACAAGGCTAAAGATTTAAACGAGATTAAAGGTATCTTCCTGGAATCATACGGATCATTAGCTGCCAACCCTGCATCCTTGCAGGAAGTGCGCCAGCATCTGCTCGACTTCAAGAAGAGTGGCAAGTTCATTGTAAGCTATGGTGACTTTTATACTCAAGGGGGCTACTATCTCTGCAGCACTGCCGACAAGATTGCCATCAATCCTGAGGGTATGCTTCAATGGAAAGGATTTGGCGCACAGCTCACTTTCTATAAGGAGCTCATGGAAAAGGTAGGCGTAAAGATGCAGGTATTCAAGGTGGGCACCTTCAAGAGTGCCGTGGAGCCCTACATCAACACCTCCATGAGCGAACCCAACCGCCTGCAAGTTACCTCCTACCTGGGTAGCATCTGGAACAACATCTTGGAAGGCGTTTCTTCTTCGCGCAACATCAGCATCGACAGCCTTCAGGCTCTGGCCGACCGCTATTTGCTCTTTTCTAAGTCCGAAGATCTACTGAGCAGCCATCTCATTGATACGCTAGCCTACATCGATGGAACGCGCGACATGCTCAAGCGCTACGCTGGCACCAAGGAAGATGGTAAGCTTACCTTCGCCAGCATTGGCGATGTCCTGTCAGCCAAAGACAAGAAGAAAAATAAGAGCAAGAATCAGATTGCTGTTTACTACGCAGAAGGAGAAATCGTTGACGAGGTACCACAGGGCATAGGTCCGGCTACTGGCAGCTACATCGTAGGCGATAAGGTGGTAAGCGACATGGACAAACTGCTTAAGGACAAGGATGTGAAAGCCGTAGTGCTCCGCATTAACTCCCCGGGCGGAAGTGCCTTTGCATCCGAAAAGATGTGGCACGCCATCAAGCAAGTTGATGCCAAGAAGCCCGTCATCATATCGCAAGGCGGAGTGGCTGCTTCCGGTGGTTACTATATGAGTGCAGCCGGCAGATATATTTTCTCCGAACCCACCACCATCACCGGCAGCATTGGCATCTTCGGCATGATGCCCGATGCCAGCGAGCTCTTGCAGAAGAAACTTGGTCTGCACTACGACTACGTGAAGACCAACAAGCGCAGTGACTTCACTCCAGGCAACTATACTCGCCCCATGACTGAGGACGAAGGTGCATTGATGCAGGCTTACGTAGAGCGTGGCTATGGGCTTTTCCTCAGCCGCGTATCCGAAGGCCGTGGCAAGACCAACGAACAAGTTGACTCCATTGGTCAAGGACGTGTTTGGACTGGTGAACAGGCTTTAGAGATTGGTCTTGTAGACGAACTCGGAGGTCTTGACGAAGCATTGGCCTACGCTGCTAAGCAGGCTGAGCTCGGTGAAGACTGGAAAGCCATCAACTATCCCGAAAGCGAGCCGTGGTATATGCAGTTCATCAATAAGAAGAAAAACAGCTATTACGAATCTCGCATGCGCAATTCTCTCGGAGAGCTCTATCAGCCCTTCGTGCTGATGCAGACCATCAAGCAGCAGAATCCCATACAAGCACGTTTGCCTTACGACATAGACATTCGATAAATCAATTCATAATGCACAATTATTAATTATGAATTGTGCATTGTCAATTGTGAATTTTGACAAAGCATGCACATCTATAAGGGGCTTTTGCCGTTAGCTTACGTCTACGGACTGATACTCAGGTTTCGTAACTGGCTTTACGACAAAAGCCTCTTGCGTGTATATCATTGGCAAGGACCGTTGATATGCGTCGGCAACCTTACCGTGGGGGGCACGGGAAAAACGCCCATGACTGAATACCTCGTCCGTCTTTTGCAAGAAGAATGGTCAACGGCCATACTGAGCAGGGGCTTTCGCCGTTCCACCCATGGATTCATCAAAGCCACCCCATCCATGACGGCACGCGAGATTGGCGACGAGCCTTGGCAGATGAAGCACAAGTTCAGCAAAGTAGATGTATACGTAGACGCCAACCGCCACGAAGCCCTCACCCACATCTTCAGTAAAGACAACCTTCAGCCACCTCAGGTCCTACTGCTCGACGATGCCTTTCAGCATCGCAAGATCAGCATTGGCATGAACATTCTGCTCACGGACTATCACCGCCTTATTTATAAAGACCATATGCTGCCTGCAGGCAGCCTTCGCGAACCTTTCTCCGGAAGGAAAAGGGCACAGATTGTCGTTGTAACGAAATGCCCAGCTTCTCTGGCAGAAGATGCCCGGCAGGAAATCATCCGGAAGCTGAAGCTCAGGCCTGAGCAAAAGGTATTCTTCAGCACCATATGCTATCATGAGCTTACGCCAGTCTTTCCTGAAATGTCTCTGCCCACGATACCTCTTTCTGAACTGCAACAATATTCCACCATTGTTCTTATTTCCGGCATTGCCAGACCCGAACCGCTGCAAGACGAGTTGAAGCGCCACTGTCCGAACCTCCTCTCGCTCACCTACCCTGATCATCACCCTTTCTCAGCGTCCGACATCAACCACATTAATCAAACCTGCGCAAAACTTGCGCCCGATAGTTTCCTTGTTGTTACCACCGAGAAAGACGCAGCTCGCTTATATATAAATAAGGAACTGAGCGAAGACGTCAAACCTCGGCTCTATGCCATTTCCATCACCACGCAGTTTCTGGGCCATCAGCAAACAGACTTCAACAATATCATTACAACATATGTTAGAGAAAATCAAGCAAACATCGGACTGGCTCATCCAGCACATTAACCGCAGGCCACGAGTAGCCATCATCTTAGGCAGTGGATTGGGCAAACTCTCAGACGAGATCGAAGCCCGTGAAGTCATTCCCTACAGCGACATACCCGGATTCCCCGTTTCCACCGTTGAAGGCCATGCCGGCGAACTCATCATCGGCCGCCTGGGAGGACAGGACGTTCTGGCTATGAACGGGCGGTTCCATTTCTACGAAGGCTACCCCATGCAGGACGTTACGTTCCCCATCCGCGTATTCCACGCTATAGGCATCACTACGCTACTTGTCAGCAATGCCGCCGGTGGCACTAACCCGGCCTTCCATATCGGCGACCTCATGCTCATCATCGACCACATCAACATGATGCCCGAGCATCCACTGCGCGGCCGCAACCTGCCCATGGGTCCACGCTTTCCCGACATGACACATGCCTACAGTCCTCGGCTCAACAGGAAAACACGCGAAATAGCACTTGACAATGACATACTGCTGCGCGAAGGCATCTATCTCGGCACGCAAGGTCCCACCTACGAAACGCCTGCCGAATATCGCATGTTCCGCCTTCTGGGAGCCGATGCCGTGGGCATGAGCACCGTTCCCGAAATCATCGTAGCCAACCACTGCGGCATGGAGTGCATGGGCATCAGCGTGATCACCAACGTCAGCCAGACGGGCAACAAAGTGACCCATGACGAAGTGAAACTGGCTGCCGACCAAGCTCAGCCACGAATGTCAACCATATTCAGAGAAATCATACGTACATTATAAATATATAGGTAATGTCACAAAGAACAGAAATCAGCACCCTCGGAGAGTTTGCACTCATTGAGCATCTTACCCAAGACCTTCCACTCAACAATCCTTCTACCATCAAAGGCATCGGCGACGACTGTGCCATCCTCAATCACGGTAGCCTCGCTACCCTTGCCACCACCGACCTGCTTATGGAAGGCATTCACTTCGACCTCATGTACACCCCACTCAAGCATCTGGGTTACAAGGCAGCCATGGTCAACATTTCCGACATCTATGCCATGAACGGAACGCCACAGCAAATGCTCGTCAGCATCGCCCTCAGCAAACGTTTCTGCGTGGAAGACCTTGAAGCATTCTATGCCGGCCTACGCTTAGCCTGCGAAAAACATGGGGTGGACATCGTGGGTGGCGACACCAGCAGTTCCATGACCGGCCTGGCCATCAGCATCACCTGCTTGGGAAGTGCTGACAAGGACGTCATCGTGCAGCGAAGCGGAGCCAAAGACACCGACCTCATCTGCGTATCCGGCAACCTCGGGGCCGCCTACATGGGGCTGCAACTCTTGGAAAGAGAAAAGACCGTATATGAGCAGCAAATCAAGGAAGGACACACCCAAACTCCATTCCAGCCCAATTTCACCGGCCGCGAATACCTGCTCGAACGCCAACTCAAACCCGAAGCACGCGGCGACATCGTCAAGCAACTTCAGGAAGCAGGAATCAAGCCCACCAGCATGATCGACATTTCCGATGGCCTCTCCTCTGAACTGCTCCACATCGGTAAGCAAAGCCACGTAGGGTGCCAGATTTATGAGGAACGCATTCCCATTGACTACCAAACGGCCATCGCCGCCGAAGAATTCAATCTGAATGTCTACACCTGTGCGCTCAATGGAGGAGAAGACTATGAACTGCTCTTCACCGTACAGCTATCCGATTACGAGAAAGTAAAAGAACTTCCTGACATACACATTATTGGAAGAATTCAAAAAGAAGAATTCGGCCATCTTCTTGTCACACGCGACGGTAACGAATTTCCCTTAAAAGCGCAGGGTTGGAATCCACTGAAATCCTAATCCGTAAAGCAGCACTTTAAAATATTTCAAAAAAACTTGCGGTAATATTTGGTGCGAGCGGCAGAAAATGCTTAACTTTGCACTCGCAAAACACAGAGGTGCCTTAGCTCAGTTGGTAGAGCATCGGACTGAAAATCCGTGTGTCCCCTGTTCGATTCAGGGAGGCACCACCTTAGAAAACCTGCATCAATTCTTTTGATGCAGGTTTTTTATTTACTGGTGCTCAGTAAAATTGTCATTCACTTTTCTGCAAGTTCCCTCGTCATCGGTATTCATGTCTACCACGCTGGGAGTTCGACCGACGCAGCGTTCACTACACTCGGAGACGCCCGGGAGGTCGACCGACGCACCATTCCCTACACTCGGGGACGCCGGGGAGGTCGACCGACGCAGCATTCCCTACACTCGGGGACACCCGGGAGGTCAACCGACGCAGCGTTTCACACACTCGGAAGTGCCGAGGAACTCGAGCGACGCAGCGTTTCACACACTCGGAAGTGCCAAGGAACTCGAGCGACGCAACATTCCTCACACTCGGAAGTGCCAAGGAACTCGAGCGACGCAACATTCCTCACACTCGGAAGTGCCAAGGAACTC
>JAFUHF010000075.1 GCA_017468985.1 Bacteroidaceae bacterium
ATATCACCAGTTGCTCACTGATAAAGCATACAGCCCTTTGCTTCATGCGTTGGGGGACCCATATACAAGCATTTTCGGCACAGCCTATATCTCCTCTGATCACACCCACATCCGTTCCATCAAGCATCTGAGGTTGATCCATTTCATCCGGATTAACGTCGGCCTGTACACCCTCTACGTTGGAGGCTATACGCCGAGCTTGAGGATAGGTTTGTCGGATGAGCTGCTGTAGATTGTAACCCTCCTTCATTTCTATTACTCTTGCCCCAGCCGATGTGGTAGCCGTATTAATAAATGCCACTACTGGATCGGGATATACCATAGGGCTTACTCTCATAAGATCGGGCTTGCCAAAGCCAGCATTTCCGATAGCATTGTCAGTCCTAAGCCGATGGAGGATTTCTTCTTTAGCGGTCATAATGATGTAGCATTAGCGTATAAAATCAAAATTAAACCCTTATAAGTTCCCTTCTTTCCATAGTTCGTGAAAAGATTTGGTGGCAAACTGGGGCATTTCGTGTGCCATGGCCCATGTGTTTATGCGAACACCGGTAAGCCTGCGCGGTAGTTTATTTATCACAGGTGCAAACCTTAACGCTCCACTATAGACCCGAGGATGGTTGAACACAAGTTGCATACCTTGCGACATTATTTTCTTCTGCCGATTGGCAAGTCCTAAAGTGTCAAGTTCCTGACGCCACAGATAGATCTGCTGAGAAAGATCCACCTTCACAGGACATACGCAATCGCAGCTCTGACAGAGCGTACAAGCCGAAAGATTGCCAGCGTGCTTACGAGCATCGCGGAGCATACCGAGGTTTATGCCGATGGGGCCAGGAATGAAATAGGAATAGCTGTAACCCCCACTGCGGCGGTAAACTGGACAAGTATTCATGCAGGCACCGCAACGAATACACTTGAGCGTTTGCCAGTGATCCTTACGACTGAGTATCTGACTGCGGCCATTATCTACAAGAATAACGTGCATCTCGCAACCTGGACGAGGACGATGGAAATGAGAAGTAAAGGTGGTTGTAGGTTGTCCCGTACCCTGCCGAGCCAGAAGTCGATGAAACACGGCCATACTTTCAAGGTCAGGAATGAGTTTCTCTATGCCCATGCTCACAATATGAAGTGGAGGAATGGAAGTACTCATGTCAGCATTACCTTCGTTGGTACAGACTACGATGTCGCCCGTTTGAGCTACAGCGAAGTTTGCACCGGTAAGACCGGCACCAGCCGTAAGAAAATGATGGCGAAGATGCTGACGTGCAGCATAGGTGAGATATGTAGGATCGGCATTACCTTTCTCGGTTCCAAGCATTTTCTCAAAGCATTTCCCGACGTCTTCTTTCTTAATATGTATGGCTGGCATTACAATGTGGCTTGGCGGCAGCTTCATTAGCTGTAAGATGCGTTCTCCAAGATCTGTTTCTACCACTTCGATGTCTGCCGCTTCAAGGAAAGGATTGAGTTGGCATTCTTCGGTAAGCATACTCTTGCTTTTCACGACCTTAGTAACGTCCTTTTCTTTCAACAGATGAAGTACCGTTTCACAATATTCTCGTGCATCGCGAGCCCAATGCACGTAAACTCCATTTGAAGTAGCACGGGCCTCAAACTGTTCCAGATAGGTATCTATATGGCTAAGAGTATGGGCTTTGATATCACTGGCTAATGAGCGAAGTTGTTCCCATTCGGGAACGGCCTGGGCCATGTGGTCACGATTCTCGCGAACGTGCCAGAAGGTATGATCGTGATGAACGGCAGCATCTCTGCAAGTAAGAAATGTTTTTGCTAACTGAGCGTGACGGGTCATGGCTAAAAGGCGGTAAGGATTTCGACGATGTGCTTGAACTGTATTTGTTTCCCACTCTTCATGGCCAACCCTTGTAGGTGCATAAGACAGGAGGAGTCAGGTCCAGTGATGAAGTCAGCGCCTGTTTGGATGTGCCGCTCCAACTTGTCCATTCCCATGCAGGCAGACACATGAGGTTCCTCAATGGAAAACATACCTCCAAAACCACAGCACTCATCAGGTCGTTCAGGCTCTACGATATGAATGTCAGAAACCAAAGATAAGAGTGAGCGCATCTTGGAATAACGTTCCACTACCTTCTCGCTTGGACTGCTCAAACCGAGTTCTCGTACTCCGTGACAACTATTATGCAAGCTCACAGTATAAGGAAATCTTGCTGGCAAGGAGGCAGGGCGAACTACATCGTGAAGGAACTCCACAAGGTCCATCGTATGGCTCGCAGCCTTGCAAGGATGGCGATAGGTCAAAGGGTAGAAGGTTCTAACATAAGCTGCACAGCTGGCTGAAGGCGATACTACATAGTCGAAAGCCGAGAACAGCTTATCGTACTTTTCTACCAGACCATTACTTAATTTCTGAAATCCGGCATTACCCATAGGTTGACCGCAACAAGTTTGCTCTAATGGATAGTCAATGTGACTCTCAGGCAATAGTTTCCGAAGAAGTCTGTATGTAAGTACTCCCACCTGTGGATAGAGGGCGTCAACGTAACAGGGTATGAAAAGCCCAATATTCATAACACAATCCGAAAGGAGATTTGAAAAACAGAGAAGGCCTACACCTTAAATAATTGGCTTACGCCTGACTGATATAATCCACAATCCAGGCACCCACCTCTTTCGTACCGTAATGGGCACCGTCTGGTGTCTGAATTTCCGGCGTGCGTATGCCCTGTTCAAGACTTTGGTCTACAGCCCTACGGATGAGCATTCCTTCTTCTTTAAGCGAGAAATGTTCGAACAGCATAGCGGCGGACAGAATCTGTGCCAATGGATTGGCGATATTCTTTCCCCGAGCCTGAGGCCATGAACCATGAACGGGTTCAAATACGGGAGTTCCTGTGCCGGTTGAAGCTGAGGGCAGTAGCCCCATGGAACCACTTATGCATGAACCTTCATCGGTAAGAATATCTCCAAAGGTGTTTTCAGTCACCATTACATCGAAGAAACGAGGCTCTGCAATCATTCTCATGGAGGCATTGTCTACAAACATATAGTCAGTCTGCACGTCTGGATACTCCACCTCTATCTCCTTTGCTACCTTGCGCCATAGACGCGAACTGGCTAACACATTGGCCTTGTCAACAACCGTCAGGTGCTTACGTCGGCGACGAGCATAATCATATGCCACACGCAAAATACGCTCCACCTCAGGACGGGTATAAAGATTCGTGTCATAGGCGCGCTCATCGCTTTCAAACTTTTCGCCAAAATACATGCCTCCCGTCAATTCACGTATACAAATAAAGTCAGCTCCCTCTATGAGGTCGCTTCTGAGCGGTGAATGATGCAATAGGCAGCGGAAGGTCTGCACGGGACGAATGTTAGCAAACAGCCCCAGCTGCTTCCGCATGGCCAACAGGCCCTGCTCAGGACGGACGGTGGCCGAAGGATTGTTGTCGAAACGAGGATCACCAACGGCCGAAAAGAAGACAGCGTCTGCTTCCTGACATATTTTCAGTGTTTCAGCTGGAAATGGATCGCCCACTGCATCAATGGCGGCTGCGCCACAGAGGGCATCCTTAAAACTCACTTCATGGCCAAACTTCTGGGCTATTGCTTTGATTACTCCCACGCCTTGCTCTGAAATTTCAGGGCCTATTCCATCTCCGGGTAGAACTGCAATTTTCAGTTTCATGATATTTATCGCTTTACTTATTATATGTTATGATTCATTCTGGAAAGAACTCTCTAATACATTTAGCATCTTTATCGTTGCCTTAATGGCGGAGTCTGTCTGGTCTGCGTCAAGGCCGCGTGTACGAATGAGTTTTCCCTCTATCTTCCATGAAATAACCGTTTGCACGAGAGCATCAGTTTGTCCTCCTGGGGGAATGGTGACAAAATAGTCGGTCAGTACGGGAAACTTTCGCTTCAGACGATTTTCATAAATGTCTCGCAGGCCACGCACAAAGGCATCAAATTGACCATCTCCCGTAGCCCCTGCCTCATACTCCTTGCCACTGATTTCTATGCGCAGTGAAACATGACTGTGAAGGCCATGTGCAGTTGATACCAAATAACTGATAAGACGCACACGAGCTTCAGAAGTGGAATGTTTAATCACATCACTCACGATGTAGGGAAGATCATCGGGGGTAACGATTTCTTTTTTATCGCCAAGTTCTGTAATCCTTGCCGTCACTCTCTTGGTCTGCTCAGGCGTAAGTTGCAGGCCGAGTTCCTCCAGATTACGCTCTATGTTAGCCTTTCCGCTGTTTTTCCCCAAGGCATACTCTCTTCGTCTGCCAAAGCGTTCTGGCAATAGGTCGTTCTGATAGAGTCCATGCTTGGAGTCACCGTCTGCATGCACTCCTGCCACTTGGGTAAACACACTTTCACCCACTATGGGTTTATTGGGAGGTATGATAATACCTGAATATGTCTCTACCATACGACTCACCTTGTAGAGATTTTCCTCTTTGATATGGGTACGGGCATTAAACTGATCATGCAGTATGGCCTGAACACTACTCAGAGGAGCGTTACCGGCTCTCTCGCCTAAACCGTTAATGGTGGAATGAATGCCCTTACAGCCACTAAGTACTGCAGCTAAAACATTGCTAATAGCAAGATCGTAATCATTGTGAGCATGGAAATCAAAGTGAAGATTGCGGTAGCGCTTTACCATCTTGCGCATGTACTCTATCACCTGAAGCGGATGGAGTATGCCCAGCGTATCGGGTAGCATAAAGCGTTTGATGCAGGTGTCTTTCAGCATGTCCATCATTTGAAACACATACTGAGGACTATCCTTCATTCCACTACTCCAATCCTCCAAATACACGTTTACACTTATGCCCATCCGTTCAGCCAGGTCAAGCGACCTGCGAATGTCATCAAAATGTTCCATTGGCTGTTTTCCCAGCTGATACAGACAATGATTCTGCGAACCCTTGCAAAGCAGATTGATGTTACGACAACCACATTGTTGCAACCATTCCAGACTCTTACCTTCATCTACGAACCCCAACACTTCTACCCTATCAAGCATGCCGTGTGATTCTGCCCACTTACAAATAAGCGATACAGCTTCATGTTCACCTTGTGAAACTCGTGCCGATGCCACTTCTATGCGATCCACATTCAAATTCTGAAGCAGCAAGCGCGCAATGTTGAGTTTTTCGTGAGGAACAAACGAAACACTTTCGGTCTGCTCTCCGTCACGGAGAGTTGTATCCATGATTTCGATGAAGGGCTGGATGTTCTGGTTCATGATTTCGACTCGTAGGCCTCAATCTTGGCTTTATTCTTCAAAAGATAATCAATGTCGTCAAGCGCATTTTCAAGACAATACTTCTTGTAACCGTTGATTTCAAAGTGTTCCACCTCTCCGGTTGCTCCATTCTTTACCGTGTGGTGAGGCAAATCCACCGTTACAACGACTTCCGGGTCTTGCTCAATGGAAGCAAAAAGGTTTTGCAAGAAAGACTCGCTGACTTGTACTGGCAATACGAAGTTGTTCAGTTCGTTGTTCTTGTGAATATCAGCAAAAAAACTACTGATCACCACTCTGAAGCCATAACCGGCAATGGCCCATGCCGCATGTTCTCTGCTTGATCCACAACCAAAATTCTTTCCGGCAACTAAGATCTGCCCCTTGTATCGGGGATTATTCAACACGAAATCTGCCTTTGGGGATCCGTCAGCATTGTAGCGCCAGTCTCTGAACAGATTGTCACCAAAGCCCTCCTTGGTCGTAGCCTTCAGGAAACGGGCAGGAATGATCTGATCGGTATCTACATTTTCTAAAGGTAGAGGCACACAAGTACTCTCTATGATATTGAATGGAGTTTTCATTTCTGGATAATAATGGCTTGTTCTTAATTAAATAAAGTCACGTGGATCTGAGATCTTTCCTGTAATAGCAGCAGCTGCGGCTGTAAGCGGACTGGCCAAGATTGTTCTTGAGCCAGGCCCCTGACGTCCTTCAAAGTTTCGGTTTGAAGTAGATACGCTCAGTTTGCCAGCAGGTATTTTATCATCGTTCATCGCCAAACAGGCCGAACATCCAGGCTGTCTGATCTCAAAGCCTGCTGCCTGCAGAATTTTGTCTATGCCTTCTTCCTTGATTTCGTGCAACACGTTCCAGCTGCCTGGTACCAACCAAGCCGTTACGCTTGGAGCCTTTTTCTTGCCTTCTACCAGCGATGCAAATGCCCTGAAATCTTCTATTCTCCCGTTAGTACATGCTCCGAGAAATACGTAGTCAACGAGAGTTCCAATCAAACTCTTTCCTGCTTGGAAACCCATATATTCCAATGCTTTTACGTCGGTAGCTGTCACCGGCTGAGGTATTTCGTCTGTTATAGCTATGCCCATACCTGGATTTGTACCGTAGGTAATCATGGGCTGTATATCTGCTCCATCAAAAGTAAGTTCTTTGTCAAACTGGGCATCGTCGTCGCTACGAAGTTTTCGCCATTCTTCCACAGCCTTGTCCCAGTCTGCGCCCTTTGGTGCATATTCGCGGCCTTTGATGTAGTTAAACGTCGTATCATCTGGAGCTACCATACCGCCTCTGGCCCCCATCTCTATGGAAAGATTGCACAGCGTAAGTCGTCCTTCCATGCTGAGGCTTCTCACCACTTCGCCAGCATATTCAACGAAATAACCCGTTGCGCCACTGGTCGAAATCTTTGACATCAAGTAAAGGGCTACGTCTTTGGCTGTCACACCTTTACCCAACTTCCCGTCAATGGTGATTCTCATGGCCTTGGGTTTCTGCTGAAGAATGCATTGCGAAGCCAATACCATTTCTACTTCGCTCGTACCAATACCAAAAGCTACGGCCCCCATCGCGCCATGCGTAGAAGTATGTGAATCACCGCACACAATGGTCATGCCCGGAAGCGTCAGTCCCAGTTCAGGTCCCACTACGTGTATGATGCCATTCTTGGGATGCATCATGCCGAAGTGCGCAAGCCCAAAGTCACGGGCATTTTCTGCCAACGTGTCTACCTGCTTTTTGCTCACGGGGTCTTCTATGGGCTTATCCTGATCGTGCGTAGGAATATTGTGATCGGGCATGCAATAGATGCGGTTGGGACGCAATGCCTTCAGTCCTCTTTCTCTCAATCCGGCAAAGGCTTGCGGACTGGTTACTTCATGACAATACAAACGGTCAATATATAGCTGCTGTGGTCCGTCTTCAATCACCTGAACCACATGCTTGTCCCAGATTTTGTCAAACAACGTATTCATATTTCTTAATCTTTAAAGTTGTTAATACAATCAATATAGGCTTCCACACTCGCAGCCACAATATCCGTATTGGCACCAAAGCCGTAATAGCTATGGCCCTTATATTCCACCTGCATGTGCACCTTACCCATATCGTCGCTGCCTTTGCTGATAGCCTGTATGGTAAATTCCTTCAAGGTCATTTCTCTCTTGATGATGTTCTTCAGTGCTCTTACGGCTGCGTCTACCGGACCGTTGCCACTGGCACATGCCTCAAATTTTTCTCCGGCAATATCCAGTCCCAAGCTGGCCACACTGTGCACGCCTACTCCGCTGGTCACCTGCAAGAAGTCAAGCTTTATCTTGTGGGCATCGGTCCTATTAGCTCCAGCCAACACTAAAATATCGTCGTCCGTCATTTCCTTCTTCTTGTCAGCTACGCGTAAGAAGTTCTGATAAATATCGTCCAATCGCTTTTCGTCTTCCACAGCTATGCCCAGCACCTGAAGTCTATATTTCAGGGCAGCACGTCCGCTGCGTGCAGTCAGAATGATACTATTGTCGTCAATGCCCACATCCTTGGGATTCATGATTTCATAGGTTTCTACATTCTTGAGCACTCCGTCCTGATGAATACCACTGGAATGAGCAAAGGCGTTGCGTCCCACAATGGCTTTGTTGGGTTGCACGGGCATGTTCATCAGCGAACTGATCAAACGGCTTACGCCATAGATTTTCCGTGTGTTGATATTGGTATCTATGCCTAATTTATGGCATTTCAGGATCATGGCAATTTCTTCTTCACTCGTGTTTCCTGCTCGTTCACCAATGCCGTTTATCGTTACTTCCACCTGACGTGCTCCGTTCAATACACCGCTCAAGGTATTGGCCGTGGCCATGCCCAGGTCGTTATGGCAATGGGTGGAAATAATGGCCTTTTCTATGCCGTCCACGTGCTCCATCAGGTATTTGATCTTCTCCCCATATTCATTAGGCAGACAGTAGCCCGTTGTGTCGGGTATGTTTACCACTGTGGCACCTGCTTTGATGACCGCTTCCACCACCCTGGCAAGATATTCATTGTCGGTTCGGCCGGCATCTTCGGCATAGAACTCCACATCCTCAACATATTTCTTGGCATACTTCGTAGCGGCAATTGCATGTTCCAGTATGCTTTCCCTGTCTGAGTTAAATTTATACTTAATGTGATAGTCGCTTGTTCCTATGCCCGTGTGAATGCGCTTCCGCTTGGCATATTGCAGGGCTTCGAAGGCGCAATCAATGTCTTTTTCCTTCGCTCTTGTCAGGGCGCATATCGTAGGCCACGTCACAGCCTTCGATATTTCAATAACGCTATTAAAGTCTCCAGGACTCGATATAGGGAATCCGGCTTCTATTACGTCTACGCCCAGTTGTTCCAGCTGGCGTGCCACCTCAATTTTCTCCACTGTGTTCAACTGGCACCCCGGCACTTGTTCACCATCGCGCAGTGTTGTGTCAAAAATGTAAAGTCTGTCGCTCATATTTTGCTTTCTTTTGATATTTCTTTGGTTTACGATTCTAATAAAAAACTGACCTCCTCACTTCTCGGAAGTGAAAAGGCCATTTATTGATGATTTCAAAATTTCATTGATTGTGCAAATGCAGCCCAGCACCTCCGCCGCCCTCTTATCATGGACGTAGGCCTATAAGCAGTCGGATGTCTGCACTTCCAATCATTTTAGTGTTACTTGCTGTTTTGCTATGCAAAGTTATATATTGTTTTCAAAAAAGCAAAGAATTATTGTTGAATTCTTTCAAAATAGAAACTTTTGGGTCAATTTTTCTTTAATTTACTTTCAGGAATGATATATAGACCTCTATTTTCTGTCCCCTTTCTTGCATCAACTACGCGGTAGCCCTGTAGGGAGTAGGCCTTCGTTTGCCGTTTTTGGGGAGCCTTGGTGGCCTGAATGCCTACGTTGCCCATCTTAATTTGCAACGTGACCGGTGGAGAATCCACAAAGTCTTCGGCTATGGCTGTCAGACATAGCGTAAACTCTTGATTGCTCGGTCTTGTAAATTCATAATGTTCCTTCTTGACCGTGTCACTTTTCATCCACTCTTCCGTCAGGCTTACCACGTAGGCTTCGGCATCGGGAACGACGTTCCATCTCACCTGAATGGCGCTGTCGCCCAGCAAGCTATACGTCAAGTTTTCAGGAACAGAAAGTCGGCCCTGCGCCATGAACGAAAACGAAACATTGCCGTTTTTCTCAGTCCTGATCTGGCTTAACCTGTAACCCTCCATCGGCGGATAGAACACGCCATAAGGCGGTGCGCTACCCAGATCTATGTCCGCCACTTCCTCCAATCCTGGAAAGAAGTCGCCGCGATAGCTGTCAAAATCTGTAGCCTCAAAGGCTGAGGTCAGTATGCCGTCGGCCGGAACAATGCTTATGCAAGGATGTTGGCCGTCATTGTTGAGCGTGTTGCGCTGCCACAGCAAGGGTTCGTAGTCTATGTGGTAAACCATCAGTCCGCTACCAAACCTCTCCGGGAACCACGCCGACGGCTGTCGGTTTTCAAGTATGAAGTATTCCTTTTCCTGTGCCGAAGATGGATTTACAATTTTCACAGCCCTGCCCTTCTCTTGGGTATGAAGAGGTGTAATTTCCACATATTGTTTCTCCGTAGCCAATACAGGTATCTCCATCCAGCCCATAAATGCCCGTTCATAGGCCGAATAGCCTACGGGAAGCTTTCCGTCCGCCCAGTATTGGCCAAAGTCCATGATGTCCCAATAGTCTAATCCGAATATGTCGGAGAGTCCGTTGGTGTTATACATGTCGGGCAGGCCCATGGCATGTGAAAATTCATGGCAGAACGTGCCGATGCCATCCGTTTGCGGTTGGTCGGTGTCATACTCTGCGAGTTCACTCGTACAAAGGGCCGAAACAAAGAGTCTGTTGCCACACCTGGCATAGAGCGTGCCATGATACTTCGCCCACACGGCATCTTCCACACTCGACGCCTGCTCGCCCACCCCGGCGTATACCATTCCCACAAAGGGAATATTCCCCGTCTCGTCCTCATAGGACGAAAAGTCTATGCCGGAGTCTATAGCCGCTTGCAGGGCTTCGACCATCATCTGTCGGTCGCGCACGTCGCTGCCACGCACGTTTTCGCCATAGTAGGCACGTGGTCTGTTGAGTTGTACCATCCCCAACACGTCATACTTTGGCAGAAATTGGCCGTCGCTTTGGACCACGAAGTAATCTCTCACGCTGCCCTGAAATCCCTGTTCGTGGAATCCTTCTTCGTTGAAATAGTGCATGTAGAAGGACTTATCGTTTTCCTTAGCGAAGTCTATGTCCGAAAAGGCCACTAACAATATGGGAATGCGCTCCTCTCCCCTCCCCTTCACGCTGGCATCAGCCTTACTGCCCACTCCGTATCGCTGTTGCCCCACGCTCATGCTAAGGCGTTCTTGCATCAAAGCCTTCAATGCTAAGGCCATCTGCTGTTCTCCGGCGCTACGTCTGAAAGCCTCCTTTGCTGCCATACCCGTACTCTCCAGGCTTCCATTAAGGGTTGGTCGGGCCATATACCACTTATTATTAATAAGGAGAAGGGGTACTCCGTCTGCCGTGGCCGAATAAGAATAGCTGGCCGTTCCCTGTTTTACCACCGTAAGCATCGTACCGTCAGGCTGCATGACGAGGCGCGGTCTATGGTATGCCCTGCTTCCCCATGTCAGGAAAGGCACGGAAAGCATTACCAGCAGACAGGCTGCTCTCTGTATCACCGATGGCTGACTATTCTTCATTGAGCGTCATTAATTGCAGGGCAAAAGTACTAATTTATTCTTAATAACCCAACTATGGTATCTAAAATGCCATTGATATGCGATTGTATGCATGAACTAAACGCTCTAATTTTGCATTCAAAATCATCAGGCTTCACCATGACAAAAATTGCAAAAAGTTTGATCGACCTTATTGGTCATACGCCGCTGCTCGAACTGAGCAAGATTGAGCAGGAACTGCCCTACAGCGTCCGTCTGCTCGCAAAGTTGGAATATCTCAATCCGGCTCGCAGTGTCAAGGACCGCACGGCTTTTGCCTTGATTACCTCGGCAGAGGAAAGCGGACTGATCAACGCTTCCACCACTATTATCGAGCCTACCAGCGGCAATACGGGCATTGGCTTAGCACTGATTGCCGCCATCAAAGGCTACAAACTCATTCTGACCATGCCCGACGCCATGTCCATCGAGCGGCGCATGGTGCTAAAGGCGCTTGGTGCCCACCTTGTGCTCACCCCTGCCTACGAGGGCATGGGAGGTGCTATCCGCAAGGCTCGGGAACTGGCCGAACAGATTGGCAATGCCTACATCCCCCAACAGTTTGAGAACCCTGCCAACGCTGAAATCCACCGTAAAACTACGGCTGAAGAAATCTGGCAAGACACCGAAGGCCATGTGGACATCGTGGTGGCCGGTATAGGTACGGGAGGCACCATTACGGGCGTAGGCGAACGGCTGAAGGCCAAAAATCCTCAGATTCGCATCGTAGGAGTGGAGCCTGCCGGCTCGGCGGTGCTTTCAGGCCATCGCCCTGGGCCGCACAAACTGCAAGGTATTGGGGCAGGCTTCGTGCCCAAGGTGCTTAATCAGCATATTTACGACGAAATCCTTCGTATCAAGGATGACGAAGCCTTCATTGCCGGCCGCTATCTGGCACGCACTGAAGGCGTACTGGCCGGCATATCCTCGGGCGCAGCCTTTGCCGCCGCCCTCAAGGTGGCACGCCGCATCGAGAACGAGGGCAAGACCATCGTGGTGATTCTGCCCGACACTGGCGAACGCTATTTATCCACTAAAATCTATGACTATGACCAACGCTGAACGCAAAAAACTCTCTATCATCGTCTTCAGCGGCGACTTTGACAAGCTCACCGCTGCTTTCACGCTGGCCACAGGTGCCGCTGCCGTCGACTACGACGTTCATCTCTTTTTTACTTTCTGGGGACTGGATGCCATTAAGCAGAAGCGCGGACGTGCGTTTATCGGCAAAGACTGGCTCACGCGCCTGTTTGGTTTTTTTATGGGTGGCACGGCCGTTGCGCCCGTGAGCAGGCTCAACTTTTTCGGTGCAAGCGGAAAGATTTTCCGCGCCCTCATGCGCAAGAACAATGTAGCCACGCTGGAGGAGCTCATCGATGCTGCAAAGGAACTAAACGTCAACATGTATGCCTGCGAAATGGCCATGCATATTTTAGGCTTGCAGAAGAAGGACTTCATCAAGGAGGTCAAGGACGTACTGGGTGTGGCCACGTTTCTGAACATTTCCGAAGGTGGACGTACCTTATTTATATAAACTCACAACAACATCATTATGGCAACTACTTTATTAGACATCACGCGCGAACATTGCCCCATGACCTTCGTCAAGACCAAGATTGCACTGGCCAAGCTCAACGAAGGTGACATTCTTGAAGTGCTGCTCAGCGAGGGCGAACCCTTGGAAAACGTGCCTCGCAATGCCGTGGACCAGGGCTTTCAGGTGCTGGGAGTAGAACATGTGGAAGGCACCACGCACAAGGTCATTATCCGCAAATAATTTTTCAACTGTAGAAACAATCACATCAAAAAACATAACATCATGGCTGACTCTAATTTACAGCGTAGTGTGACCACCACCACAGCACGCCAACTTGCAACCACTACGAAGACGGCCCCACAGATGGGGTCCATCACCCCAAGGCTCCTCCTGAAGCTCCTTCCATGGGTTCAGGTCAACGGAGGCACGTATCGCGTGAATCGCACCAAGGTAGAACTCAAAAAGAGTGAACGTCTCCCCATCCAATACATCAACGGCGAACCCAGTTTTACGGCGAAGAGCCTGAAGGCCATCCCCCTCTTCTCGGAATTTGAAGACGGCATAGTGGAACGGCTTGCGCGGAGTTTCAAAACTGAAGAAGTGGAACTGGGCGACTACTTCGTACGCGAAGGGGAAGACAAGCAGAAATTTTTCATTGTAGCCAACGGTCAGGTAGAGGTCATCAGCCGTGGTCTCCACGGCGAAGAGCTCCGCATAGCCCTGCTCGGCGAGGGTGAGTTCTTCGGAGAAGCCGATTTGCTCAACGATGCCGAATCTACGGTGAGCGTGCGTGCCGTGACGCCCAGCGTATTCCTTTCCCTCAAACTCCAGGAGTTGGAAACCTTTGTGAAGGAAGTGCCCGATTCTCGCGAAACCTTCAACAAGGCTGTCGACAAGCAGCTACGCCTCAAGGCTACCGTCAACGACCATGGTGAGAAGCACATCGACCTGGTGAGCGGACACGAGGAGGACAACATCATTCCGGAAACCTATATTGATTACGAGGAGAACCCCACGGAGTATGCACTCAATACGTTGCAGACCGTGGTACGTGTTCACACGCGCGTAAGCGATCTCTACAACAATCCCTACAACCAGCTGGAGGAACAGCTCCGCCTTTCCATCGAGAGCCTCAAGGAACGCCAGGAGTGGGAGCTCATCAACAACCGCAAGTTCGGGCTTCTGTCAAGCGTCAATCCGGCCTACCGCATCAGCACGCGCTACGGCTCGCCTACGCCCGACGACCTCGACGAGCTGCTCTCCCTCGTATGGAAAGAACCGGCCTTCTTCATTGCCCACCCTCGGGCCATTGCTGCCTTTGAGCGTGAATGTACGTGGAGAGGTGTTCCCCCTGTGACGACCGACCTCTTTGGCACCAAGGTCATCCTCTGGCGCGGCGTACCCCTGATTCCGTCAGACAAAGTGGAAGTTGAAGGCCAGTACCTCACGGGGCGCGGAGTAGGCACCACCAGTATTATCCTGGTGCGCACCGGCGAGAAGAATCAGGGAGTGGTAGGCCTTCACCAGAGCGGCATACCGGGTGAGATCGCCCCGTCGCTCTCGGCACGCCTCATGGGACTCGACAAATTTGGCGTGGCCAGCTACCTGCTCACCAAGTACTTCTCGTTAGCCACACTTACTGACGACGCCGTAGCCGTGCTCGAAAACGTAGAGGTGGGCTATTACCACGACTATCAACATCGCAATCAAGTAGAAAAATAATCCTATGACAGGGCTAAATCTCCATTCATTCAACCATGAAAACGATGCTCTTCTGGAACAGATGAAAAATGTGGTAGAGCGTTACTGTCCCGAAGAGCTCAAAGAAGAGCGCCGTGCCCTGATATCCGACGAGGAGCTGCATTTGGAAAGCCTTTTCCAAGGCTTCGATCAGCTCCTCTCGGATGGCGCCATTCCATCAGAGGCTCTCTTTCCCCCTGCCTCCAAGGCAGAGGTGGACCGTAGGCAGTCCGACATCATAGTGCCCAATGAACTGGGGAACGGCTTTGGCGTAGGCATTCCCGAAACCGACAAGCTCCGCGACTTCAATTACGACGAAACCGATACGCTCAACGAAGATCAGATTCGCCGCGATTTTCCCATCCTCTCGCAGAGGGTGAACGGCCACCCCTTGGTGTGGCTTGACAACGGAGCCACTACGCAGAAGCCCCAAACGGTGATCGACGAAATCGGCCGCTACTACTCCACGTATAACAGCAACATCCATCGCGGTGCCCATACACTGGCAGCGCGAGCCACCGATGCCTACGAAGCAGCACGCGAAAAGGTGCGCCGCTTCATCCATGCTCCAAGCAGCAAAAACATACTCTTTGTGCGCGGCACCACTGAGGGCATCAATCTGATTGCCCAAACCTTTGGGCGGCAATACCTCACCCCGGGCGACAACGTTATCGTTTCCACGCTCGACCATCATGCCAACATCGTGCCCTGGCAGCAGGTAGCGCGTGAGCGTGGGGCCGAGCTCAGGGCCATCCCCGTCGATGCCAACGGCGACCTCATTCTCAGCGAACTGGAGCGGCTCATCAGTCCGCGGACGCGCATTGTGAGCGTAGGCCATGTCAACAATACATTTGGCACTATCAACGATGTGGAACGTATCATTGAAATCGCCCACTCCCACCATATTCCCGTGCTCATCGACGGAGCACAGAGCATTGCCCACACCCCCATCGACATACAGCAGATTGGAGCAGACTTTTTTGTGTTTTCAGGACATAAGATTTACGGCCCCAACGGCATTGGCGCCGTCTATGGCAAAGAGGAGTGGCTGCAAAAGCTGCAACCCTGGCAGGGCGGCGGCAACATGATCAAGGACGTTACGCTAGAGCGCACCATATACAACGACCCTCCGGCACGCTTCGAGGCCGGCACGCCCAACGTAGCCGATGCCATCGGCTTGGGCGCAGCCCTCGACTATGTGTCGCGCATCGGACTACGCAACATTGCCCACCACGAGCACCGACTCACAGAATATGCCCGTGAGCAGCTGGCACTGGTTCCGGGACTCACCCTCGTAGGCCATCCCAAACGCAGGGTGAGCGTGGTGTCGTTTGTACTGCGTGATATTGACATTGTTGAAACGGGCCGTTTGCTCGATCAGGAGGGCATAGCCGTACGCGCCGGCCACCACTGCGCACAGCCTGCCCTTCGCGCCTTGGGCTACGAGGGCACCGTGAGGCCTACTTTCGCGCTCTACAATACGCAGGACGACGTTGACCGCTTGGTCATTGCGCTTCGCAAGATTGTAGGTCAGCGGTAAGTCCGCAGGACTAAGCCCTTCCACGGACTATAGGAAAATCAGCAGAACTCTCTTTTCCATTCGCTACACTTCATATCATGCCTGCAATTTCATGCAGGCATGACGCATTTTGTGCCACCATGTAGCAGCGGTTCCTACTTTATGCCAGACCGTAAAACTCCTCACCTTAAGCGTAGGGGCGGCTGCGAGCTGGCGCAGCAGTCGGATGAAGTTCGCCGCTGAGCACAATTGTGAAAGACTGGTAGAAATAGCCGCGCAGAGGGAGGGACGATTTCCACCAGGTAGAAATTACCGCGCTGAGGGAGCAACGATTTCCACCTGGTAGAAATTACCGCGCTGTGGGAGCAACGATTTCCACCTGGTAGAAATTACCGCGCTGAGGGAGCAACGATTTCCACCTGGTAGAAATTACCGCGCTGTGGGAGCAACGATTTC
>JAFUHF010000076.1 GCA_017468985.1 Bacteroidaceae bacterium
AATACAAATAATTGTCCTATTTATGTTCCTGCAGAAAGTGTGAACAAATATAAGACAGGGTGGTGGAATTATAGAGACAGAATACGCCCGATAAAATAACCAATAAATCCATCAAGGCATTGCATCTGCCGCATTAGGTGCTGCACCATCACTCCCGTACAGACATGATGTATGGGAGTGATGGTATGAAGGGGGGTAACGTATTCATTGCTCACTTAATCGTACTTTTCATAAGTTACTGCGCTCCTTCGGTGTCTGTTTCTTCGATCTCCTCACGCTCAGGTGAGCAAACCTGAAAATACTTCATCTTTTCGATTTACATATCTCTCGATTTTCAGTAACTTTGCACAGACATTAAAGAAAAGCCATTCGCGGCTATGAACATTTCACAACTTTACCAATTATTCAGGGAACATCCGGAAGTAACCACCGACAGCCGCAACTGTCCGGCCGACTCCATCTTCTTTGCCCTGAAAGGAGAGAAATTCAACGGGAATCTTTATGCCCAGAAGGCATTAGAGGCCGGATGCGCACTTGCCGTAGTAGACGAAGCCGAAGTCATTCCCCAAGGCGATGTTCGTTTCATACTGGTAGACAATGTGCTGCAAGCCCTTCAAGCTCTGGCAAGCGAACACAGGCGAAACTTCCGTCACCCCGTAGTACAGATTACGGGAACAAACGGCAAGACCACCACAAAGGAACTCATTGCAGCCGTTTTAAGCCAAAGCTACAATGTGCTCTTCACTCAAGGCAATCTCAACAACCACATTGGCGTTCCTCTCACATTGCTCCGCCTGCGCGATGACCACAACATGGCCATCATTGAAACCGGAGCCAACCATCCGGGCGAGATAAGCCTGCTTGCTGACATTGTAGAGCCCGACTATGGTCTCATTACCAACGTAGGGAAGGCCCATCTGGAAGGTTTTGGATCCTTTGAGGGTGTGGTAAAGACCAAGGGCGAACTCTTTGACTACCTTCGCCTTCACTCTGGGAAAACTGCATTTATCAACGCCAGTAATCCCTTGCTGAAAGATATGAGCAAGGGGCTCCCCACCGTTTCATATGCCACAGAATCTCTGACGGGCACATTGGTTAACGGCCAAGTCACGTCGTGCGACCCCTATCTGGCCTTTACGTGGAAAAAGACCGATGAAAGCATCTCCCATGAGATAACGACCCATCTGGTGGGTGCCTATAATATATATAATGTACTGGCGGCAGCATGCGTAGGCACCCATTTCGGAGTTTCGCCTGAGGCCATCAGCCGGGCCATTGGCCAATACGTTCCGCAAAACCATCGTTCCGAACTTCGCCAAACGGGAAGCAACCGACTCATTGTGGATGCCTACAATGCCAACCCCTCAAGCATGGAACTTGCCATCAGCAACTTTGCACAGATGAAAGCCTCTCCCAAGATGGCCATTCTAGGCGAAATGCGCGAGCTTGGCGCAGCCTCGGACGAAGAGCACCGAACGGTCATTGCCCAGCTACAGAAGGCACAGTTTGATGAGGTATGGCTCGTAGGCCAGGCCTTCATCAATGCCGGAAGTCCTTACCGCTGTTTTGCCAACGTGGGCGAGGTGATGGAAGCCATTGCCCAATCGAAACCCAAGGGGCGCCACATCCTGATTAAAGGCAGCAATGGCACCCAACTCTATCAACTACCTGATTTATTATAACACAACATATGGAATATTTCATTGAAGCAAAAGATGTAGTAAAGCGTTTCTCTGGCCACACCGCCTTGGACGGTGTGAGCATCAACGTTCCCACCGGAAAGGTGTTTGGCCTGCTCGGGCCAAACGGTGCTGGAAAGACCACGCTCATACGCATCATCAATCACATCACCCTTCCCGACTCTGGCAGTGTTACCTTCAATGGCCATGCCCTGACCGCCGACGACATGCTCTCCATTGGCTACCTACCAGAGGAAAGAGGCTTGTATAAGAAGATGAAAGTTGGCGAACAGGCCATCTATCTGGCCCGACTCAAAGGGCTTAATGAGCGCGAAGCCAAGAAACGCCTCACCTATTGGTTCGAAAAGTTTGGCATCATGCCGTGGTGGAACAAGAAACTGGAAGAACTATCAAAAGGCATGCAGCAAAAAGTGCAGTTCGTCATCACCATTCTGCACGAGCCCCCATTGCTTATCTTCGACGAACCCTTCAGCGGCTTTGACCCCGTCAATGCCGAACTGCTCAAGCAGGAAATCCTGGCCCTGCGCGACAAGGGCCACACCATACTTTTTTCCACCCACAACATGGGATCCGTGGAAGAAATATGCGACCACATTGCCCTCATTCATCATTCCAAGGTGGTGCTGCAAGGCGTAGTAGACGACATTAAGGAACAAAACAAAACCAACACTTACCGCATCGCCATTCCCCGAGAGCAACAGCTGGGCGATCTCTGCACCGTGCTTTCTGAGGAAGTAAAAGGCCGCGAACGCCGCCTCACCGTGAAAAAGCCTGAAGACAAAACCAACTCCGCCTTTATCTCGTGGTTGGCACAGCAGGTAGAGATTCTCTCCTTTGCAGAACTGCTGCCCTCCATGAACGATATCTTCATTAAAACCGTAAGCAAATAATCAGTTATGAAAAATAAAACCTGGATCATCATACAGCGCGAGTTCAATGTGCGCATCAAGAAGAAATCGTTCATTCTGCTCACCATCCTGATGCCGTTTCTCATGGCAGCCCTGGTCTTCGTGCCGGCCTTCTTGGCCCAGGTGAGCAGCGATGACGTGCAGCGCGTGGCCATCGTAGACCTCACGGGCAAGTATGCCCCCTCTTTTCAAAGAACCGAGAAACTGCAGTTCGACATCCTGAACGAAACCCGTTCCATGGAAGAACTTCACAAGGAGTTTCAGGAAGAAAACAATCCATACAATGCCGTAGTCTACATCTCGTCCGACCTCACGCGCAGCAAGGACGGTGCAGCCACCATATACTCGCGCAAGGAAGTAACGCCCGAGATAGAGCGATACGTCAACCAGAAACTCTCTGAAAAGATTCGCAACGACCGACTGGCCGGTTACAACATAGCCAACGTTGAAGAAATCATCTCCGACGCCGACGTAGACTTCTCCGTGAAAACCGTGCGTTGGGACAAGGAAGGCAACGAGAAACTCTCCTCCTCAGCCATCGCCGGCGTAGTGGGATTGGTGCTCGCCCTGTTCATCTATATGTTTATCCTGTCCTATGGCGGAATGGTGATGCAAGGCGTGACCGAAGAAAAGACCAACCGCATCATGGAAATCATGGTGTCGAGCGTTAAACCCTATCAGCTCATGTTTGGTAAGATCGTAGGCATCGCCTTCGTAGGTCTGTTCCAGTTCCTGGTGTGGATGCTCATGCTCATCTCCATCATCACCATTGCCGGAAGCGTATTCGGGCTGGCCACCGCCACCGATCCCACCGCCATGGTCAACATACCCACAGAACTGCCTCAAAATGCCGGAGCAGAATTCCTGCAAATCTTGCAGGGAATGAACATCGCCCAGATGGCCATTCTCTTCATACTCTACTTCATCGGCGGCTACCTGCTCTTTGCATCCGTCTTCGCCGCCATAGGGGCCAGCATCAACGAGCAGCAAGACGCGCAACAGTTCATGATGCCCATGATGATTATCTTCGTATTCGCCCTCTATGCAGGCATGTTCTCCATTGAGAACCCCGACGGTCCCTTGGCCTTCTGGTGTTCCTTCATACCCTTCACCTCGCCCATTGTGATGATGGTGCGCATACCGTTCGACATCCCCATCTGGCAAACCCTGTTGTCGCTGGCCCTGCTCTACGGCACCTCCGCCGCCATCGTATGGCTATCAGCCAAGATCTATCGCGTAGGCATCCTCATGTACGGAAAGAAGCCCACCCTCAAGGAAATGCTCCGTTGGGTGAAGTATAATTAAGAAACTCACGAAAGAGTGAGAACTAACATACCATTACGGCCACCGAATGTTCGGTGGCCGTAATGATTTTCGTTACATCTTCTGATGCAGATCTCTTATGGTTGGCGGAACTTCCGTCCTCTGCGCACGTAGATCTTTCCGCTTTCCATCTGCTCTACGCGGCAGCCTTGCAGGTCGTAGATGGGGCCATCGGCCTTCAAATCTTCAAATACAGATTTAACACCGGTCACGTTGA
>JAFUHF010000077.1 GCA_017468985.1 Bacteroidaceae bacterium
ATATCTTCCCGTTCAGCGTGTAGCCGTAGGCCTGCCCGTCAGAAGTGCGGAAGAACATCGGCTGCCCCTCCATCACGCTTGCTTTCATCGCAGGTGTAACATCTACATCGTGCATACTCAGACTACTCTGGCCATTCAGACCACTCAGAGAAACATTCTCCGCATTAGAGTAAAATACAGGAGAATCCTTTGATGGCTCAGAAACTTTTTGTAATTTTGCACCCGAAACCGATTGCTGTGGTACGTGCCGCTTTGCGGTGTTTGACGTACCATTTTCTACGGCAATCGGTTTCCTGTTTGTGAAGAAGTTCGTAAAGAACTCTTCTCCGCTCATGCGATACTCAGTGGTTACAGTATAGGTTACATCGTTGTCTGTGTACCTATATGCCACTCTTCCACCATCTTGTTTACGCTCACCCTTGGCAACAATATCAGGTATCATTGCCACCTCTTCGGGGGTATAACCGTCCTTCTCGGTATTGCAGTGACGGAACACGCTGTGTTTTGCACCAGCCTTATTGTCGTTGCCTTGACGGAAAGTGATATTGCGTTGATTGCCGTTCTTATCAGTCAATGTCACGCTTTCATTATCAGCCTCACCACTGAACACGTCTACAATGGTACGTTGCTCTACTGACAACTTCTTGCCATCGAAAACTGCACCTATCGACTTCTGACGCTTACGGGTGGTCGTACCCATCAATCGCGCCCTGCGCTCATTATCCACATCAAGCACCCTCTGACCCTCTTCCTCGTCTACACTCACATCAATGCCCGCGCCACGCAGTACATCGACAACTGCATCGCGCAACTCTGCTTCCCGAGCAGAGACATCCCCGTGCTTCTCAGCCTTGTGATAAGCAGGAGCGTTATCTCCTCCCTTAAAGTCGTAGGCAAATTCGCGTGCGTCCATAGGATATTGTGCATCTGCATACATAGAAATAGCCAATACTACACCATTATCACTTCGTGCAGAAATAGAACGGCCAGCCTCCTCCCACGCTATGCTCCGAGCTTCCAAATGCTTTGCTCCCTCAACAAACAATCGCAGATTCTTCAAGCGAAACGATACAATCGTGCCGTCAGGCATCCGTAGATGAACATACGTATCGGAACTCCATTTCTCATAAGTCCCCACTTTCTCG
Source organism: Bacteroidaceae bacterium (assembly GCA_017468985.1). Taxonomy (GTDB): domain Bacteria; phylum Bacteroidota; class Bacteroidia; order Bacteroidales; family Bacteroidaceae; genus UBA6382. Next base: position 1,146 of record JAFUHF010000077.1, read on the forward strand.
CCAGAAGACTTCTTCGCTTTCCATTCAGCTTTCAGCATTTCATCAATACCATTCACGAAAGCACCCAGCTCGTCAAAATTCACAGGAATCCGCTTGTCGCCCAGCAAATCAGCATTAGTCGTCCAATCAGGGTAACTACCTTGAATTACGCTTCCCTTAGCCTTGTCGCCAACCTTGTGCGTCAAGACAGTCTTGCCCTTATGCTTCTTATCGTACAACTTCTTAGAAGTTATCAATACATGGCCATCGCTTACCACACCAAAGCCGCGCTCATCATGATATACACCATTCATCGCTGGACGAAAAGCCTCCTTACTTGCAAAATCATCCGCTTTCAGTGCACGAGGCTTACCAGCCACAGGCC
>JAFUHF010000078.1 GCA_017468985.1 Bacteroidaceae bacterium
TCATGGCGTTGTAGGCGTTGTAGAGACTGACGTTCCACGTGCGGAGCACGCCGCCCTTGAGCACTTTCCGGCGATTCACCCCCACGCTGAGGGTATGGCTACACGGCAAACGGTAGGTGTTGCGGCCGGGCACATAGTCTGGAGTGCGGACATAGCCTCCATCGGGCCGACGCTCAAGGGTGTTGTGCGTAGCCACGGTGGCCGCCTCGCCGCTGTGGAACATCCACGAAAGGTCCAGGTCGGTGCGCTCGTCGAGCTTGTGGTTCAGGAGCAGATTCACCACATGACGGCGGTCGTAAGTGAAGGGAAAACGCCTGCCATCGTTCACACCGCTCTCGCGGCTGAACTTTCGGTCGCTTTTCGAGAGCGTATAGGCCAGCCACCCCGTGGTGTGGCCCCATGTTTTCCGTGCCATGAGCTCCAGCCCGTAGGAACGCCCCGTGCCGGCACTTACCAGTTCCTGCCACGAACCGCTGAAACCCACGAAGCTCATGCCGTCGCGATATTCCAATACGTTAGAAAGCCTCTTCACATACAGCTCGGCAGAAAGTTCCCAACCGTAGCACGGAAGCCACGTGGTGCCCACGCTGAGCTGACGGGCGCGTTCAGGACGGAAACGCCGCGTAATGGGGACCCACAGGTCGGTAGGCATGGCGATGGGCATGGACGTGAGCAGATGGACGTACTGCTCCATCTCCGTGTATGACGACTTGAGCATCCAACTGTCGTTCATCTGCCAGCGCAGGGAGAGACGGGGCTGGAGGGAGTGGTAACTTTTTCCTTCCACCCGGAACATGTTGCCCACCAATGCCGGAAGCACCGAAAATGCGCGGCTTACCTTCCATTCATCTTCTATATATATCTGAGCCTCCGTTCCCCTATAGCGATGGGAATTGATGGCGTAAGTGGTATCTTCTGCTTCAGCGTCGCCATCGCGCATGTCGGAGTGGAGCGTCATGCTCTCAGGGCGGAAGCGGTGGGCCGTGACCTGGGTGCCGAACTCAACGCGATGATTGGGATGGGGATGGTACTCAAAGCTGAGGGCAGCCGACAAGTCGCGTATGAGCGAATGGTAGCGGCTGCTCATGTTGTCCCAATGCCATGGGGTGTATTTGGAATTGTCGTAGCTGCGCAGCGTCATGTCGTACTCGTTGTAGGCCACGGTAGTGTTGGAAAAGAGGCGTGAACTGAACACGTGGTTCCAGCGCAGCGAGCCCAGCATGTTTCCCCAGTGCATGCGGCTGCCGTAGCGTTCGTTCACCGTGTAACCACTGGAGCCGCTGTAAGAATCAGTGTAATCGCTGGTGAGTCGGTCCTGGCCCTGGTAGAGGCTCAGAAAGAGACGGTCGTGATACGAGAAACGATGGTTGAGTTTCAGGTTCAGATCGTAGAATTTGTAACCGAACTTATCGTCGTCCGACATGAAGGGCTTCATGAGGAGGTCGATGTATGTGGTGCGCGCGGAGAAACTCATCGAAGTGTGATCCTTCCAGAGCGGTCCTTCAAGGTTGATCCGGCTCGTAAGCAAGCCCAATGAGGCTGATCCATGCCAGTGCTGCATGTTGCCATCCTTGGTGCGCACGTCGACAACCGACGAGGCACGTCCTGCGTAGCGTGCAGGAAAGGAATTCTTGTAGAACGTCACCTTTTTCATGGCCTCGGGCGTAAATACCGAGAAAAAACCAAACAGATGGTCCACCTTATAGATTGGAACACCGTCAAGCATAATGAGATTTTCATCGCCACCACCGCCACGCACGTAGAGTCCGGCCGCGCCGTTCATGCCCGTTTGCACTCCCGGCAGTAGCTGAATGGTTCGCATCACGTCAGTTTCGCCGAGCAAAGCCGGCGTATGGCCCACCTGCTCGGCCGATAGCTCCGTCACCCCCAGACGGGCCGACTGAAGGCTGGCCTCGGAGCGTTCTGCCCTGACCACAGCGGCACCGAGCACGGCCTTAGGCTGTAGTCCTATGTCGATCTTGGTTTCAGCCGTGAGTTTCAGTTCGCGTTTCTCGGGCAGGTAGCCCACGTAGGAATAAACCAGCCCAACCACCTCAGGAGGAAGTGAAAGCGAATAGAATCCATAGGCGTTCGTAGTTGTAACAAGGCCCGACACCGTGTCCCTTACCAATGCCCCGATGAGTGTTTCGCCCGATGCCTCGTCCCTTACATAACCGCTCACTGTGACACGTCGCTGGCCATAGACCACAAGCTGCACCAAAAGGAGCAACGAAAAAATTACACGTCGTTTCATGCTGATACGTTTCTATTTAGCTTAAAAATTAAATGTTTCGCCAGAAAACAGACGCAAAAGTACAGTTTTCTCTCAGATATCCCGTCCGAGAAAGAAACAAAATCCGTTTTTGAAGCAAAAAAATGTTCATTTTCACAAATTACATATTTAATTCATCCACATCTGACACTCTGGCGTAAAAAAACAGGGCATTAAGTGCGCTTTGCCATTACGTCGAAATCAAAGGAGATTGCCTCAGAAGCATAAGTAGTGGCACAAACTCTCCAAGGTTTTATATTAATAGTCGCACTAATACTCCGTCTTGTCCGTTTTCTCCGTCCAAAGACGGAAGGACTCTAAGGCTTCATCGCGCAGCAATGGGATGATGGGGACGGCGCGCTCGGTAAACGGTTTCGCAAGCTCATCGTAGATGAAGTCGTCGGCGAAGCTGATCTCGGCCGCATCTCCTCGGTGGTTGCCGTAGTAGATACGATCAAGGTGCGCCCAGTAGATGGCGCCGAGACACATGGGACACGGTTCGCACGAGGTATAGATGGTGCAGCCGGAGAGGTCGAACGTGCCAAGCCGGCGGCATGCTTCGCGGATGGTCTTTACCTCGGCATGAGCCGTTGGGTCATTGTCGATAGTGACACTGTTGGAACTTCCAGCAACAATCTTTCCATCCTTAACGATAACGGCACCAAACGGGCCACCACCTCGCTTTACACTCTCATTTGCCAATCTGATGGCTTCGCGCATGAACAGGCAGTCTTGTTCTGTGATATTCATGGTTTATTTCTGTCTTTGTTATCACTCAGAATGATTTGCAAAGTTACGATTTAGAAAGAGACATGCAAATAAAAGCGAGTTTTTCTTTGATGGACGAACGTGAGAAACTTCAAGAGTGAAGCGACTAAAATTACAATTGCAGAGAAAAAGACAAAACGTGAAAAACGATTGACGGATAAGACTTGTGTGGGTGGAATAAAACATTAAGGTAAAAGTATTGAAAATAGAGGATGGTGTGTATTGGAATAAATTACTACCTTTGTACGCAAAGACGACAATGAGAAATGGAAGATTTTGTACATCTGCACGTTCATACGCAATACTCCATCCTTGATGGACAAAGCGCTATACCCAAGTTGGTAGACAAGGCACTGAAGGACCACATGCGTGGCATGGCCGTTACCGACCATGGCAACATGATGGGCATCAAAGAATTCTATAACTACACTAAGAAGAAGAAAGGTGGAGCAAAAGACAACCTAAAACTTTGGAAAGGCATCAGAGAAAGCCTCACAAACGATGAAGGAAAGCTTCCGGAACTCCAGAAGGAACACAAAGAACTGATCGGGAAGAAAGCCGACGAAGTCATTACTCTCTGCGATAAAAAGATAGCAGCGGCTGAGGAGATACTGCGCTTCAAACCCATCTTTGGTTGCGAGATGTACGTAGCTCATCGTAGAAAGAGCGATCGCAATGGCAGGGAAGACCAGTCAGGTTGGCACCTCATCGTGCTGGCAAAAAACGAAAAGGGCTATCACAACCTCATCAAGCTGGTGTCAAGAGCATGGACCGACGGCTTCTATATGCGTCCACGTACCGACCACGAAGATCTGGAACACTACAAAGAGGGACTAATCGTGGCCTCAGCGTGCCTTGGCGGAGAAATACCCCAATACATTCTGAAAGGAGAATTGGCAGCCGCAGAAAAGTCTGTAGCATGGTTTAAGAATACGTTTGGCCGAGACTTTTATCTGGAGCTGCAACGGCATAAAGTAAAGGATCCTGCTCAGAGAGCCAATAGAGAAACCTATCCTGCTCAGCAGAAAGTAAACACAGTGCTTCTGGAACTGGCTAAGAAATATGACGTCAAACTGATCTGCACTAACGACTGCCACTTTGTGGATGAAGAAAACGCAGAAGCCCACGACCGACTGATCTGTCTCAGTACAAACCGCGATTTAGACGACCCCAACCGTATGCTCTACTCCAAGCAGGAGTGGTTCAAGACACGCGAAGAGATGAACGAGGTATTTGCTGACGTACCGGAAGCATTGAGCAATACGTGCGTCATCTGCGACGAGGTAGAAGAATATAGTATTGACCACGGACCCATTATGCCTAATTTCGACATTCCCAAAGACTTTGGTACGGAAGAAGAATATAGGCAGAAATTCTCCGAGCAAGAATTGTTTGACGAATTTACGCGCGACGAGAATGGGCAAGTTACGTGCAGCGAGGAAGAAGGGCGGAAGAAGATAGAAAAACTCGGAGGCTATGAAAAGTTGTACCGCATAAAACTTGAGGCCGACTATTTGGCAAAATTGGCATACGAGGGTGCAAAGGAGCGATATGGTGAGCCACTGAGCAAGGAGATAGATGACCGCATCCGCTTCGAGCTGCACGTAATGAAGACGATGGGCTTCCCTGGCTACTTCCTGATCGTACAAGACTATATCAACGTAGCACGTAAGGAACTTGACGTTTCCGTAGGTCCTGGACGTGGTTCGGCGGCAGGATCGGCCGTGGCCTATTGCTTAGGCATTACCCAGATAGACCCTATTAAATACGACCTTCTGTTTGAACGATTCCTGAATCCCGACCGTATATCATTGCCGGATATTGACGTAGACTTCGATGACGACGGCCGCGGCAGGGTGCTTGATTGGGTAACGAAAAAGTATGGCGAAGAAAAAGTGGCCCACATCATTACGTATGGCACGATGGCCACGAAACTGGCCATAAAGGATGTTGCACGTGTTGAAAAACTGCCGCTGTCAGAGAGTAACCGTTTGTGTAAGGCGATTCCCGACAAATTACCCGAAGGACCAGACGGAAAAGTTCCCAAGATGAACTTACCGAATGCCATTGCAGCCGTACCGGAACTGCGTGAAGCCGAATCGTCAGACAATCCGCTGCTAAGAGAGACCATAAAGTATGCCAAAATGCTGGAAGGCAACATCAGAAATACCGGAGTACATGCCTGCGGTACCATCATTTGCCGCGATGACATCTCCGACTGGGTGCCTGTCAGTACAGCCGATGACAAAGAAACTGGCGAAAAACTGAGGTGTACACAATATGAAGGTTCGGTGATTGAGGAGACAGGGCTTATAAAGATGGACTTCCTCGGGCTAAAGACGCTGTCCATTCTGCGCGAAGCCATATTCAACATCAAGAAAAGTTTAAACATTGACATTGATCTTGACAAGTTGCCCTTAGACGATCCGGCCACCTATCAGCTCTTCTGCGACGGAAAGACCATCGGCACTTTCCAGTTTGAATCAACAGGTATGCAAAAGTACCTGCGCGAACTGCAACCTTCCACCTTCGAAGACCTCATTGCAATGAATGCCCTCTATCGTCCGGGCCCCATGCAATACATTCCGCAGTTCATCAACCGCAAGCACGGCAAGGAAGTCATCAGTTACGACCTGCCCTGCATGGAGAAATACCTGAAGGAAACCTACGGAATCACCGTGTATCAGGAGCAAGTGATGTTGCTCTCGCGTCTAATAGCCGACTTTACGCGCGGCGAAAGCGACACTCTCCGAAAAGCCATGGGTAAGAAGCAGATCGATAAACTGAACCATTTGCATCCCAAATTTATTGAAGGAGGAAAGAAGAATGGCTACGACGAAACAACGCTCAACAAAATATGGAAAGACTGGGAGTCGTTTGCCTCGTATGCCTTCAACAAGAGCCACGCCACATGCTATTCGTGGGTAGCTTACCAAACCGCTTACCTGAAAGCCAACTTTCCACCGCAGTACATGGCCGCCGTGATGAGCCGAAGCTTGGATAACATCACCGACATCACCAAACTGATGGATGAATGCAAGGCGATGGGCATACAGACGCTGATTCCCGATGTGAACGAAAGCAACATCAAGTTCAGCGTAAACAACCAGAACAACATCCGCTTCGGAATGGGTGGCATCAAAGGCGTAGGTGCTGCCGCCGTAGATTGCATTGTGAAAGAACGTGAACAAAACGGATTATACAAAGACTACTACGACCTGGTAGAAAGAATAGACCTATCCACCTGCAACAAGCGAGTCATCGAAAACTTGATTCTGGCAGGAGCTTTTGACTGTTTTGGGCTGGCACGCGAGCAATACTTTGAGGTAACCAACGCGGAAACATTCCTCGAATCCCTGTTTGCCTATGGGCAGACCTTCCAGAAAGACAAACTCTATAACTCGAACACGCTGTTTGGCGACATGGAGGCATTTGAAATCACCAAACCCATGCCCCAGTCAACTTACAGAAAATGGACCACGCTTGACAAACTCAACAAGGAGCGCAATCTGATAGGCATCTACCTTTCGGCCCATCCGCTGGATCCTTACAAAGTGGTACTGTCGAAGATGTGTACACTCAAGTGCAACCAGTTGCAGGATGATCCGGCCACCTTTGCCAATCAGGAGCTCATGTTTGGAGGCATCGTGACCAATGTGCGCGAGGGCGTTACCCAACGCAACACAGCTTTCGGCATCGTGAAGATGGAAGACTATTCCGGACAAGGAGAACTGGCCCTCTTCGGAGATGACTGGAGCACTTACCGCAACTTGTTTGTCGAGGGCAATGCCCTATTCATCACCGCAGCCTCAATACCCAAAAGATGGAATGCGTCGCAGTTTGAGATAAAAATACAAAGAGTGGAATTTTTAGCCGACATCAAAGACAATAACATACAAAAGATCACCATCAAAGGCAACATAGATGCCTTCACCGGATTTGTATGCAATGATTTGCTCAAATGTTTCAGCAATAACAGAGGCAATACGGCTGTCTACTTCCACATCGTTGACAAGGATAACAATGTACAAATCAACCTCAAGTCGCAGAGCATCAAGATTGACATGAGCAAAGAAGTGGTTGACTGCCTGGACCATTTTGCTGACATTGAATATGCTATCAATTAAGTTTCAGGAGAATTAAAAGATTTATGCCCGAAACTTTGAGTAAAAGAGAAATTTTATGTTACTTTGCAGATGAAAAGTAATACCCTTAACAAGTAATTCAGACAACAAAAAATGGAAATAGAATTCACAGACCAGAATTTCGCTGAGTATGTAGCTCAGGACAAACCCATATTAGTAGATTTCTATGCCGTATGGTGCGGCCCTTGCAAAAAGATGGCACCAACCGTTGAAGCCCTGGCCGAGAAATACGAAGGACAGGCAATTATCGGAAAACTTGACGTTGACGATAACCCTGAAGTCACGGCACGCTTTGGCATACGCAACATCCCCACCCTTCTTTTCATCAAGAACGGGCAGGTGGTCGACAAGTCGGTAGGAGCCATTCCTGCATCAGAAGTAGAGACCAAGTTACAGGCATTACTCTGAATCAGAATGCACCCCGATGCCCGTTCAGGGTAATTCGTTTAGTCAATAACCCCCCAATTATCATAATTATGTTCGACGTAAAACAGTGTTTGCAAGATTGCGAAGAGAAGATGGAGATGGCTGCCATGTATTTGGAAGATGAACTGTCGCACATCCGCGCAGGCAAGGCCAATATTCATCTGGTGGATGGCATCAGAGTCAATTCCTACGGTTCCATGGTTCCGCTGAATAACGTTTCCGCCATTACAACCCCCGATGCTCGTACCATTGCCATCAAGCCCTGGGACAAATCCATGTTTCGAATCATAGAAAAAGCCATCATGGATTCGGACATCGGCATTACGCCCGAGAGCAATGGCGAGATCATTCGTTTAGCCATCCCTGCTCTTACCGAAGAACGCCGCCGTCAGATCTCCAAACAGTGCGGTAAGTCGGGTGAGCAGGCCAAGATCAGCGTGCGCAACGTGAGGCGCGACGGCATCGACAAACTGAAGAAGGCCATCAAGGACGGGCTCAGCGAAGATAACGAGAAAGATGCAGAAGCAGAACTGCAGAAACTTCACGATAAGTTTGTAAAGCGCATTGATGAAATCCTTGCCAAGAAAGACAAGGAGATCATGACCGTGTAAGCCTCCCTGCGCTATTCATGCCAAACTCCACAGACTATGCTTGATGAAGCATGCATTTTTGAAGAAGCACGTCAATTGTAGTCTGTGGATTTTTAGCAAATAAATGAAAGGTGTAGTCGTAAAAAACACAGGGAGTTGGTATGAAGTGCTGAGTGACGGAGGCACTATCGTTCCCTGCAAGATAAAAGGAAATTTCAGGCTTCGTGGAATCCGAAGCACCAATCCTATTGCCGTAGGCGACCATGTGGCTTATATTCTCAACACGGAGGGCACGGCATTCATCTCTGAAATAGAGGATCGCCGCAACTATATCATACGCCGCGCCTCCAATCTATCGAAGCAGAGCCATATCCTTGCCGCCAATCTGGACCAGGTAGTGCTCGTCATCACGCTCAAGCATCCCGAAACGTCTACCACCTTCATCGACCGCTTTCTCGCTTCAGCCGAAGCCTACCGCATTCCGGCCATTCTCATGTTCAACAAGTCCGACCTACTTGACGATGAGGACCTAAAGCGCGTGGAAGAACTCATGCACCTCTATCAGGCAATGGGATATACCAGCCTGCTTACTTCTGTGCAACAAGCCACGGGGCTCTCCACCCTGCCCCAGTTGCTCCAAGGCAAGGTCAATCTGATTGCCGGCCATTCGGGAGTGGGAAAGTCGGCACTGCTCAACTTCCTCATTCCCGGGCTCAACACGCGTACCGCCCCCATTTCAGCGGCTCACGATGCCGGAATGCATACCACCACATTCAGCCAAATGTTCCAACTACCATTCGGCGGTGTTGCCATTGACATTCCTGGCGTGAAAGGCTTTGGTACTTTCGACTTCGACAAGCACGAAGTTTCGCATTTCTTCAGGGAAATATTCCAAACAGGTCTGGAATGCCGTTATTCCGACTGCATGCATTTGGGAGAGCCCCACTGCGCCGTCAGGGAAGCCGTGGAAGAAGGCATCATAGCCAAGAGCCGCTATGCTTCCTACCTGAGCATGCTGGGGGACCAGGATGAATCAAAATACAGAGAAGCTTACTAAAACCTGCTACTCAAAGTAGAGGGTAAAAACGATGAGGTTCGTATGGGCCGCATCCACGCTCTTGGTGAAAACCTCCTTGGTTTTGTCAAGCAGATCGCTGCGATCCTTGTCCAACAGGTTGTTGAAACCCAGACAGAACTTCAGTTCGGGAATCAACTTAAAGAAGGGAAGATAAAAATCACACCCCATGCCCACTTCCAACATGGTATTCATAGGTTTCAGTTTCAGGTTGGCATCCTCCTTCGTGGTCAAGTCATACATCAGGTTCACGCCAGCCATGACATACGGTCTGTAATTATTAAAACGGGGAGCACTGAGTTTCACGTCAATGGGCAAAGAAATGTAGGTAGCCTTCATATCCTGAAACTGCTGCTGGTGAGTAACCTGATCGCGAAATACGATATGCTTACTGCCAAAGTGCATTGTAGGCAGTGCCCTCAGGGCCACGTGGCGGTGCATGCGCCATTCGCCCAACACGCCTACCGTAAACCCCGGATCATAGCGGTCATTGCTGGCAAGCCACTGGCTACCCGTCTCGGGGTCCACGAATCCATTGTTTTTCAGCCTCAGACTTTCCTCGTGAACTCCGATCATAAACCCATAGTGGAAGGGCCGCAGGTCAAGGTACGGCCTGTTCTGGAGCTTCACCTCCTGCGCCTGCACTGCTGCCGGCCATAAGAGAAGCACCGCACCGAGCACCAAACCCAGCTTCTGAAATGTTCTAAACCATGACGTCATCACTTTATTAACGGCATTCTGTATTATTTATTGCCCAAGGCCCGTATTCTTCGGCTGCGTCAAAAAACAAGCACTCTCACCTGAGGCAATCCGTCTCTCTTCTACGCTGTCGGGCCAACCGGCCAACGTCCACAAATAGAAAAAAAAGAGGTTTTCATTTTGATTATCGCAGAGTTTAAACTAACTTTGCCGAAAATATAGTGACATCCCTTCATGAGTCCGCTCAAAAACATAAAGAAAATAAAAAAGATCAAGAAGATACGCATTCACCACGAGGGCACCAGAACCCTCATTGTCAGTGCCATTCTCCTACTGGCTATCAATGCGTTACTCTATTTTCTGATTCCCACCAAAATTCCTTTTTATTGCATTCTGACAGCCTCCGTGGCGGTCTACGCCATTCTGGTCAACTTCTACCGTTGCCCCATCCGCATTTTCGAAGGAGAGACCACCAAAGACATTGTAGTGGCGCCGGCAGACGGCAAGGTGGTAGTCTTGGAGGAAGTGGATGAGAACGAATTCTTCCATGATCGCAGGCTGATGATATCCATCTTCATGTCTCCCCTCAATGTGCATGCCAACTGGTTTCCCGTTGACGGCTACGTCAAAATGGTAGCCCACCAGAACGGCAATTTCCATAAGGCTTTCCTCCCGAAAGCGAGCATGGAAAACGAGCGTTCCACCGTGGTCATCACCACTCCCGACCATGGCGACATCATGGTGCGCCAAGTGGCCGGTGCAGTGGCGCGGCGCATTGTGACCTATGCCCACGAAAACGAGGAATGCTATATTGACGAACATCTGGGATTCATCAAACTGGGCTCCAGGGTGGATGTCTACTTGCCGGTTGGCACGGAAATCTGCATCAAACTGGGTCAGGCCACCGTGGGAAACGACACTATCATTGCCAAACTGAGATAGCACGTTAATGGCATCGTTCATCACGCGACAAATTCCCAATACGCTTACCTGTTGCAACCTGATTTCGGGCTGTATCGCCACTTACATGGCCTTTGAAGGTCTCACGGAAATGTCGCTTTGCTTTATCATCATAGGGGCAGTGTTCGATTTCTTCGACGGTTTCGCCGCGCGCCTGCTGCATGTGTCGTCACCCATTGGCAAGGAACTCGATTCTCTGGCCGACGACGTCACTTTCGGCTTTGCTCCCTCGGCCATCGTGTTCATGTTGCTTCGCGACCTCTGCTCCAGCGCGCTGCTTCCCTATGCGGCATTCCTCATGGCCGCCTTCTCTGCGCTCAGACTGGCCAAGTTCAATCTGGATGAGCGCCAGACTTCTTCATTCATTGGTCTGCCCACGCCGGCCAACGCGCTCTTCTGGGGCGCTTTCACCATTGGCTTCGGCAACCTGCTGGCTGACTATTCCTGGGCCAGCGTGGTCATTCTCTGCATGCTGGTGCTCTCATGCTTTCTGCTGGTGGCCGAGATCCCCATGTTTGCGCTGAAGTTCAAGCATTATGGCGTCAGGGAGAATGCCGTGCGCTATTTCTTCCTGCTCACGGCCGTGCTGCTCATCGTCCTGCTGCGTACGAAAGGCATCGCTCTTGCCATCGTGTGGTACATCGTACTTTCCCTGCTTACGCAGAAACGTCAAAACACTAAAATCTAAAGAGTCATGGGATTACTTGAAATCATTCTTTTCTGCATCATCATATACTACGTATTCAAGTATCTGAAAGAGATTGTGCACACGCTGTTCAGCCCTTCGGCCAAGAACTACAACCAGCGCACCACGCAGCAGGGGTCCTCGTCGCAGCGCAAGCAGCCCGAAGCCAAGCCTCAGGAGAGCGGCAACCGCATCATCAAGGACGATGAAGGGGAGTACATCGACTTTGAAGAAGTGAATTAAGCAGAAAAGGGCGGAGGGAAACGCCGGCTCTTATCAGTTTCTTACGAGCGTACCGATCTGTTCGCCACTGAGCACGCGTTTCAGGTTGCCATACTGGTCCATATTGAACACATAGATGGGCAGATGGTTTTCCTTACACATGGTGGTAGCCGTGAGGTCCATCACCTTGAGTCCGCGCTGATAGATTTCGTCGTAAGTGATTTCCGTAAACTTCGTAGCCGTAGGGTCTTTTTCCGGGTCGGCCGTGTAGATGCCGTCCACCCGTGTGCCTTTGAGCATCTCGTCGGCCTCTTTTTCTATGCCGCGCAGGGAAGAACCCGTGTCGGTAGTGAAATAAGGATTGCCCGTGCCTGCGCTCATGATCACCACCTCGCCTGCCTCCAGCAACCGCAGTGCGTTCCACTTGTTGTAAAACTCACCGATAGGCTCCATTCTGATGGCGGTCAGCACCCTTGAGGGCACGCCGATGGCTCCCAGTGCGCTGCTCAGTGCCAGGCTGTTGATCACCGTGGCACACATGCCCATCTGGTCTCCCTTCACGCGGTCAAAGCCTTTTCCGGCCCCACTCAAGCCGCGAAAGATATTGCCACCGCCTATCACGATGCCTATCTGCACCCCCATCTCTCGGGCTTCCTTAATTTGTGCAGCGTAATCGTTGAGCCGGTCTACGTCAATGCCGTAACCCTGGTTGCCGGCGAGGCTCTCGCCGCTGAGTTTCAATAATATTCTCTTAAATATGGCCATAATGCTTGCTGTATGAATGTTAATCCTGTTGCAAAGTTAAACATTCTGTCTGACTTAGCCCCTTTTCTTCCTGAAAAAGGCCTGCACCAGTTCGGAACACTCCTGCTCCATCACGCCGCTTCTCACCTCCGTATGGGGATGGAGGGCTTTCGGCGCAAAGGTGGAGTAGCCGCGCTTGGGATCGGCCACACCATACACCAGGCGGCCCATCTGCGCCCAGCCTATGGCCCCTGCACACATCACGCAGGGCTCCAGCGTGACGTAGAGCGTGCAGTCAGTCAGATACTTTCCGTCCACCACTCCGGCGGCAGCCGTAATGGCCTGCATTTCGGCATGTGCCGTTACGTCGCACAGCCGCTCCGTCAGGTTGTGGCCACGCGCTATCACTCTGTCACCGCTCACAATCACAGCACCCACGGGCACCTCCCCGTCGGCCTGGGCCTTCTTCGCTTCGTCGAGGGCCTTCTTCATGTAGTACTCGTCGTCCATATCCGGTTTTTTGGTGCAAAGTTAACCATTTATGCCTCACCTCACGCAAAAAAGGCTTAACTTTGCCTATGAATAGAGCATCATTCCACTCATGGCACAGCATAACGACACGGGCCGATGGGGCGAGAGCATGGCCCAGCGCTATCTCTTGCTCCACGACTACCATATCCGCCACGTGGGCTGGCATGCCGGCCATTGCGAAATCGACATCGTGGCCGAAAAACTGGGATATCTCATTTTCGTTGAGGTAAAAACCCGGAGCAACGACCGTTTTGCCCTGCCGGAAAGCGCTGTAGACCGCACCAAGATGCAGCATCTCCTGCGCGCCGCCCGAAACTACGTAGCGTTCTACCACCTCGAAATGCCCCATCAGTTCGACATCATCAGCATTGTGGGCACCCCCGATGCCTACCGCGTCACTCACTTCAAAGATGCCTTCGATGCCTACACGCTGTCCGACCCTTCACTCATCCATTAAATGAACTCCCCCTCCCCCACCTACCTCCTTTCGCTCGATTCTACAACCTCCACCAACGACGAGGCGCGCCGCCTCCTCAGGGAGCGTAACGAGAAGTACGTCATCGTGACGGCCCGTCACCAGTCGGCCGGTCGTGGCCAGCAGGGCCATCGCTGGGAGAGCGAGGAAGGCAAGAATCTGCTGTTCAGCCTCGGCGTGAGGCCCACGTTCCTGGCCCCACGCCGGCAGTTCCTGCTGCTGCAAGCCATGTCGGTAGCCATCTGCCAGAGCCTCAGCGAGGTGATTTCCGGTTTCACCATCAAATGGCCCAACGACATCTACTTTGCCGACCTGAAGATTTGCGGCACGCTCATCGAGGTAGGCCTCTCAGGCAGCACGATGGACCACTGCATCATAGGCAGCGGCGTCAACGTCAACCAGACGCTATTCTCTGCCTATCCTCCCAACCCCGTTTCCCTCCGGATGCTCACCCACCACTCCCACGACTGCGCCGCCCTGCTCCAGGCCATCACCCATCGCTTCATCACCCACTACGAAGCCTTGGAAAAGGGCATCACCGCCCCTTTGCAGCAGGCCTACATGCAGCGGCTCTACCGCCGCGAGGGCATCCATCCCTACCAAGACCGCGAGGGAACATTCATGGCCCGTATACTCTCCGTTGAACCCGACGGGCACCTGCTCCTGCTCACCACCGACCAGCAACGCCGACGCTATGCTTTCAAGGAAGTACGATTCGTTCTCTGAGCAAACCATCCTGCACATTGCTCTGCCGGCCATCGTTTCAAACATTACGGTGCCCCTCCTGGGCATCATCGACACGGCCATCGTGGGCCACCTGGGCTCGCCGACCTACATCGGAGCCATTGCGCTGGGTAGCATGGTGTTCAGCCTCATGTACTGGCTGTTCGGTTTTCTGCGCGCCGGCACGAGTGGCTTCACCAGCCAGGCGCTCGGTGCCGAAAACCACGAGGAGGTGACTTACAGCCTCTATCGCTCGCTCATCTTCGCCGTGGGCGTGGGCGTGCTGCTCCTGCTGTTGGGCCATCCGCTGAGCCGCCTGGCTTTTCGCCTGGCCGACGCCTCGTCCGAGGTGGAAGCCTCGGCCTTGACCTATTTCCACATCCTCATCTGGGGTGCACCGACCGTGCTGCCCCTCTATGGGCTTAACGGATGGTTCATCGGTCATGGCGATACGCGCTCCACGATGCGCATCGCCATCGCACAGAATCTTCTCAATGTCATTGCCAGCCTGGGGTTCGTACTCGTGGCCAAGATGCAGGTGGCCGGTGTGGCAGCCGGAACCCTCCTGGCCCAGTATGCCGGCCTGCTGATGGCCATCGTCACCTGGCGCACCCGTTATGCCCACTATCGCCATGCCTTCCATTTCAGCCGTTTGGTGCAGAAGGAAAAGCTCAGGCGCTTTTTCAGCGTAAACCGCGACATCTTTCTGCGCACGCTCTGCATCCTTTCGGTCACCACCTTTTTCACCATAGCCGGTTCGCGGCAAGATGACCTCACCCTGGCGGCCAACTCCCTGCTCATGCAGCTGTTCCTGTTTTTCTCCTATTTTGTAGATGGCTTTGCCAATGCCGGCGAATCGCTGGCCGGTCGCCTCACGGGAGCAGGCCAGCCCACGGAGCTCAGACGGATGCTGTCGGCCCTGTTTCGCATGGGAGCGGCCATAGCCGCCGCGTTCACCCTCTGCTATGCCGTGTTGGGGTCCACCCTCCTCTCGCTGCTCACCCACCATGGCGACGTGCAGGCCCGAGCCTTACAGTTTCTGCCCTGGACGATGGCCGTACCGCTCTTAGGCTTCGCCGCATTCCTGTGGGACGGCGTGTTCATAGGCCTTACGGCCACGCGCAAGCTGCTCCTCACCATGCTCACAGCCACCGTGGGCTTCTTTGCCTGCTACTACCTCACCTTCCCCATGCTGATGAACCACGGTTTGTGGCTCTCCTTCTGCCTCTTTCTGCTGCTACGCAGCGCAGTGGCCACCCTCCTGAGCCGAAGGGGCTGACTCCACAAAGGAGGCAAAGCAATTTATTTGAGTCCTGCAACAATTCCCCGGGGTAATGTTGCAATTCTCGTGTGGAATTGCAACAATTTCTCGAGAAATGTTGCATCTTCGAATTATTTTGCAACAAAACCATGGTATATTGTTGCATTTTTCAAATAAATTGCAACAAATTTCCTCACAATGTTGCATCTTTCAAATAATTTGCAACATTACCCCAGGAAAGTGAACTCGCACACCACCCTCACAGCGCAAATCTCCAGGGGAAGTAGAACCGTTCGCCTATGGTACGGAACCCATCCTCAGGGGAGTGGCACCATTCACTTATGGTGCGGAGCCACACCGATGGGGATTCATGCCATACCACAGGCGTACGGCCATTCTCCCCTGCAATGCAGCGATATACAAAAAAGGCATGCCGCACCGCCGTCAACAGGTTTCGGCAATGCGGCACACCCGATGCAGGCCCATGCTGCACTTCGATTCAGCGCAGCACGCGGTCGCAGAAGTTCATGTATTGCTGCCAGTCGTAAGGCGTCACGTCGTGAACGCCCGTACGGATGTGGTAGCCCACGTCGGTCATGATGGGCTGATTCACCTGGGGCATCGTCTCCTGTTCTATGCCCTGAAGGCCATAGAGTTTCCATACGGGACTCGCATAGTGGGTGGAGAGGAACTCTCCCTTCGGGTCAGCCCAGCGGTCCTCCTCAGCACTGACCACATAGAGGTGGCGCGGAGCAACGAGCGCCAGCAGTTCATGCTGGTCGAACGGCATACGGGATTCATTCCAGCTGTATTGCTTATAGGCAGGGCAGAACCAATGGGGAAAGCTCTGGTTAATTTTGCCCACCGTTTCGCCATACTGACGCTTGGAGAGAGCCGCACCACTGCACCCCGAACAGTTGGAGATCACCACGGGGAAGCGCTGGTCCTGCACTCCGGCCCAGAGGGCCGTTTTGCCTAAGCGCGAGTGGCCCAGCACGATGAGTTTCTTGCGGTCCGCCCAAGGCTGTTTCACCACCCAGTCGGCAATGCGGCTGTAGCCCCAGGCCCATACGCCAATGGCGTTCCAGGAATCGGGCTGCCGGTCCGTGTCATCCTTAAAGAGGGCGGCCACACTCTCGGGGCGCCCCTTGGCATTGTCTGGAAAGAGGTCCTGATAGCACATGGTAGCTACGGCATAGCCTCGCTTCACGATGTCGGCAATGGGCCAGCGAGAAGCCTGGTTGTTGCGCACCAGGACGGGGTCCTCGCGGTTGGTGAGGCGGTTGAAATACGGAGAGTAGAGTATCGACTCGTCGGTGGACATGCTGTGATTGCCACGGAAGTTGTAGCTCACGAAGGTGGGCACGCGGCCCTGCCTTTGGTTGGGGACATAGACGAGGAGCAACGCCTCCACCTTACGGCCCTGGCCGTAGAAGGTGAACCTCACCTGCTGCTCCGTGGCCAGTCCGTCCAGCGCGGCCTTATTCTCACGCAGCAGTTCGTGGGTAATTTTGAGCTTTTCCCGAGGCGTCCGCCCATACTCCTGACTGGCAAAGAGCTCCATGAGTTCGGTGCGGCGCTTCTTCTCCCAGATTTTACGGCTGGTCACTGGTGTGCCATCGCTGAGCCGCAGCAGATCGGGAAGTGTGAACTTGGGCACCTGCGATTCGTCGTAGAGGGGTGCCGGTTGCTGCGCCTCGGCATGCGTCCAGACACTCAGGCCGACAGCCAGCAGAAATACTTTTATTAATTTATGATTCATAATGATGGATTGTACGGAGCAAAAGGAGTAACAGTTCTCACCTTCCAAACACCTTGTCGCAGAAGTCCATGTAGCGCTGCCAGTCGTAGGGGGCCAGGGAGTGCTTGCCCGGGCGCATGTGGTAGCCGATGTCGGTCATCACCTGCTGCCCCACGGGTGGCATCTCGGCGGAAGAGGGCCCATTCATGCCATACAGGGCCCACACGGGCGAGGCATAATAGGCAGCCAGATATTCCCCCTTCTGATCGGCCCAGCGGTCTTCGCTGGCACTGGCCACATAGGCATGGCGCGGCGCAACGAGGGCCACGAGCTCATGCTGATCGAAGGGCAGGTTTTGTTCTTTATCATTGTAATTACGGAAATTGCGACAGAACCAGTGGGGAAAACTACCATTGATGATGCCCACCGTTTCGCCAAACTGGCGCTTGGAGAGCGCCGCACCGCCACAACCGGAATTGTTGGAGATGACCACCTGGAACCGCTCATCCTGTGCTCCGGCCCACAGGGCAGCCTTGCCCTGACGCGAGTGGCCTATCACGATGAGTTGCTTGCGATTGACCCACGGCTGGCGGCACACCCAGTCGGCCACGCGACTGCTACCCCAGGCCCATGCGCCAATGGCCTGCCACGCCGTGCCGCTTTCTTCGGCAGGAAACAGCGAAGCCACCGAACGGGAGGCACCTTCGGGATAATCGGGACAGATATCTTCATAGAGCAGCGTTACCAAGGCGTAACCGCGATCAATGATGTTTTCAACAGGGAAAGGCTCGATGGCCGTTCTCCAGCCTGGCAGATTGTCGTGTGGATGGAGCGGACGCAGCATGTGGGGCGACGGCAAAAGCGTGGTGTCGCCCGTTACGTAACGGTTGCCCTGAAAATTGTAGGCTATGAACACGGGTACGCGCCCCTTACGCTGGTTGGGAACGTAGACGGCCATCAGTGCCTTCACCTCGTTAACGCCCACACCGAAGGTCATCATCACTTCGCGCATCGTGGCCTTGCCGCCCAATGCGAGGGGGCGCTCCGTGAGCACCTCGTAGGAGGTCTTCACCTTGCCGCGAGGCGTCACGCCGTATTCCTGCTCGCTGAGCATCTTCAGCAGTTCGGGCCGGCGGCGTTTCTCCCACTCCTTCGCCGTGGTCACCCTCCTGCCGTCCTCGCAGCGCAGAACGTCGGGCAACACGTAAGCCGGGATGTTCGATTCATCATAATTCACCTCCCTCTTCGACTGGGCAAAGGCCAAGAGGGGCATACACATAAAACAAAATAAGAACGATCTTCGTATCATAACCTTATTCATTAATGCTACGTTATTTACATCAAACAGAAAGTCTTCCTTCAACACTTACAGCGGCTTATCAAGCATAATCGCACCATCGAAGTTGGGCAAAGTTACGAAAAAACGGGTGATAAGGAAAGTGGAAATACACAGTTTTTCCAAGTTTACTTATCCGAGTGGAAGTAACTTTTCCAGAGCTACGAAAATATCACCCTACGAACACCCTGCAGCAGCGTTTTTATAGTAAAAACCACAGGTGATTCAATCTTTCTTTCTAAATTTGCAGTTTGTAAACTCTATATATCAAAGAAAAGAAACATATATCGTAATACTTTATGGAAAATAAAGAGCAGATAAAACTACCGGAAAATGCATTCCGCGAACTAAAGGAGGGCGAAGAATATCAGCCCGTAATGGATCCGCACGGCCAGCCGCGCGAAGTGACACCGTGGTCGGTGGCGTGGGGATTGGCCTTCGCCATCATCTTCTCAGCAGCGTGTGCCTACCTCGGACTGAAGGTGGGCCAGGTGTTTGAAGCCGCGATTCCCATTACCATCATAGCCGTAGGCGTGGCTGGAGCCACGCACCGGAAGAATGCACTGGGCGAAAACGTAATGATCCAGAGTATCGGAGCCTGTTCGGGCATGATCGTGGCCGGAGCCATCTTCACACTGCCTGCGCTCTATATTCTGCAAGCCAAATATCCCGAGATTACGGTGGACTTCATGAAGGTATTCCTGGCAAGCCTGCTTGGAGGATTCCTGGGCGTGCTGTTCATGATTCCCTTCCGCAAGTATTTTGTCAAGGAAATGCACGGCAAGTATCCCTTCCCCGAGGCTACGGCATCCACGCAGGTGCTGATGAGCGGCGAAGGAAGTTCGGCAGGCGCCAAGCCACTGCTCTTTGCCGGCCTCGTGGGCGGACTGTACGACTTCATCATCGCCACGTTCGGCTCATGGACAGACACCTTCACCACGAGTGTGTTCGGCTGGGGAGCCGCTGTGGCTGACAAGGCAAAGCTGGTGTTCAAGCTCAACACCGGAGCGGCCGTATTGGGCATGGGATACATCGTGGGCCTGAAATATGCCGCCATTATCTGTGCAGGTAGCGCCGTAGTATGGTGGCTCATTGTGCCGGGCATTGCATTGATATTCCCCGAAACACAAGTGGCAGAGGGTCTCAGTGCCACACAGGCATCACCCGAAGAAATCTTTAAATATGCCAAAAGCATTGGCATTGGCGGCATTGCCATGGCAGGACTCTTGGGCATCTGGAAAAGCCGTAAGATCATTTCCGGAGCGGCTCGCCTCACGGGAAAAGCCTTCAAGACCGTAGGAGCCGAAGCAGAAGCCCAAACCGTGCGCACACAGCGCGACCTCTCGATGAAAATCGTGGCCATAGGAACGCTGCTGACCATCTTCGTGATATCCATATTCTTCTTTATAGGCGTAATGAACGGCAACCTGCTTTTCAGCATCGTAGCCATACTGATCGTAGCCTTGATTGCCTTCCTCTTTACCACTGTGGCAGCCAATGCCATCGCCATTGTGGGCAGTAATCCCGTAAGCGGAATGACACTCATGACGCTCATTCTGGCTTCGGTAATCATGGTGGCCGTAGGACTGAAAGGCACGGGCGGCATGGTGGCCGCACTGCTGATGGGAGGCGTGGTATGTACAGCGTTGTCCACGGCAGGCAGTTTCGTAACGGACCTCAAGATTGGATATTGGCTCGGTTCCACACCGAAAAAGCAGGAAACCTATAAATTCCTCGGCATTCTGGCCAGTGCTGCGACTGTGGGAGGCGTGATTATGCTCCTGAACAGCACCTACGGGTTCACCAGTGGGCAGCTGGCAGCCCCACAGGCTAACGCCATGGCCGCCGTAATAGAACCGCTGATGAGCGGACAGGGAGCACCGTGGCTACTCTACGGCATTGGTGCCGTGATGGCTATTGCTTTGGACTACGTGGGCATCTCGGCCCTGGCTTTCGCATTGGGCATGTTCATACCGCTCGACCTGAACCTGCCGCTCCTGGTGGGAGGAATCGTAAACTGGTACGTAACTTCACGCAGCAAGGACAAGGAAGTCAATGCATCGCGCGGAGAGATGGGTACCCTGATTGCCAGTGGATTCATAGCAGGCGGAGCCCTGATGGGCGTGGTAAGCGCACTGCTGCGCTTCGCGAACTTCAACCCCGTAAACGATGCATGGGTGAACAGCACATGGAGCAACCTGCTGGCCGCCGCAACATACGTTCTGCTGATATGGTATTTCGTTAAAGCATCGATGAAAAAGAACAAACAAGCATGAAAACAAACTACGAACTGAGATATGCCGCGCATCCTGAAGATGCGAAGCACTACGACACCGCTCGCCTACGCAAGGATTTTCTGATAGAGAAAGTGTTTGCAGCAGACGAAGTGAACATGGTATACTCGATGTATGACCGCATGATAGTGGGTGGGGCCATGCCCGTGAAGGAGCCTCTGGAGCTGGAAGCCATCGAGCCGCTGAAAGCAGCATTTTTTCTGAGCCGCAGAGAGGTGGGCATCTACTGCGTAGGAGGTTCGGGCACGGTGCGTGTAGGCGACCAAGAGTTTCACCTTAATTATAAGGAAGCACTCTACTTGGGGCGCGGCGACCGCAAGGTGACCTTCGAAAGCGATGACGCAAACCGCCCTGCCAAGTTTTATTTCAACTCCACCACAGCCCACTGCACTTACCCTGACAAGAAAATTACCAAAGCCAATGCCATCGTGGCCCACATGGGCAGCCTGGAAGGCTCCAACGACCGCAACATCAACAAAATGATCGTTAACCAGGTGCTACCCACATGCCAGTTGCAAATGGGCATGACAGAACTGGCCCCGGGCAGCGTATGGAACACCATGCCAGCCCACACGCACAGCCGCAGAATGGAAGCCTACTTCTATTTCGATCTTCCTCAGGATCAGGCCATCTGTCACTTTATGGGCCAACCCCAGGAAACGCGCCACATCTGGATGCAGGGCGACCAAGCCGTGCTTTCACCGGAATGGTCGATACACTCCGCAGCGGCCACCAGCAACTATACTTTCATCTGGGGCATGGGCGGAGAGAATTTGGACTACGGGGATCAGGATTTCTATGCTATCACTGACCTGAAATGACAAAAGACATGGAGAAACTATTCCGTCTGGAAGGAAAAGTAGCCCTCGTTACCGGTGCAGCCTATGGCATAGGGATGGCCATTGCCGAAGCGTTGGCCGAAGCAGGGGCGAAGATAGCCTTTAATTGCCGTGGAGAGGAGCATCTGAACAAAGCGCTCAGCAAATATGCCCAGAAAGGCATTGCTGCGAAAGGCTATCTGTGCGACGTGACGGACGAAGAAAGCGTAAGCCGCATGGTTAGCGACATAGAACGCGAGCTGGGGAGCATTGACATACTGGTGAATAACGCCGGTATCATCAAAAGAATTCCGATGGACCAAATGACGGCTGCAGAATTCCGGGAAGTGATTGACATCGACCTTAACGGACCGTTTATCGTATCGAAAACCGTGATTCCGGGAATGCTGCGCAAGGGGCACGGAAAGATTATCAACATCTGCTCCATGATGAGCGAGCTGGGACGCGAAACGGTTTCGGCCTACGCCGCTGCCAAAGGGGGACTGAAGATGCTCACCCGGAACATTGCCTCGGAATACGGAGGCAGAAACATTCAGTGCAACGGCATAGGCCCGGGCTACATCGCCACACCCCAAACGGCTCCTCTCCGTGAGCCACAGCCCGACGGCAGCCGTCATCCATTTGATGCTTTCATCGTAGCCAAAACGCCGGCAGGCCGCTGGGGAAATACTGACGACTTGAAAGGACCAGCGGTATTCTTGGCTTCGGATGCTTCCAACTTCGTCAACGGACAGATTCTCTACGTAGACGGAGGCATTTTGGCCTATATCGGCAAACAACCATAACCAATTGAGATTAATACCATTAATAAAATCATCATGACAGATAACAAGAGAATGACCAACTACCGCTGGGTGATTTGCGTATTACTGTTCTTCGCAACTACCATTAACTATATGGACCGGCAGGTATTGTCGTTGACGTTCCCCGACTTCATTTCTCCTGAGTTCCACTGGAGCAATAAAGACTACGGATTTGTAACCGGATGCTTCTCCCTCTTCTATGCCATCGCCATGCTCTTTGCCGGACGCATTGTAGACTGGCTGGACACAAAGAAAGGCTTCATCGTGGCAGTCACCGTATGGTCGATTGGCGCCATACTCCATGCCTTCTGCGGCATAGCCACAGCAGGAACCCTCTCGGGCTCATTCGGGATCTCTTTTGAAGAGGCGCGCAACATCATCGCAACATCGGCCGATGTGGAAAAAGTAATTGCAGTAAGCATGGCACTATTTCTGGGAGCACGACTGATTCTGGCAGTAGGCGAAGCCGGCAGCTTTCCTGCCTGCGTCAAAGCAACGGCCGAATACTTCCCCAAGAAAGACCGCGCATACGCCACCAGCTGGTTTAATTCCGGCTCTACAATAGGCGCACTGATCGCACCACTCACCATTCCGTTCATAGCCAAAGCATACGGGTGGGAAATGGCTTTCATTATCATTGGTGCCCTCGGATTTGTATGGATTGGATTCTGGCAGTTCCTCTATAAGAAGCCCGACAAGAATAATGCCGTCAACGCCGCTGAACTGAAATACATCAATCAAGATGACGAAGACCATCTGACATTACCGGCAACCGAAAGTAAAGCGAAAGTTTCATTATGGAAAGCATTCCGTCACCGCCAAACATGGGCCTTCGCCAGCGGCAAGTTCATGACCGACGGCGTATGGTGGTTCTTCCTGTTCTGGATTCCCAGCTACATGAAGCAAGTATTCCACATGGATACCACGCAGAGTGCTCCTTACATTTTCGTGATCTATCTGATTACGATGCTCTCAGTCTTTGGTGGTTATTTGCCCACCATTTTCATCGAGAAAAAGAAGATGAATCCCTACGCTGGCCGCATGCGCGCCATGCTCATCTTTGCATTCATACCGCTTCTCGTGCTTTTTGCTCAACCGCTTGGTAGTTACTCACCGTGGATTCCCATTATCATCATCGGCTTAGCTTGCACCGCCCATCAATCATGGTCGGCTAACATATTCACCACGGTCAGCGACATGTTCCCGAAGTATGCTGTAGCCACAGTGACCGGCATAGGCGGAATGGCCGGCGGCCTCGGCTCATTCTTCATTCAGCAAGGCTCTGGTGCTTTCTTTGACTACGCCGCAGAAAACAACTTACACTTTGCCGGATTCTCTGGTATACAAGCAGGTTACTTCGTTGTGTTTATTTTCTGCGCCGTGGCCTATTTGATAGGTTGGTGTATCATAAAAACCCTGGTTCCCCACTTCAAGATCATCCGCGAACTGTAAAAAACGAATGTAAATCCTTGCTATTTTGTCAGAAAAGCGTACTTTTGCACCGCCGTTACGAGTTAGCGGCATTATTCAAACCTATTAAACATTACAATTAATTATGGCAACTAAAATCAGATTGCAAAGAAGAGGAAGAAAAGGCTATGCCTTCTACTCTATCGTAATCGCAAACTCAAGTGCTCCACGTGATGGACGCTTTATTGAGAAAGTTGGAACTTACAATCCCAACACGAACCCCTCTACTGTAGATTTGAATTTTGAACGTGCCCTCTATTGGGTAGAAGTTGGTGCACAGCCCACTGACACTGTTCGTAACATTCTCTCGCGAGAAGGCGTTATGCTCAAAAAACATCTCAACGTAGGTGTACGTAAGGGCGCTTTC
Organism: Bacteroidaceae bacterium; assembly: GCA_017468985.1. Classification (GTDB taxonomy): domain Bacteria; phylum Bacteroidota; class Bacteroidia; order Bacteroidales; family Bacteroidaceae; genus UBA6382. The sequence goes on from JAFUHF010000078.1 coordinate 24,427, forward strand.
GACGAAGCTGCTGCTCAAGCAAAGTTTGAAGCTTGGAAAAAGGAGAAAGAACTGAAATTAAGCAAAATTATTGTTAAGCAAGTCGAAGAAAAGAAGTCTGCCAAGACCGCTCGCTTAGAAGCAGAGAAGAAAGTAAACGAAACCATTGCAAAGAAAGTTGCAGAAAAGAAGGCTGAAGCCCTGAAGGCCGCTGAAGAAGCAGCAGCCACAGCTGCCGCTGAAGCAAACGAAGCTGCCGCAGAAGCTGTTGAAACTCCAGCAGAGCCAGAAGCACCAGCTGCAGAGTAACTTTCTACTTCAAGATTAATTAGTCCACAGATTTCAGACAGATTCCGCGATGCATTAATATCATAGCATCGGTATGGTCTGCGAAGTCTGTGGATTATTCGTTTCTAACCAGAAGTACATCACATTATTCTTACCCAAATTCCCCATCATGAAAAAGACACTTTTCCTTATTGCTTTCACGCTATTCACACTGCTCACCGCTGGTGCACAGAAAGGACCACAACTTATCATCTTCGACACAGATATGGGCAATGACGTTGATGATGCCCTTGCACTTGATCTGCTCTATAAATATCAGGACATGGGAAAGATTAAACTTATTGCCATCATGTCTAATAAACAAGGTGAGGAATCTGCCCGTTTCATTGACATTATGAATACTTGGTATGGTTATCCTAACATTCCCATCGGCATCGTACGCGGCGGATATGTAGAGAAGAAACTCACCAATTATGCCAGCATCGTATCTGATATGAAAACAGAAGGAAAACCTGCTTTCAAAACAACAATACCTGATGTCAATCAGTTGCCCGATGCACACCAGCTCTATCGCCAGATTCTCGCAAAGCAAGCAGACCATTCCGTTATTATCATCTCTACAGGATTTTCTACCAACCTTGCACGCCTGCTCGAAACCAAAGCAGATCAATATTCCTCCCTCTCAGGAAAGCAACTCATCGCAAAAAAGGTAAAGTATCTGTCCGTCATGGCTGGCCGCTTCGATAAAGACGATTATTCTGAATACAATGTGCTTAATGACATTCCGGCATGCGCCAAGCTCTTTGCAGAATGCCCTGTTCCCATCATTACTTCACCCTTTGAATTAGGATTAGCCGTGAAATACCCGGGGAAAAGCATTGAGAACGACTTCAACTGGGCCAAACTCCATCCGATGGTGGAAGCCTACAAGTGCTATCTGAAGATGCCTTACGACCGCCCCACTTGGGACGTCACTTCTGTACTCGAAGTACTTGAGCCCAATACTTACATGACGCGCACACAGGCTGGAAATATCTTTGTTGATCCCAAGGGCCGCACACATTTCACCAAAAGCCTGGATGGAAAGCACTACTACCTCACTATTACGCCGGAACAAGGCGAAAGTATGAAGCAGTACTTCATAGATATACTTAAAAAGAAACCCAAAAGCCAGCAATAAGAACTGGAATCTATACGAACTCCTTATTCCTTTTGCACAATCCAACCAGTCTAGGTTGGAAGTTTTCAACACTCCTACCTCTCCTACCTATTCCATTCAGTGAATGGATGGTTTGAAAGGTAGGAGTTATAATATTTTTCATTTCCCGTTACTTCTTTGCCCACAAACGGAGGAATTTCAAACGTCTCATCCGCAGACTGGACTTCTATTTCAGCCAAAATAAGCCCCACATTGTCTCCACGAAACTCGTCTATTTCCCATACATGCCCAGCATAAGGTACAATGTGGCGCACTTTTTCTATTATTCCCGGCTCACAACATAGCTGCAACATCTGCTCAGCCTCTGCAAGGGGAATCTCCTGCTCAAACTCATAACGTGTGAGTCCATCAGACCGTGTTGGACCCTTCACTGTGAAGTATGCACGGTCTCCATAAATACGAACACGCACCGTACGCTCTTTCAAGCTTGAAAGATATCCTTGCACAATGCGCGTTGAGCGCGTTACGTATGAATTAAAGCAGCCTTTTACCAGGAACTTATGTTCTATCTCTAATGGCACTGCTTTTATGAGAAGATGATGGCCGAAATAACCACTACGATCAGTGCCAATACGATTAAACCGATAAAAATACCATTCACCACCTTACGAGCTTTCTTTTCAGCTTGTATCTGGCGGTTCTTTTGACGAATCTTACTATTTTTACTCATTGTATATATGAATTTTAATGATTATAACGCTTCATTAGTCGTTTTCCTTACCGGCAAACTCCATAAGATAAGCTTTGATGAATCCATCGAGCTTTCCGTCCATCACTCCGCTCACGTCACTGGTCTGATAGCCTGTTCTGTGGTCTTTTACGCGCCTATCATCAAAAACGTAGCTCCTTATCTGGCTGCCCCACTCTATTTTTTTCTTTCCGGCTTCAATCTTTGCTTGAGCCGCTTTCCTTCGTTGCAGTTCGCGGTCATAAAGTTGTGAACGTAGCAACCTCATGGCATTTTCGCGATTTTCCAACTGTTTGCGACTCTCCGTATTCTCTATCAGGATTTCTTCTGTCTCTCCAGTGTCCGGATCGGTATACATGTAGCGTAATCTTACTCCTGTTTCTACCTTATTTACATTTTGTCCGCCAGCTCCGCTTGAACGGAATGTATCCCACGAGATTTTAGAGGGATCAACCTCAACTTCTATCGTATCATCCACTAATGGAGTAACAAAAACACTCGCAAACGATGTCATGCGCTTGCCTTGGGCATTAAAAGGAGACACGCGAACCAACCGATGCACTCCGCTTTCGCTTTTTAGGTAACCGTAGGCATCCTCACCTTCTATTTCCATCGTTACGGTCTTTATTCCGGCTTCGTCACCATCCTGAAGGTTGCTTATGCGTGTTTTATAGCCCTGCTGCTCTGCATAGCGCAAATACATGCGCATAAGCATCGACGCCCAGTCCTGACTTTCGGTTCCACCAGCTCCAGAATTGATCTTCAGTACGCAGTCCATCGAATCTTCGTCTTCCCTGAGCATATTACGAAGTTCGAGAGTCTCCAAAGCGTGCAAAGCAGTCTCAAAATTCTGGTCTACTTCGTTTTCAGACACCATTTCTGATTTATAAAACTCGTAAGCGAGCTCCGTCTCGTCAACCAGACTTTTCAGCTCCTTGTAGCCATCTATCCACTTTTGAAGGCCCTTCACCTTCTTCATCTGGACCTCTGCAGCTTTCGGGTCATCCCAGAAACCAGGAGCTTGGGTGCGCAACTCTTCTTCTTCTACCTCAACCATCTTTCCTTCGATATTAAGATAGCGATATAGGGCCGCTGTACGGTCTGATAAGTCTTTGAGTTGTTCTGCAGTTATCATTGTTTCTTTTTGTAGCCCCAAAATTACAAAATTATATTCACACGTGCCACATTATTCTTCGAAATAACTTTAGCGTTCATTCATACATATCATCTATCTCCTCCTTATAATGCTCCAATACCACCCTGCGCTTTATTTTTAGCGTATTGGTCACTTCGCCACGAGTCATGCTGAACGGGTGGGGAAGCAATCTGAAGCGTTTTACCTGCTCATAGGGTGCGAAGTCCTGCTGCAAAGTCGCAATTCGCCCCATCATAAAATCGTTGATTTGCTCATTCCGACATAATGCTTCCATCGAGTCACAGGTTACGCCGTTTTTCTTCGCATACTCTTCCAATAGCGCATAGTTGGGCACAATCAAGGCCGAAACGAACTTCAACCTGTCGGCCACCACCACAATTTGGTCTATAAATTTGTCTACGATCAGTTTTGACTCGATTTGTTGTGGTGCAATGTACTTTCCGTTCGATGTTTTGTAGAGATCTTTTATTCTGTCGGTCAAAAAAAGTTCGCCTTCCTTCAGATAACCTGCATCTCCGGTATGAAACCATCCTTCATCGTCAATAGCTTGATGAGTTTCCTTCGGTTTGCGATAGTATTCGCTCATAATGGTGCCTCCGCGTAGCAAGATCTCTCCGTCTTCGGCTATTTTCACTTCCACGCCGCCCAAGATGCGTCCCACTGAGCCTATAGTATAAGGTTCTCCAACGTGGTCGCACGATACGGTGGCCGTCGATTCCGTCAGCCCGTAACCTGTGACCATGTTGATGCCACAAATATGGATAAAGCTTTCCACTTCCTTCGATATGGTAGCCCCTGCCGTGGGGAAAATATTGCCTCGGTCCAATCCCAATTGCTTTTTCAGCAGTCCGATTATGGTTTTCTCCAAGAACTTATATTCCCATTTCAGGTTCAATGGTGGCTTTCGCCCCTTGCTCAGATAGCCTATCTGGTATATTTTCCCTACCGAAACGGCCTTTCGAAACAAATGCTGTTTCATTTTTGGCAGATGGCTCATGCGTTCCAGCACTCCTTCGTATACTTTCTCCCAAAACCTCGGTACGGCGCTCATACACGTGGGCCTTACCTCCTTCAGCGATCTCAATATGTCGGCCGGATAGCGGTTTACCGCCAAGTGACATCCTTCCGACAGGCACAAGTAAGCCCATCCGCGCTCAAATACATGTGTCAGGGGCAGGAAGTTCAATATCACGTCTCTCTCGCTCAGGGGCAACACCTTGTCGTTTTCCTTCATGGCGCATCCATACATCTGATGCGTCAGCACTACCCCTTTGCTCAATCCCGTCGTTCCGCTCGTATAGAGAATATTGGCGATATCCTCCCCTCGCGCCAAGGCACTGCGTCGATCCACCTCCTGCTGATGTGCATTTGCTCCACCCAAGGCCAGAAATTCATCGAAATACATCGATACGTGATCCAACGGATGGCGCACCACCTTGCGGTCGAAGATCACCATGCGTTCCAGCGTTTGCGAAACAGCAAAAACTCCGAAAGCTACATCATATTGTGCCTGTTCTCCAACAAAAATGAGCCTCACCTCAGCATCGTCCACCATATATTTCACCTGAGCGGCGCTACTCGTAGCATAGAAGGGCACCGTTACGGCTCTGATGCCATAAGCACCGAAATCTACAAAGTAATCTTCGGGCATATTCTGCGAAAATACGGCGATGTTCTCCTGAATCTTCACGTCTAAGGCCAAAAGGGCGTTCGACACGCGGCGCACTTGCTCTGCAAAGTCCGTCCAGCTGATGGGCATCCACTCTCCGCGATCGTCGTCGCGATAGCTCAGTGCCGTTCGGCTGCCATAGCGCCGCGCCTGCTCATAAATGAGCCGTGAAAAGTGACAAAGGGTAATCATGATTTGCTTCTCCTTATAGTTTTGTTGCTTCGTTGTGCAAAAGTAAGAAAAATTTCACAGATGCCACCGTCCTCAGCAATCAGAATGGGGCTTTCGCCCACCATCCGTAGTGACTTTGGCTTCTTGTCTGAACGTTGAGGATCATCTGGTCACCATTACAGATCTTTTGCCATTGTTTTAATTGCGAATTTCACAATCTTATTTCTTCATTTCATTAAGAAATCATATTATTCGCAGTTTATTTATATAAAATACCCTCAAAACGCCATTCCTCTTCGTAACTTTGCATCAACAACAGAACAATAAGAGTCTTTTCATAGTATATTGAGTTAATGATTTTGGAGAAGAAGCGCGCCGTGAGGCTCGCTTCTTTTGGTTTTGTGCCACTACTCCTCAGTTTGTGAGGGGCCCTTATGAACTTCTCAGATTAAAGTTGTAATTTTGCCGTCAATAAGGTTGGTTCTAAGCCTTCCATTCACTACTGATGAACGAAAACATATCTTCCGCAGCCCAAGCAGCCTTGTCGTTGCTCCAATCTCTGATTCGCATTCCGCGTCACAGTCGCGAGGAGGACGCCGGAGCCGATTTTTTAGAGCAAGAGATGCTCCGCAGGGGACTTTCACCCCAACGAAAAGGCAACAACCTTTGGGCCATTGCCCCCCATTACGATGCTTCGCGCCCCACGCTCCTGCTCAACGCCCATCTCGACACCGTGCGCCCCGTACAGGGATGGACGCGCTCCCCTTACGCCCCCACCCTCTCTAACAGTTGTCTCTATGGATTGGGCAGCAACGATTGTGGCGGTGGATTGGTGTCCTTATTCGAAGTTTTCTGCTTTCTTCGCACCAAACCCCAACCCTATAATCTCATTTTCGCCGCTTCTGCCGAAGAAGAAGTGTCCGGTCAGGGCGGCATCAGCAGTATTTTGCCTTCGTTACCCAAGGTTGACGTGGCCATCGTGGGCGAACCCACTTCGCTCCAGCCTGCAGTGGCAGAACGCGGTCTGATGGTTCTCGACTGCACGGCCCACGGCAAATCTGGCCATGCCGCACGCCAGGAAGGTATCAATGCGCTCTATTTGGCCTTAGATGACATCCAGTGGGTGCGCACTTACCGCTTCCCAAAGGTTTCCGACCTCCTCGGCCCAGTCCAGGTATCTGCCACTATCATTCAGGCTGGCACGCAGCACAACGTAGTGCCCGACACTTGCACTTTTACGCTCGACGTACGTGTCAACGAGCTCTATTCCAACCTTGAGGTACTCCAAATCATTCAATCCCACTTAAAAAGCGAGGTCCAGCCACGCTCCACGAGGCTTCGCTCCTCCTCCATCAGTCGCAGCCACCCTCTCGTGCTCGCGACAGAGGCACTTGGGCTTCATCCCTTCGGCTCGCCCACGCTCAGCGACCAAGCCTTGATGCCATTTCCCTCCATGAAGTTAGGTCCGGGCGATTCTGCTCGTTCCCACACCGCTGACGAATACATTGAAGTCTCCGACATAGAGCGAGCCATCCGTCTTTACCTCCAATTACTCAACGAGAAGCCTGTCATCTGAATACCTTATTTATATATAAGCCGCTTTTATGACTAAAATGGACCAAGGTATCAAGATTGCATTCTTCCAACTCCACTTATCTGTCCTTCTGGCAGGTTTTACGGGCATGTTTGGCAAGCTGATCACCCTCAACGAAGTCGACATCGTGTGGTATCGCATGCTTTTCGCTTCCGCCATTCTCATAGTGTTCACTGGCTTCCCCAGAGTGCCTTGGAAGAAGTTTCTTGCCATATCCGGATGCGGAATCTTGCTCGGGCTCCACTGGATGCTGTTTTATGGAAGCATCAAGGCCTCCAACATATCCATCGGGGTAGTTTGTTACGCTTTGGTAGGCTTCTTCACTGCACTCATCGAACCTTTGATCTACAAAAGGCGCATCTCCCTTGTCGAGGTGGCCTTTTCACTCATCACCGTAGCTGGACTGCTCTGCATTTTCTCCTTCGATGCCCGTTATCGCTATGGCATTGCCATCGGCGTGGTCTCTTCGCTCGTTGCCGCACTCTACATCGTACTCAACAAGAAGGTGGGTGAAGGTGTTCGAAGCCGCACCATGCTGTTCTATCAGCTAAGCGGCGGTTTGGCAGGCGTGAGCTTTCTCATTCCGCTTTATTTGCTCGTTTTTCCGGCCCAGACCGAGGTGCTGGTCATTCCCGAAGGATCCAATTTATGGTGGATGCTCTGCCATGCGCTTTTTTGCACGGTGTGTATGTACTTGCTGCAAATCATGTCGCTCAAACGGCTCTCGGCCTTCACCGTCAATCTTACCTACAACCTCGAACCCTGCTACACCATTGCCTTAGCCTTCCTCATCTTTGGCGAAGCACGCGAACTGGGCCCCTCCTTCTATGTGGGGATAGCGCTCGTATTGCTCAGCGTGTTGCTACAGACATGGAGGGTGGCCTCCCAACGCCGCTCCTTAGTCCTTTAACGTGCCACCCAGCGTTCCGGATTCAGTATTTCGCGCTCGTGACGCAACTCGAAGTGCAACGTATAGGTTCCGGAAACGTCGCGGCCTATGTTTCCGATGGTCTGACGGGTTGAAACACGCTGCCCCTTAGTCACGCTGAGCGAAGAAAGGTTGCTGTAGAGCGAAATGTAACTGCCATGACGCACCAGAACGTGATACAAGCCTCCCAACGAGAAGATATAACTCACTTCGCCATCAAAAATGCTTCGGGCCGTTGTGGCCGAGCGCGAAGTGTAGTTCACGCCTCTGTTGGTCACCACCACACCCTTCAACCCCTGTATGGTGTTGCTCCCGTAATGAGAGGAAACCACATAAGCGCCGTTGATGGGCACCGGCAGTTTTCCGCGGTTGGACGAGAAGGTCTGTCCCAGCTTGTACTCCTTGCCGTTCTTGTAAACAGGCATCGGTTCGCTCTTGCGCGATGTTGCGATGGAAGAACTGACTTCCGTCTGACCCGACGAGGACGACTTGGACGCACCGCTTGAGCCACTCTTGCCCTTACGGGCCTGCTCCCTGGCCTCGGCTTCGCGCCGGCGACGCTCCTCTTCCTCGCGCTGCTTGCGCTCTTGTTCTATAACGAGCTTCACGAAATAGTCTATCTTTCTGTCCAGCTCTGCCACTTCCTTCTTGTTGGCCTCCACCACACTCTGAATCTGTTTTTGCTGGTTCTGGAGCTGCTTCACGGTCTTTTGATGTTCTCCCTGCTGCGTAAGGAGTTTACCTTTCTCCACTTCTTGCCTGCTGAGGGCCTGACTGCGTTCCGACTTGGACTTCAAAAGCTCTTGCTGAACCTGCCGCACCTGGTCTTCCTTGCGTTTGATGATGATTCCCTGTACGCGCTGATATTTGGCGTATTCTTCCACATAATGATAGCGTCGGAGCATCTGCGAAAAGTTATCGGCAGAGAAAATGAACATCAGCTTGTTGTTGGTTTTCCGATTATTGTAGAGATAGAGCATCGAACGGGCATAGGCTTGCTTTTTTGCATCCAGTTCCTTTCCTAACTGCTTCAGTTCAGCCTTAAGCCGGCCTATCTGCACACTCAGCGAATCTATTTCAGTCTGAATTCCCTTGATGGTATGCTCCTGCTTTTCTATCTGACCGTTAATCACGGTGAGATTGTTCATCCCTATGGCTACGTTTTTCCTAACGGCAGCCAGATTCTTCTCATTCTGCTGTATTTTTTTCTTCAACTGCGATTGCTGGTTGCGCAACTGGTTGAGCGTTTGCTGCGGAGCCTGCTGTTTCTTTGCCGGCGTTGTGGTAATTTTCTTTTTTGCAGTAGTTGTGGTGCTCTTCTTGGTCTGCGTGGGCTTGGCCACAGCGCGTTTGGCCGTCGTTGTGGTCTTCTTGCGCGTTTGTGCAGGAGCGAGGGCCACATTCACGCTCAGCAGGAGGAAAAACAGCAGTCGAAGGTTGCTCATGATGCTACACTCGCATTAATTTTACTGTCAGAAACCGCCCTCCATCAGCTTGTCGAGCAAACGGTTCACGTTGAGTTCCGAATACTTCGACGATACCTGCGTATGCTTGGTCCAGTTCTCGTCATTGTTCAGACTGGAGAGCGCCATGTCGAGCGTGTAGGTCTTATCGCCCTTGAAGGTGAGCTTCATAGACGACGGGAAGTCCTTACCGCCCAGTTTCACGAAGCTTCCGTAGCGACATTGCAGGTTTTCCTCGTTCTCTACGTTCTTTGGCTTCACCGTGGTGAGATTGAGCTGGGCCGTTTTCGTCACTGTAAGGAAGGAATAGTCCAAACGCGGTGCCGTTGAGAGAATCAGAAGCGTATGGTCGCCACTCTCCGAAACGCGGATATCCTCAATGGCTTTGCTGAGGTCCGCCTGTCCAGGTATGAATATTTCGTTCCAGAAAATGGCCTGCAAGGCATTGAAGTCGAGATTGGCAGAACGCAAAAAATCGATCTGGCGATAGTCCACGCGTGCATATTGCCGATGGACACGGTCCAGAATCAGCACGTCGCTGCGAGTAAACTCCATTCGGCCTACTTCTATGCCAAATACGGAGAGTGAAAGCTGTATGACATCATCTCTCATCATTTTCAGGCTGCCGCTCAGCGAAATATCCTTATCGCCAGCCAGGATATTGATCTTCATCTTCCCTGTTACGGCCTTTGCCGTCTGGTTATTGGCCAACACCTTCAGTTTGTAGGCCTCACCCGTGGCTGCAGGACCATGATGGCTGCCCTTTTGCGCACTGCCGCTGCTCTTACAGCCCGAAAGTGACACTCCGAGAGCTACCACTGCGAGGCTGAGCACGATTTGCCTTCTGATTCGGCGCAGGCTCTTGGCCGCAGCCTGAATGGGAGTTTGTATGTTCATTAGCATTTGCATGTTGCTTTATTCTTTGATGTATTTTGAACTTCTGATTTTCTTTTTGAGTGTTTTTGAAGGCGGAGCAAGCTTACGGGCCTTTTGCCAGGCGGCCTGAGCCTCTTTTTTGCGCCCCAGCATGAGGTAGATGTCGCCGGCGTGTTCGTATAGGTTTGCGTCTTCGGGCTCGTCTTCCAAAAGTGGCATGGCCTGCTCCATGTAAGCTCTGGCTTGTTCATAATCACCTTGCATGAAGAGTATCCAGGCATAGGTGTCCAAATAAGTGGGATTTTCGGGCTCTATCTTGAGCACCCGGGCGCTCATTTTGCGTGCATCGTCCAAACGGTCAGAGGAGAGTGACAAAAAATAGGCATAATTGTTCAAACAGATCACGTTGGAGGGATTATAAACCAGTGCACTGTCGTAATAGGCATAGGCTTTGTCGCGATAACCGGCTTGGTGGAGCGCATCGGCATACGATGAGTAGAAATTAGACACTCTTTCCCTGTCCTTGGTGGCCGGTACTTGCTCCAAACCGTATTGGAAGAGTTCCAGCGACTCGGCATAGCGTTTTTCCTGATAAAGCGCTCCTCCGCCGATGTGGTAGAAAATCAAACGGCTTGGGCGCAGCTTAATGCCTTCCTTGCAGAGCCTCACGGCCTCTTCGTAGTCCTTATGGTCTAATGCTTCCTGCACCATGAGCAGTCGGGCCTGCTCCTCGGTGGGGTCGATCTCCAAGAGTTTCCTCATGCAGGGCACGAAGGCGGAATCGGGCCTGTTTTTCGACGCCAAGTACTGTGCATACATCTGCGGAAACTGTTTTTCGATGAGGGGCTGCATCATGAGATTGCTGAAGATGCGCTCCACCTGCATTTCGCCCTTCTTGCTGCCCTTCAGGCTGCTCATCAGGCTTTGCATCATGGAAACGCGCAGGTCGTTGGGCTGCGAATTGTTCATAATGACCGCTTCGATGGCCTCCAAGAGCCTTTCTTCGTCGTTGAGGCTCTGAAAATAAAGCACGCGAAACACTTGAGCCGACAAATTGTCGGGGTTTGCGGCCACTGCCTCTTTATAGGCTTTCCAGGCGGTGGCAGTGTCGCCCTTGTGCAAATAAGCCTCAGCCCGGGCCACGGGGTAATATTCGTTGTCGGGATTTTCGTGCATGAGCTTCTCCGCAATGACTATTTCGTCATCATAGCGCCGCATGCGGTTCAGCGTCTTCATCTTCATGTTTTCTATTTCCTCATTCTCGCCCTCAGCCTTTTCCCAGTCCTCCAATACGCCAAGCAAATCCTCGTACTGCTGTTGCCGTTCGAAGATGGTAGCCAGCATCTGGAAGGCCATTTCGCGCTTCAGGTCGTTTTGCGCCAACTTGCGGAACACGGGAACAGCCTCTTCGTACTTTCCAAGGGTCATTTCATACTTGCCGTAACACTCCATGTAGTACAGGTTCTGCTCCTGGGTCAAGGCGATGGCCTTCTGGAAGAGTTGTTCCACTTCGTCGCTCTCCATCACGGCCCCCTGCGTGCCCAGCATGGCCAAATCAAACAAGGCCTCGGGAGCTTCGGGCCGGAGTTCAAGGGCACGTTTCAAAAGCTGGTACTGCCCCGTGTGATTGCCCTTTTCGCGCTGCACAACGGATTCTAAGTAGTAGGTTCTGAATTTTCCGTCGGCCTCAGCACTTTCCTTAGAGGCTGGGGTAGCCTTCTGGGCAGCCTGCGCTCCTGCCATGAGGGGGAATGCCAAGATGCACAGAACCAACGCCATGGTTCTGAGCCTCCGTTGCTGCCAGGTGCTGCCCCACTCCTTCACCGCTGCTTCAACTTTGGGTTCCGGTGTGGCCAAATCCGCCTGCGCCACGCTCTGTTTCGCTCAGCACGTCCACCTGTGCCCATCCGGCCTGCTCGTAACGGGCTATAATGAGCTGCGCTATGCGGTCGCCGTCTTGAATCGGAAAATCTTCGGTCGAAAGGTTGATCAGTATCACGCCTATCTCGCCCCGATAGTCCGAATCGATGGTGCCTGGGGCATTGAGCACGGTGATTCCCTTCTTAATGGCCAGTCCGGAGCGCGGACGCACCTGTGCTTCGTAGCCCACGGGCAGGGCTATGTAGAGTCCGGTGGGAATGATGCGCCGCTCCATGGGGCTGAGCACCACCGGCTCGTCCAGATTGGCTCGCAGATCCATGCCTGCACTGCCCTCGGTGGCATAGGCCGGCAGGGCGTGATGTGAATGGTTGATGATTTCTACTTTCATCGTTCTGTAGTCTTTGCTTGGTCCCCCTGAAAGGGCCATTATGATTATAGTGGACAAAATTACCGCTTTTTGCGCACTGCACCAAACTTATTGCTTAAAATCAAGGGGCACACGGGGCTCTTGCGAGTGCAGCAACGAGGTGCGAAGCAGATTTTCAGTCTACGCGGTAGCGTCCCAGGTCGCCCTTCTGCCTGATTCTCGCTCTGTAGCGGAGCGGACTCATGCCGTGGGCCTTCTTGTAGGCCAAAAAGAAGTTAAACGAGGTTCCGTAGCCCGAAAGCCGGGCCACATCCTCCATCGACAGGTCGGTGTAGCGCAGATATTCGTCGGCCACGCGCTTACGGTAGGCCAGTCGAAAGTCAATGTTGCGCATTCCGGTGAACAAGAACACCAGGGAATCCAGATCCTCACGTCGGATGCCGTAACGACTCACAAAGGGACGCAGATCGGAGCCGCCATTGGTGAGATACATCAAATAGTCATCGAAAATCTGAATGCCAGTCGGTCTCCGGTTGGACTTCAAGGGTAAATAACTCACTTCGCCGTCCTCATCGTATACGCGCCTGAGTCGCATGGGCGATATCAGGAGCTCGTCAAGAGAGAATTGGGGCGGCGTGAGGAGTTTTCGGGACTTTCGCCCTCGTAGGTTGTCATTCATATGCTTAAATATAGTGCGTAGCACGGGCTACCGATGCAAAATTACGCATTTCTTCAGAATCACCACTTCACTTAAGGAGAAAATTTAACTTCAATTCTAAAATGAAGTTTTTGCTACTTAATAAATATGCTTTAATTATATAACCATAAAATAATGAATAGATAAAATTCATTTAATTATAAAATAATACTTGTATAGTTATATAAATAAATCAAATTTCTAAAACTATATAAGTATGATTATTAAAATTAGGCTTTATTCCCTACAATCACCATCCTGATGGGCCCAAACAAAGCCCAAATCCTTAAAAGGGAGACTCCGGGAGCCCCTATTTGCAAATTATTCACTAAATTCGCTCCTCCTTATCACCCCGAGGAACCACTATTTCCTCTAACGCAGAACCGTCAAGATGACCAATACGCCTAAAATGGACTGGAACCGCCTGATTTCGTCGAAACGACTCGGGCAAGACAGCAACAGCCGCCACGAGGTGGCCGAATATCGCACAGAATTTCAGCGCGACTACGACCGCCTGATCTTTTCGTCCCCTTTTCGCCGCTTGCAGAACAAGACGCAGGTGTTTCCGCTGCCCGGAAGCATCTTTGTGCACAACCGTTTGACTCACAGCCTGGAAGTTTCGAGCGTGGGCCGCAGCCTCGGCACCGATGCAGCGCGCGAATTGCTCCTCAGACATCCCGATTTGAAACCTTCAACGCTCGACATGCTCGGAGCCATCGTTTCGTCGGCCTGCCTGGCCCACGATCTGGGCAATCCACCTTTTGGCCACGCCGGCGAACGGGCCATTTCCTCCTACTTCAGCGAGGGCAAGGGAGCGCAAATCAAGCCCCTCATCCTTCAGGAATGCGGTGAGCAGCTGGGAGAGTGGCTCTGGAGCGACATCGTCAACTTCGACGGCAACGCCAACGCCTTCCGACTGCTCACCCATCAGTATGAGGGTCGCCGCGCCGGAGGCTACGCCATGACCTACAGCGTGCTGGCATCCATCGTGAAATATCCTTACACCTCACTGCTCGCGGAGCGCAAACCCAAGTTTGGTTTCTTCCAAAGCGAAACCGATGACTATGTCAGAATAGCCAGGGAACTCGGCATTCTGCCCCTTAGGGAAGACGAAGGACGCATACGCTACGTACGTTATCCCTTGGCCTACTTCGTGGAGGCGGCCGACGACATTTGCTATGAAATCATGGACATAGAAGATGCCCACAAGCTCCACATCATCACCACGGAGCAGACCTGCGAGCTGTTTTTGGGCTTCTTTGAAGGAGAGAGGCGCCAGAAAATAGCTCAGGCCCACCCCAACGTGACTGACCCGAACGAACGCGTGATCTATTTGCGCTCATGCGTGATCAACCAGATAGAACAAGAGTGCGTGAAGGCCTTCATCCGCCATGAGGAAGACATCCTGAGCGGCCAGTTCAGCGGCTCGCTCATTGAGCACACCGACCCTACGTGCGTAAAAGCCTTCAAGGCCTGCTCCGACTTTGCCAGACAGCACATTTACAAGGCACGCGAAGTGCTCGACGTGGAATTGGCCGGTTACCGCATCATCCACATGCTGCTTGACCTCATGACCAACGCCGTGCTGGAGCCCGACAAGGCCTATAGCCGCCAACTCATTGACCGCGTGCCCAACCAGTATCAGATTAAGCACCCCACGCTCCACGGGAGAATCATGGGGGTGCTCGATTACGTTTCGGGCATGACAGACGTGTACGCCCTGGACCTCTACCGGAAGATTATAGGACTGAGCCTACCCGTGGTGTGAGCCACAGAGAAAGCAAAGGCTGCCATCCGGCCCTGCACATTAAAAAACGATACTGAAAACTTTGGAAAATCTGGCTTTACGACCAACCACGGGTCAATCATTGGGGGCCAGATGGAGTCCGTCGTCTGCAATGAGGATGTAGTGCTCCTTGTAGAGCGTTCCTACAGCACGCTTAAACGCCTTTTTGCTCACGTGGAAGCGCTCATAAATTTCGTCGGCCGGCGTATGGTCGCCATAGGGCAAAAAGCCTTCGGCCTTGTTGAGTTCACGAAGCAAGAGAGTGGCCACATCGTCCACCAGGCGCCATCCGGAATGTTGCAGGGCGATGTCTATCTTGCCATCGGCCCTCACAGCTTTCACTACGGCCTTCTGGCGATGGCCTACGTTGATTTGACGGAAAATTTCGTCACGATAGATGAGCCCTTCGTACTTTCCATCTACAATTACCTTAAAACCCAGGTCGGTATGCTTCCAAACGATGATTTCCACCTCTTGGCCGGAGCGGTAAGGCGGAAAGTCAGCACTCAGGCATCGATCAACCTTTGCGGTGCCCACAATGCGGCCCGTGCGGTCGTCAATGTAGATATATATAAGGTAATAACGGTCTTTGACCATCTTGTGGCGCTGCTCGGAGAAAGGCACGAAGAGATCTTTGAGCAATCCCCAGTCCATGAAGGCCCCATAACGGTTGGTCCAGGCCACCCGGAGGAAGGCAAACTGCCCCACTTCGGCCAGAGGCTCCTCCAGCGTTCCCACGGGCTTGCCCGACTGGTCGAAGTAGACAAAAACCCTCACCTCGTCACCCACATGAAGGTCGGGGGTGACATAATTCCGGGGCATCAGGATGTCTGTGCCCGAGCCGTCGAGTATTGCACCATGGTCGGTAAAGCGAATGATGCGCAGCGTGTTGAAATGGCCAATATTGAGCATTTATGCAGAAAGAATTTTGCCATCCTTCATGTGGATGGTACGGTCAGTGAGCGTGGCAAGGCCTTCGTCGTGGGTCACGATGACGAAAGTCTGTCCCATTTGGTCACGGAGGTCGAAGAACAGCCGGTGGAGATCGGTTTTGTTTCTGGAGTCAAGGCTGCCGGAGGGTTCGTCGGCCAAAACTACCTTGGGATGGTTCACGAGGGCGCGAGCCACTGCCACGCGCTGATTCTCTCCGCCCGAGAGTTCCTTTGGACGATGATTTGCACGATCAGCCAACTTCATGAAGTCCAATAATTCCATGGCGCGAGCACGGGCCTCTTTTTCTTTCTTACCGGCGATAAAAGCCGGCATCATGACATTCTCCAAGGCTGAAAATTCGGGTAAAAGCTGATGGAACTGAAACACGAAGCCTATACTGTCGGCTCGGAAACGCGACAGCGCATTGGTTCGGAGTTTTAAAACGTCAATTCCGTCGATCAGGACCTGGCCGGCGTCGGGAACGTCGAGCGTTCCGATTATCTGAAGCAGCGTAGTCTTACCAGCACCGCTGGGCCCCACAATGCTCACCACCTCACCCTGATTCACATGAAGATTGATGCCTTTGAGCACCTCTAAGGACCCAAAACTCTTGTGAATGCCTCTGACGTCGATCATGCTATGCTGAATTTTGCGTTGAACTTTTCCTCCATCCTTCCCTTAAGGGGAAAAGGAAGGTGATTTGGACCACAAAATTACGAAATAGGAGAGAATAAAATGTTCATGACGGGCAAAATTCGCTCCAGAGGATTTTAACCCACTGTTTAACCGAAAGAATCATCTTCTTCATTGAAATGATTTGTATACCATGGGATTTAATCTTACTTTTACACGAAACATTATGGAATATGAAGACTTTACGCATTTCTATCATTCTCCTGATAGCCATCATAGGGCTTGGGGCCTGTGGCGATGATGAGCCCGAGACTTCTTCTTTCGACGGAAGCAGCAATTCCAGTGACAACATTACCGTTGACAAGACCTTCGCGGCCTCTACGGAGGGCGACGTGCAGACATTTACCGTAAACCTGGACTCTACGGCGCTACAAAACGAGACGGAAATCATCCCCACAGACTACGCTCTTTAGCGAGGGACAAATCATTTTTAGCTGCAGGGGACTACTCACAGTCAACGGAACGGGAAAAAACGACATATGCAGCGATGAGTACATCATATTTCGCCCCGGATGCAACATCTACGTAGCCGCTATGGCCAACCATGGCATTAAAGCAAACGAAACGATAGAGGTGAGGGGCGGCGTGATCAATATTTTGAGCACCGCGACAGCCGCTTAGGGCATAAAAACCGACGGAAACATCCTCATCAGCGGCGGAAGGACCACGGTGAAGACTACGGGCGACGGCACCTTCGACAGTAGCGAGAATGACGCCAAGGGAGCGGCCGGGCTGAAATGTGACAGCACATTTGCGATGACGGGCGGCCTGCTGCTCGTAGAGAGCTCCGGAAGCGGAGGCAAAGGCGTCAAAACAGACATGGAGATGACCGTCAGCGGAGGTAATTTGAAGGTCATCACCACCGGTAAGGAATATACGTACAACAGATACAGCGCATCGCCCAAGGGTTTGAAAGCTGACGGGAACATGAGCGTCACGGGAGGAACCATTCAGGTGAGATGCAGCAATGCAGAGGGCATAGAGACCAAAGGTACGCTCACCATCAACGATGGGACAATCGAAAGCTACAGCGGTGACAATGCCATTAACTCTAAACTCAACATGACGCTCAACGGAGGCTACATTTATGCCCATTATACAGGCAACGACGGCATAGATTCAAACAAAAACCACGTAGAATTGGAGCAAAACATTCACCTCCCGATTGGGGAACTCTACAAAGAAAACTTCTTTTACTGGATTGAGTTCAATTATCTAAAATAAACAGCCCTCACCACACATTGCCGCGCCTTATTTCGCCTAAATTTGGTGTTGACCAATGAGGCGCAGCAACGATGTGCGTTCACCTACGATCCAAACCACATCGCCTTGTTCAAAAACGCGTTGAGCCTGCGGTAACACCAAGTGGTCAACGCCATCCTCAAAGCCAACGAGCATACACTGGTATATTTCGCGTAAACCGCTGTCTCGAACAGTCTTACCAAGAAATGGA
>JAFUHF010000079.1 GCA_017468985.1 Bacteroidaceae bacterium
GGCTGCGGACATGCCAATTAGCACGTGTGAAAATCATGATTCGGCCGCGGACATGCCAATTAGCACGTGTAAAAATCATGATTCGGCCGCGGACATGCCAATTTACACGTGTAAAAATCATGATTCGGCCGCGGACATGCCAATTAGCACGTGTAAAAACCGTGGTCCGGCCGCGGACATGCCAAATAGCACGTGTAAAAACCGTGATTCGGCCGCGGACATATCAAATAGCACGTGTAGAAAGATCGAATGAATAGAGTGATATAAACAAAACAACGTCAATCGGGCGTTGCTTCCGTTGGGAAGGCTGCCGACTGACGTTGAAAATGCTTCGAGGAGGAAGCGTTATGAATGTTTGTTCTTTTCTACGATGGCATCGATAACGGCTACAGCCGTTATGGTGAGGATGTCGCGCACGGAGCTTTCCGTGTCGGTGAAGTGAATCGGTTTGTTGAGACCCATCTGGATGGGGCCGATGATTTCTGCACCTTCGGCCAGGTTCTGAAGCATCTGGTACGAGCCGTTGGCAGAACTCAGGTTGGGAAACACCAGCGTATTGACCTTCTTGCCCTTGAGACGGGTGAAGGGATATTTCTGGTCGCGCAGTTCCGTGTTGAGCGCGAAGTTGAGCTGCATCTCTCCGTCGATGGCCATGTCGGGGAAGTCCTCCTGAAGACGGGCCACGGCCTCGTGGACCATGGCAGGACTGCCGATGTGGTCGGTGCCGAAGTTGGAGTAGGAGAGCATGGCGATGACAGGCTCATGGTTGAAGAACTTCACGGAGTCAGCACTGAGTCGCGCTATCTCGTAGAGCGTCGTGGCATCGGGGTTGCGGTTGATGAGCGTGTCGGCCAGATAGAGCTGTCCACGCTTGGAGTTCACGATGTGGAGGGCGGCAAAGTGCTTGTAGGGCTTGCGAATGCCTATTACTTCCTTTGCTACCTTGATGGCGTTGGTGCCCTTGGTGTAGAGGCCCGTGATGAAGGCATCGGCATCGCCCGTCTCCACCATCATCATGCCAAAATAGTTGCGCTCGTACATCTTGTCGTTGGCCACTTGCAGCGTGCAGCCCTCGCGCTGCTTGCGCTCAGCCAGAATGGCGGCATATTCCTCGCGCTTGGGAGCCATGTCGTTATGGCGCAGATTCAGAATCTGGATGCCCGTGATGTCGAGCCCCATCTCTTGGGCTTCCTTGCGGATATACTCATCGTTGCCGAGCAGGATGGGGTGGCAGATGCCGTTCTCCTTTGCCAGCACCGCAGCCTGCAGCACTTTGGGATGTGTGCCTTCGGCAAACACCACGCGTTGCGGATTGCTGCGAGCCGTCTCGAACAGCGTGCGGCTGAGCTTCGACTCTTGCCCCATCAGCTCAAGCAGATGCTGGGCGTAGGCATCCCAGTCGGTGATTTCCTTGCGGGCCACACCGCTGCGGATGGCAGCCTTGGCTACGGCGGTGGAGACGTTGACGATGAGTCTGGGGTCTACGGGCTTCGGAATGAAATAGTCGGGGCCGAAGGTGAGTTGGTTGACGTGATAGATGCGGTTCACCACGTCGGGCACAGGCTCTTTCGTGAGGTCGGCAATGGCGTGGACGGCAGCCAGCTTCATTTCCTCGTTGATGCTCTTGGCGGCGGTGTCGAGAGCTCCTCGGAAAATGTAGGGGAAACCGATGACATTGTTGATCTGGTTGGGATAGTCGCTGCGGCCGGTGCTTATCAGCACGTCGGGGCGAGCTTCCTTGGCGTCCTCGTAGGATATTTCAGGCGTGGGGTTGGCGAGGGCAAAAATGATGGGGCGCTCAGCCATGGTGCGTACCATCTCCTTCGACAGAATGCCTCCCTTCGACAGGCCGATGAAGACGTCGGCTCCGCGCATGGCTTCTTCCAAGGTGTGGGCATCGCGGCGGTCAGTGGCAAACTCCAGTTTCTGCTCCGTGAGACCCGGACGGTCGCTGGTGATGACACCACGGCTGTCGAGCATCAGGATGTTTTCCTTTTTGGCACCGACAGCTACGTAGAGACGGGCGCACGAAATGGCTGCCGCACCGGCGCCGCTCACTACGATCTTGATATTGCCAATATCCTTACGCGCTACCTCGCAGGCGTTCAGCAGACCGGCGGCGGAGATGATGGCCGTGCCGTGCTGGTCGTCGTGCATCACGGGAATATCGAGCTCCTCCTTCAGGCGGCGCTCAATCTCGAAACACTCAGGAGCCTTGATATCCTCCAGATTGATGCCTCCGAAAGTGGGTGCTATGGCCTTGACGGCCTGAATGAAGCGCTCGGGATCGGTCTCGTCCACCTCAATGTCGAAGGCATCGATACCACCATAAATTTTGAACAGCAGGCCCTTGCCTTCCATGACGGGTTTGCCGCTCATGGCACCGATGTTGCCCAGCCCCAGAACGGCCGTCCCGTTGGAGATCACGGCCACGAGGTTGCCCTTGTTGGTGTAGCGATAGACGTCGTGCGGATTCTCCTGAATCTTGAGGCATGGCACAGCCACGCCCGGGGAGTAGGCCAGCGAAAGGTCGCGTTGCGAACTATGGGGCTTGGTGGGAATCACTTCAATCTTGCCGGGGCGTCCCTCTTCGTGGTAACGCAGGGCTTCTTCGTCGGTTATCTTTATCATAAATCTTATTGAACTATATAGTGGTTGTACTGTATGTGTTGTAGCTCTTTTCTGTAAGGCAAAGTTACTTTATTTCGTCTGGAAATGGACGAAAAGCGCCGTATAAGTCGGGATTGTACGGAAGAATTTACTCATTATTATATTAAGATGACAACGGCGGTTGTCAAATAAAGTTGTTGTGTGGTAATCACCGACCATACTGCGGAAAGAAAATGGAGCAGAGGCCAATGGCATGCGGACGATGGTGCTTAGAAAGATAGGTGTTGACATGTGCGAAACATGGATAATTCCTGCAAATCGAAAGGTAATTTGCAGAACTTAAAATGAGAAATTGCAAAGGGCATTTGACGTTCTGCAGGGAAGCGTAACACACTGTGGGTATTTTGAGAGAAAAACTTATTGAAATCTTTGTCAATTATGAAATTATACCTAAATTTGCACCACTATAGCTATAGGATTTTCGTTCTATAGGTGATGGTGTGTCTTGGTGCATAAGGTGCATTGGGATGCTAAACGGTTATTAATCAGTCAGAATAAATAAGTTTAATTATATCAATTATTAAGTTCAATGAAAAAGAAAATTATTAATGGTTTACTCACGGTGGCCCTTATTTTTGCCGCCTCGAGTGCATTTGTTTCTTGTAAGGACTATGAAGGCGACGACTACAATCGCTTGCAGGGACAAATCGACGACCTGATTGCTGGAAAGATCGCTGATTTCGAAAGCAGAATCAAGGCGTTGGAAAACGCAAGAACTAAGGTGGAGGCTCGTGTGGACTCCATTGCTGGCGTTCTGGGTACATTTGCCAAGATTGCTAACGTGTATGATAAGGCAGCCGCAGATGGCAAGTTCCAGCCAAAGGGTGACTATGTTACTGCTGGTGATCTGGCTGATTTCCTGAAGGCTGACACGCTGTCTGAATATGCAAAGACGGCCGATATTCCTGATGTTTCCGGTTTCCTGACGCTCAGTGACCTGGATCCTTACCTGACGGCTGATAAGCTGGCAACGGAATTGGCTAAGAGCGAGGCTCTGAAGACGTTGATCAACAATGTTATCAGTCAGTATTCGTTCGGTGGCGATACGACGATCATCAACAACTATGTAACAAACTTAACGTATGATGATTCTCTTATTGTTGCAAGAATTACGGCAGTTGAGAAGACTTTGTCTATCGTACAGGGTGTTGCTCAGGCTGCTTCTGAATTGGCAAAGGATGATAGCATCCGTATAGATGAGCTGAAGAACTTCGCAGACTCTTTGGCTGGTGTGGTTTCAGTATTGCCCGATAAGGTTGAAACTGCTCTGACCGACGCAGCCAATGCTCAGGCTAAGGCTGATGCAAACGAAATCCAGATCAACAAACTCGACAGCATCTTCGGCGTTGTAAAGAGTCAGCTGGAGGATGCAGACAGCCAACTGGCTAAGCGCATTGACAGCCTTGCTGGTGTGACCACTGCTTTAGCAGACAGCATTGAGAAGGTGAAGGAGCTGGCCGAAGAAAACCTGCAGAAGGCAAAAGACTATGCTGACGAAGCAGCCAAGAAGGTACAGGACAATCTGGATGTTACCAATACTAACCTCGAGAAACTGCAGGACGCTTTTGCTGAAGCAGTGGAGGAAATCAACGACAAGCTGGATGAACTGGCTGATGACATTGATGACCTTGACAAGCGCATCACGGCTAACACCATCGCTATTGCTAAGTTGGCAGGTCTGACCGAAAGAGTAGAGAAGGTAGAAGATGCAGTGAATAAGCTGATTACGAACATTCTGATTCAGGGCACCACAAATCCCGTATTGGGTTACACCGCTCTGCCGTTCAACGTACGTAGCAACATCCTCGTAGCTCTCTATGGTGAGGCTCTTGGTGAATTCGAATTCCCAACAGCTCGTCCGGCTTACTATGTAGATCAGGACGATGTAGTGCTGACAGATGATGATATCAACTTCTTGAACCCGACAACGATCGAAAAGAGCAAGGGCCAAAAGCTCCTCGGTGAGGAAGAAAACAATGCTGGTACGCTCTATCTGACCGTGAACTCTTATGACAACTCTGCTGACTTCACGGGTGCTGAGTTCGCTCTGGAAAACAGCATTGGTGAGGCTTCCGGCATTAAGCTGGGTGCACTGAAGAAGTCTGAGCAGAAGCTCACCTTCGGTTGGGTGAAGGCTGCTGCCAACAACAATTTCTATGAGGCTCCTGCTCAGTTGACGGAAGATGCTCTTGACGCTCTGACGAAACTTGATGTTAACGACTTCCAAGAAGATGCTGCCGCTCTGAAGAATGTGGCTAAGGATTTGATCAGAAATAGAGAAAATGTTAGCGTTGGTGAAATAGCTAACACATTCATAGATGCATTCAATAAGGTAAATACGAAGCTTGATGCTAATGCTGTGAAGGCTCCTTGGACCGATGCAAACGGCGACCACGCCATCTATTCTCAGTACGAACTGGCTGCTACTGCTTATCATCCCCTTTCCTATGCTTTTGCAAAGGATCTGAACTACAGTAGCATTCCTGGCTTCGACCGCTTGAAGAGCGTTGAAAGTCTGGTGAGTGACCTCATTGACAATATCAATATTGCCATCTCTCTTGGTTTGGATAATGTTACTCCAATTGATGTTACCAAGATTAAAGGTATTGGTGAGATTACGATTTCTGATGCTAATAAAGCTCTCTTTAATATTGTAATTAACGAGAACTATGCTATTAATGTACCAGGTTTCTCCTATGACCTTGATAACGATGGAACTCCTGATATTGAATGGAGTGGATATGACAACACGATCACAGTCGCTGTAGACAAAAATATGGCTCCTGCAATTGATGATCTGTTGAATAGCATTAACGATCAGTTGGGCAACGTGAACACTACCATCGAAACGCTGAAGACTTTGGCAACTCAGGTGAACGGTGTGCTTGAACAGCTCAACAGCGTAGATGCTAACATTACAGCTTCTATCAATCAGGCCAAGGCTGACATTCAGAAGAATCTGAAGCCCTACTTTGATAAGTACAATAACTTCATTGAGCGCATTGAAGGAACGGCATTGAAGGTAATCAACAATGCCAACCGTGCCCTCCAGCCCGTGCTGCTCGTTTCGACCGAAAACGGCTATGCTCGTCTGGGTCAGACCAAGAATACTCCGCTTGTAGTTGACGCTACAACCGTTGAGCTCGTTCCGACGTCTTACACCCTTGAAATCCTGGCTCCGGCTTACAAGAAGTTCATTGCTGCAACGAAGGCTTACAAGGCCGACGGCACTGAAGATGCAAGCGCTGCTCAGGCACTGAACACGGGCGACCTGAATAAGGTAATCCCCGGTCAGACCAGCGTAGTAGAAGTAAGCGGTCTTCAGAGTGGTTATACCTATGAAATTGTTTACTCTGCTGTTGACTACAGCGGTAAGGTAGTTGCTAAGAAGTTCTACATCAAAGCTGCTTAATCCAAACAGAGAGTAATAGTATCACTGACAAATCCCACAGATCAGGTGGGAACTGATGGAGATAACGTCTCTTTCCACCTGATCACCTTGGGTTAGTCAAACACCATAGCATAACTAAGAATAAAATTAATACTACAAATATGAATATTAAGAAAGCATTATTATCCTGTGCTCTGTTGGTAGCTGGTGTGGCTGCTAATGCACAATGGGAGCCAAAGACGGTTTATGATTTCCAACCGCATTGGTATGTACAGCTCCAGCCCGTTGGCGGACAGTACACTCTTGGAGAGGTTTCCTTCAAGCATCTTATTTCGTACAATGTTCAGGGTGCACTGGGTTACGACTTTACTCCGGTATTCGGTGCTCGTCTGGCTGTTAACGGATGGACCAGCAAGGCTGGTACGGAAGTGGATGGCGGCGACAATGCTCAGTGGAAGTGGACCTACTTCTCTCCGACGCTCGACCTGACCATCAATCTGTCGAATGCACTCTTTGGTTTCAACCCCAACCGCGTGTTCAATTTGGGCGTATTCGTAGGTGCAGGTGCCAACTTTGCTGGCAGCAATCACCGTGCAGTTCGCGCCAACAACTATTTGGCAAGTCTTCACAACTATGCTAACGGTTATCAGCCTCTGCAGTATCTCTGGAACGGTACGAAGACTCGTTTCGTGGGTCAGACCGGTTTGCAGGCTGACTTCCGCTTGAGCGAAAGACTGGCTCTGAATCTGGAAGCCCAGGCCAATATCCTGAATGATAAGTACAATTCCAAGCGTTCTGGCAACGCTGACTGGTACTTCATTGCATACGCTGGTTTGAAGATCAACCTTGGAAAGACCTACACCACTCGCGTAATTACTCCTCCAGCCCCCCCCGAGAAAGTGATTGAAAGAGTTGTAGAGAAAGTGGTTGAGAAGCCTGTTCCTGCCCCGGCACCTGCTCCCAAGCAAGAGGTGAAGAAGGAAAAGATTCGTCGCGACGTTTACTTTACGATTGGTAGCACTGTAATCCGCTCAGCTGAGATGGAGAAGGTGAAGGAAATCGCAGAGTTCCTGAAGAGTCATCCAGATGCAAACCTCACCATTACCGGTTATGCTGATAAGGGTACGGGTAACGCTGCTATAAATGCTCGTCTTGCTGCTCGTCGTGCTGAGGCTGTGACCAACGCTCTGAAGAACAAGTATGGCATTTCTGGCTCTCGCATTGTTTACGACAGCAAGGGTGACACCGTTCAGCCTTTCACTGTGAACAATGAAAATCGTGTAAGTATTTGTATTGCTGAATAATTTTCTTTTCATAGAATCATTCAATATTAAGTACATCTAATTAAAGCTCTGCCTATCATTATTACAGCAATGTAGATGTAGGCAGAGTTTTTTTAAACCCATGAAGAGATTAATTTTATCCTTACAGTTCGTTTTGGTGTCGGTAGCCTGCACCTTTGCCCAGTTGGGCGGCGATGGTTACTACCGTATACAGAATGTGTCAACCGGCAGGTATGTAGTGCTGATTGACAATGTGGGCAGCATTGATCTGGCCACCTCTTCGGCCGACCTGGGGGCCATTCATACGCTCAGAGGGTACGACAAGGTGGTGGGCAATCCTGCTTCGGTGATCTACGTCAAGAAAGTATCAGGCAGCTATAACCTCATAGCTCAAGGAACCGATGCTCATGAAATAGTAGGCATTTACCTTGATATTCGCGATATGGGCAACAATGTGTATCGTGCGTATAAAACGAAGGGAGGCGTAACGGTATATCTATGTGATGAGGATTACGATACGGCAGAAGGCTATATGATGAGTAGCGGTTCGCGCACACGTGATTGGCGTATCATTCCTATCACGTCCTCCTCTGACAATTATTTTGGAATAACACCTGAGTTAAGTGCAGAAGGAGTCCATTATGCTACTCTTTATGCTTCGTTCCCCGTAAAATTATCCTCTTCTGGGCTCAAAGCCTATTATATCAGGTTAATAAACGAAGATGTGGCTGTTTATGATGAAATTACAGAGGGCGAAATACCTGCCAGCACACCTGTGATCATACAATGCTCATCTGAAAGTTATGCCAATAATCGTGCTGAGGTACTTTCCTCTACGTCGGTTAAGGTGACTAATAATCAGCTGAAGGGAGTATATTTTGATAATGTAAAGCGTAAGAACGCCACTCCATACGATGCGTCAACCATGCGTGTTTTGGGTAAGTTGTCTGACGGATCGTTAGGCTTTGTGAAGGCTTCGTTTACAAACCTTCCTGCCAATAAGGCATATCTGGAAGTGCCTGAAGGAACTCCCGATGAACTCCATCTGATGAGCTATGAAAAGTATCTTGAGGGAATCCATGCAGTGGCAAAAGAAGGAAAGGCTGGTCAGGCTGGCGTTTATTCCATAACGGGACATAAACTTTCTGACAATGGTTCAGCCGATGGACTGCCTGCAGGTCTGTATCTTATAAATGGAAAGAAAGTAGCTGTGAAATAGTTCAGAACTTTATCCAGTTATTATAGATTGCTGCTTCCTTGTGCTTTCTTGCTCAAGAGAAGCAGCAATTTCTTACTATACCTTGACGATTTGTCCGATTCCTAAAGCTCTGCTTACCTATTCCTTAATATTGTTGAGCAAATGACCTTTCTTCGACCCAAATGTCACTTTTTAGAACAATCGACGAGTGAGGCGAATATTGATCACTGGGAATACTTTAAAGCCTTTGATGAGATCTACGTAGTCTTCTACCCTTCCCCCAATATGGTCTACATCCTTAGCTAGGTTTGTCCCGTCGTGGGTGATGATTCGCGGTGTGCTGCCCCAGAACATTGTGCCACAGTCAAACGAAATCTGATATTTGTCATCACGCTTGCTGAGTGCGCCACCATATCCAAAGCCAATGTATGGTTTGAAGCTATTTACCTTCACCTTTGCCTTTACCATGCCGTGTTCGTCGGGCTCCATTCTGTAAGAGCTTCCATCACTTACATGGTTACCTACATGGATGCCCATTCGGCCGTAATTAAGTAAACGATCTCCATAAATGTCGAAACTTCCCCATGTAATGATGGGCTCGTCATTAAGTGCCTTTTCGTACATTTTATTGTACATGCCCACGGCAAGCAGACTGGGCATAGCTTCAGTCACATTGTAGGCCTTGGCAATCTTGGAGGGACCTACGTAGAAGCCCGTAGTGAAGTGCCAGTGTTTGTTGCGAAATGGAAATACGTCAACCAATAACTTAAAGTTGTACATGTGTGGCTCACCAATCATTTCAATCTGATCCTCCACAGTGTAGCCAGTGAATTGTTTCAGATAGTCGGCCAGTCGGTCAAATTTAGTTTCTACTCTATTCCCGTTAGCATCGTATTTGCTTTCCGGTTCATCGCCTACCTGAATGTCGAAATGCATATGGTGATTAAACTTGGGCATATAGGCAAAACCTGTGCGGAGGCTAACCACTGGGCCAACGGGAGTGGAAAGATCAAAGCCTAAGCCCGTGCTACCTGCCGTAACCGATAGGTCAAGATGGTTGAAAACCTTGTTTTCTGTCTTAAATGAAGTGCTATAATTGCTTTGACTGTATGCTAACGTAGAAAAGCATAGGGCAATGAAGCAAATAAACTTTCTTATGGTCATAATGATTGCTCTTTCTGATTTTCAGGCGACAAAGTTACGAAAAAAACGAGTGAAAAGGGAAATGGAAAGACGGCGTTTTTCCACATTCACTTATCCGAGTGAAAGTAACTTATCCAAAGTTACTGAAAAACGAGTGAAAAGAGGATGGGAAAACAGCGTTATTTTTATCGTTTATCTGAATCAAGTGACTTTGAGTGTAAAGACACAGAATAGCTTGTAACAAACAAGAGGTAACATTGCAGTTCATTGGTC
Organism: Bacteroidaceae bacterium; assembly: GCA_017468985.1. Classification (GTDB taxonomy): domain Bacteria; phylum Bacteroidota; class Bacteroidia; order Bacteroidales; family Bacteroidaceae; genus UBA6382. The sequence goes on from JAFUHF010000079.1 coordinate 9,959, forward strand.
GTTCGAAGGAGAGGTGAGGAAATAGTTGCAGACGTGCAAATTGTGGTATGTTCCTGAACACTTCTTGGCGGAATGGGTATTTTTGTTTTCATTTGGTGCGATTTGGCATTATTTTCTCTGTTGGAAACAATATTCTTCTTCAAGAATTCGTTATCTTTGCAGATAAATCATATTTACGAGTCTTAGAATAATTCAATATTACTCATTATGAAGAAGTATTTAGCAGAAATGGTGGGCACTATGGTGCTCGTATTGATGGGTTGCGGCGTTGCTGTCAGCCTGGGTTGTGATCCGGTAAACAATATTCCGGCAGTAGTAGGTACATCCTTGGCATTCGGTCTGTCTGTGGTGGCTATGGCTTATGCTATTGGTGGTATTAGTGGTTGTCACATCAACCCTGCCATTACCTGGGGTGTGTTCCTCAGTGGTAAAATCAGTGCCAAGGATTGTGGCATGTACATGGTGTTCCAGGTGATAGGAGCGTTCATCGGTTCTGCACTGCTCTATCTGCTTGTTGGTAATGTAGATGGTTTAGAAGGAACCGGAGCTAACGATCTTCAGGCTGGCGTAAGTGTGGTTGGAGGTTTGCTGGCTGAAATCGTGTTTACATGTGTTTTTGTACTGGTAGTTTTAGGCGCAACGTCAAAAACTAACGGTGCTACCAATAACTTTGCAGGCTTGGCAATAGGTCTTAGCTTAGTGTTGGTTCATTTGGTTTGCATTCGTTACACAGGTACTTCTGTTAATCCTGCCCGTTCCATAGCTCCTGCTATTTTCCAGGGAGGCACTGCTTTAACCAATCTTTGGATCTTCATCGTTGGTCCATTCGTAGGTGGTGCATTAGCTGCAGGCGTTTGGAAGTTAATCAGTGGAGAAGAATAAAGACAAGATACCTTCATTATAAAGAAGCGTTTGGTCGAAAGGCCAAACGCTTCTTTCTGTTTGACGAGAGAAATTTTCTTATAATTTTTTCTGACTGATACAGAGGGTGGTAGTATTATTTAGTAGTATTTTCAAGAAAAAAAGTTGTTAAAAGATTTGGTTGGTATGTTATGAAGTTTGTAATTTTGCACTCGCTTTCGAGCGGCAGGTCATA
>JAFUHF010000011.1 GCA_017468985.1 Bacteroidaceae bacterium
ATACAGCATGGCTTTTCAGCATTACAAGATAGACACCGTCGTGAGATGCCGCAAACTCAGACACGTTCATATCTGGCCTTTTCATTCTTGCAAGTCCTTTTTGTTTCGCATAATGCTTCCATACTTGCTCAGAGTTTGGAAGGTCATGGTATTCTGCACCAATTGCGCATAAATCTGAATATACTTCTTCCCATGGGAGATCTAGTACCCCGCAAAAAGCACGAATCACGCAATCTCCTTTCTTCCATTTCGCGGGTTCACCAGTGGCAGGATCGATTTTGTCCGTGGGGTTGGGGTTGAAATAGACAAAACGTGGGAAATATTGTTTTGGAGCAGAATTATGATTCTTCTCCGGAGTATACGTGTATTTACCTATTTGGTTAAAGATAAACAAAAGTATTATCATAGTAACCATGAAGACAAGTATAACTTTCATCTCTGCTACTTCGTAAAAACGGCAGGCCCGGGGCTACCTTTCACGCCTCATAGCACCGGGCCTATGGCGCCGTTATGACATTATCTTGTTCTCTTTTTGTTCTGCAGGGAGGAATGGGGTAATTGTCAGTGCTGCGTCACGTTTCTCCTTGACAAGTTTCTCGTAGACTTCGTTCATGCGCTGGCGGCCGTCTTCAATGAGATGAATGTATCCCATTAAGTTATCCCTGAAGCTGGAATAGTTCCTGTCCATTGCTGCCACGAAAAAGCGAAGGCCGGTCCCACCATTCTCATCCACCTCATCGTCGAATGTGGCCTTTATCATAATGAGGTCATCCGACATCACATGCGCCGCATGCCTGAGGATATCCATCTCCCAATCTTTGGTATCCACGTTATACTGCCGTAGCACGAACACTTGAGGTAATCGTCCGGTCTCAACGTAGAACGGTTCGCCCTGAATCATAAAACGAACCCAGTTTTCATTCACCTCTGGCACGTATCCGGCCCTTCTGACGGCTTCGACAATGCCATCAGCAGTAAGCGGCTCATCGGCATCGGGGGCCTGCTGGGCAAGCTTCTCCTGAAGCCCTTCCATCCTGCCTTTCATCAAGCTGTTCTCTACAGCCAGCTTTGTATTCTTGTTGTCCTGAGCCGACAGCATCACCAGGAGCACCACGCAAGCTACTCCAAGAAAAATTGTGAAAGCCAACATGGTATTAATGCTTGATAATAAGTTTGTTATTCTGGTTGTCGATTGTGATGGTACCAAAGCGTTCCATAGCACTCTGGCCAAGGAGAAGCGGCGCCTTCTGGCTCTTTACCACCGAGGCGTCAACATTATGCAGAACGGCATCCCCAATTTTCACTTCACGGAGCGTGATGGTGGTTCCTTCGCTGATTTGCCCGTTGGCAATTTGGTAATACTTCTTGCCTTTGATGTCCTTCTCAGACAGATAACCGTTCTTAAACATAAAGTTGGCTTCCACGGAGGAAATAGTCACATCTGACGCTCCGGTATCAAAGATCATCTGAAGCGGCAAACCATTGATTTCACAGGGAATCTCGGAAGTGCCGCCGGGATTGCGCTTCACAGCAATTTCCGTCACGGCCTCTTCTTTTTCCGGCATGGCCAGTTCA
>JAFUHF010000080.1 GCA_017468985.1 Bacteroidaceae bacterium
GGTAGAAATTACCGCGCTGTGGGAGCAACGATTTCCACCTGGTAGAAATTACCGCGCTGAGGGAGCAACGATTTCCACCAGGTAGAAATTACCGCGCTGTGGGAGCAATGATTTCCACCAGGTAGAAATTACCGCGCTGAGGGAGGGACGATTTCCACCAGGTAGAAATTACCGCGCTGAGGGAGGGACGACTTCCACCAGGTAGAAATTACCGCGCTGTGGGAGGGACGATTTCCACCAGGTAGAAATAGCCGAGCTGAGGGAGAGACAATTTCCACCAGGTAGAAATGGCCCCAACCACGTTCCGGAGTGCACTATATATAAATGAAGGGCAAACCGAAACCCAACGGTGGTAGCCAAATGGTGGCCATCGTGCTGAGGAAATACTGATTTCAGCACAGAATAAGACATATTTGTCCGAAATCAAGCGAAATGTATCATTCCGATTCTTTGATATGTGCTAATTTTGCAGCACAAAAATATTTAGAACTCAGTATGAAGAAAGTAAACATGATGCGTATGGCCTGCTTGTTCCTGCTGTTTTTTGCAGGAATGGCCGCTGCCTGCGCGCGAGGCTTGGGCTACGACCTACGGAAGGGATATGGAGAAGACTACACGGCTCCCGACGGGAGTCTGGTAACCCATGCCGTGCAACGCGAATTTCCCATGGAAGGCGAACCCCTGTATAACGTAAGGGTGAACGGAGCCTACGTAGGTCTGTATAACGACCGAAACAAACGTGGGGCGTTGGTTCATTTTGGCAGTTTTGAGTTCCTGAACGGCCACCTCATGACCATCCAAATCAGCTACCATGAGGCTATACGCACTTACGAAATTCTGCCAGAGCGCGAACTGAACCTCATCAAGGTGGAACAAACATCGAAGAACAGCATCTGCATCACCCTGAGCGAAGCCAACCAAAACATTACGCTCGTCGTGAACGGAGAGCTGCAAAGGGAAGTGCTCCACCTGTTCTGCAACAGCATAGACCAAAATCGTCCCAATGTGCCTGACCGCACGGGCTACCACTGCTACAAAGAACAGAAGCTCCACTACTTTGGCCCGGGCCACTACGATCTGAAGGCGCTCACGGGCGACAGCCGCCTGATGATAGAAGACGGATGGAAGGTCTATCTGGATGCAGGGGCCGTGGTGAGCGGACAGATGGCCATGTTTGGCACCTCGAAGGGCACGAAGCTCCACGGTCGCGGCATGCTCTACACCACGGAGCGCAAGCTCGTATTCGAAGCCAACCGCAGTACGGGAGGCGACATTGAGGGAATCCTTCTGCATGGCCATCGCGAGTCGTGCTGGCAGGTGGCCGTTACGCTTACGCAAAACTTTGAGACCTACGACGTAAAGATACTTTCCGTGCGCTATGCCAGCACCGACGGGCTCGACGTGGTGTGTTCGCAATACTGCATTTTCGTAAACACATTTATCCGTGCCAACGACGACGCCGTAGCCATCAAGGGCATCAAAGACGGGCCTCCGTGCAGCCACCTGACGTTTTGCAAGATGCAGCTCTGGAACGACTGTAATACGGGATTCGGCATTGGGGCAGGCAATGAAACCAGCCTCTACGAGGACATCCGATTGCTCAACAGTCAGATACTCTACTCCTACGACGATCCCGACTATCACGAGGTGCTCGACGAGCGCGCCGCACTCACCATTTGCTGCCTCAATGGAGCCTACTATCGACAGATACTTTTCGAAAACATAGACGTTTACCATTGCGAACGCCTTGTAGCGCTCGGTTTTCAGCCTACGTTCTGGTTTGGCGCCATCAAGGGGGACCAAACGAGGCCTGGCGGCATCAGCGACGTAACCTTCCGCAACGTGAGCAGTCCGAACAACAGCGGCAGCAAGATTGCCAACAAAATACGCCTCTACGGATGGAAGCGCGACGACGGCACTCCCGAAAAGTGGACGGAGAAGGTGCGCTTCTGGAACGTCACCATTGAAGGCCGTAAACTGCAAAGCACCAACGATGCAGCCTTTTCGGAAACGGAGTGGGAACGCGTGCGCGAGGTGAGCGTGGAATGACGCCTCTCCCATGGGACGAGGGGCGAAAGGAGCCGGCATTTTGACACGTGCGACACACAAATGGGAAGCCTAACAGCAACCCGTAAGACGAAATGCGTCAGAAAATGGTGGCCAAAAAGAATGACAAACTGAAAGATGCGTAACTTTGCACCCTAAACATGAGTGCTTACTCACCATGCAAAAAGAAACTGTCATTCCCGATTATATTTTCCAGATCAGCTGGGAGGTTTGCCACAAAGTAGGCGGCATCTACACCGTGTTGTCCACCGCGGCCCAGACCCTGCAACGCCAGCACCCCGACCATACGCTCTACATAGGTCCCGACCTGTGGAAGGGCAGCGACCATCCGCTCTTCAAGGAAGACTCCGCCCTGGCCGCAACGTGGAACGAGGTCACCACAGCCCTGCCGTTCGGCGTGCGCGCAGGCAGATGGCAGATACCGGGCGAGCCCATTTGCTTTCTGGTAGATTTCGCTCCACTGATGGAGCGCCGAAACGACGTTTACGCAGCCATGTGGAGAGACTTTGGCGTGGACTCGCTCCAGGCCTATGGCGACTACCACGAGGCCTGCATGTTCTCGCTCGCAGCGGCCATGCTGGCCGAAGCCATCGTAGGGAGCCCACGCGGAGAGGGCAAGCAGTTCGTTTTTCAGGCACACGAATGGATGTCGGGCTGCGGATTGCTCTATGTGAGGAAGCACTGCCCCGAGGTGGGCACAATCTTTACGACCCATGCCACGAGCATAGGACGCTCCATTACGACCAACGATAAGCCGCTATACGATTATTTTGAGGGTTACCAAGGCGATCAGATGGCCCGTGAGCTCCACATGGAAGCCAAACACAGTATTGAGAAGCAAGCCGCCCTCCATGCCCACTGCATGACCACCGTAAGCGAGGCTACGGACAGGGAGTGCGCACAATTCCTTGGCAGAAGGAGCGACATCATACTGATGAACGGATTTGAGGAAGCCTTCGTGCCTAAGGACACGGACTTCAGGAAGAAGCGCCGCCTGGCCAGAGAAATAATGGTTAGCATGGCCAATGCCTTGATGGGCACACAGCTCAAGGAGCGAAAGACGCTTATCGTTTCCACCAGCGGAAGAAACGACTTTCGCTGCAAAGGATTCGACGTACTGCTCAGCGGCCTGAGCCGGCTGGAAAACGAAGGCATGCTCAGTCAGGACGTGCTGGCCGTCATAGCCGTACCCTGCTGGAAGAAGGGCGTAAGGGAAGACCTGAAACACCGCATGGAAGAAGGCATAGAGCCCTACTACTCGCCCCTGCCCCATCCTTACATCACCCACGAACTCCACAACCTGGACGAAGACCGCATAGTAGCCACCATGAGAGCCTGCCACCTGACCAACGACGGCAAGAGCCGCCTGCACGTCATGCTGATTCCCTCCTATCTGGACAGGGCCGACGGACTGCTCAACCTCGACTACTACGATTGGCTCACGGGGAGCGACCTGTGCCTCTATCCATCGTATTACGAACCCTGGGGCTACACCTGCCTGGAAAGCATCGCTTTTGGCATTCCGTGCCTTACCACCCAGCTTTCAGGCTTCGGGCAATGGGTGAACCAGAGCGTGGGCCATCCGTCAACACTGGCCGACGGCGTGGCCGTAGTAGAGCGCACGGACAGCAGTTATGAGCAGACGGCACAGGCCATAGCCCAAACCATACGGGACTTCATGACCCTGAGTTCAGAAGAGAAAAGAAAAATAAGAAGAAAAGCCAAAAGACTTTCAAAACAAGCGCTTTGGAAGCATTTCATAAAGAATTACTACACGGCATTCGCACTAAGTCTCAGTAAGCGGAAGCCCTAAACATCAGACACATTCACAACTAAGTATAAAGATGAATATCAAAGCAAGTAATGCAAACACTCCAAACTGGAGAATCCTGACCGTACAGTCGCAGATGCCCGAGTCGCTAAAGTGCCTTGACGAAATGGCTCACAACCTTTGGTGGACTTGGAACACCGATGCCTACAACTTGTTTCGCAACTTGGACTATCCCCGTTTCAGGGCGGCCAACAAGAATGTAATTGACATGTTGGGCGGCCTGAGCTACGAGGATCTGACCAAGATGTCGGAAGACAAGGCATTGCTTTCAAAAATCAACAAGGTATATCAGCAATATCGCGAATATATGGACCAAAAGCCCGATGCCAGCCGTCCCTCGGTGGCCTACTTCTGCATGGAGTATGGGCTCTACCACTTCCTGAAGATCTACTCCGGCGGACTGGGTATTCTTGCCGGTGACTATCTGAAGCAGGCCAGCGACAGCAATGTAGACATGGTGGGCATAGGTTTCCTCTACCGCTACGGTTACTTTACGCAGGAGCTGGCCATGGACGGTTCGCAGATTGCGAAATACGAAGCACAGGACTTTGACCGCCTCCCCCTGCATAAAGTAATGGATGGCGACCGCCAGATGATCATCGACGTTCCGTTCCCGGGCTACACGCTTCACGCCTTGGTATGGCGAGTAGACGTAGGCCGCGTGAAACTCTATCTGCTGGACACGGATTTTGACATGAACTCAGAGTACGATCGTCCCATCACCCATACGCTCTACGGCGGCAACTGGGAGAACCGCCTGAAACAGGAGTTCCTGCTCGGCATAGGCGGTATGCTCCTACTGAAGAAGCTGGGCATCAAGCGCGACATCTACCATTGCAACGAGGGGCATGCCGCCCTGTGCAACGTGCAGCGCCTCGTAGACTACGTGGAACAAGGCCTTAGCTTCAACCAGGCTCTGGAACTGGTGCGCGCCTCGTCGCTCTACAACGTTCACACCCCCGTACCGGCAGGCCACGACTACTTTGACGAGGCCCTCTTTGGAAAGTATCTCGGAACCTATGCCGAAAAGCTGGGCATCAGCTGGGATGAGTTCATAGGCTTAGGACGTACAAACCCCGACGATAAGGGCGAACGCTTCTGCATGTCAACCTTCCTGTGCAAAACGTGTCAGGAAGTAAACGGTGTGAGCAAGCTGCACGGAGAAGTGAGTAAGAAGATGTTCAACGACATTTGGCGCGGCTACTACCCCGAAGAAAACCACATCGGATACGTGACCAACGGAGTGCATATGCCTACCTGGGCAGCCAGAGAATGGAAAGCGCTCTATGAAAACTACTTCGGCTACGACTTCTATCAGGACCAATCGAACGAAGAAGTGTGGAGAAAAATTTATGACGTGCCTGACGAGGAAATATGGAACCTGCGCATTAAGCTCAAGACCAAACTGATAGAATACATCAGGATGCGCTTCCAGAAATCGTGGCTGAAGAATCAGGGCGATCCCTCGAAGGTAGTTTCGTTGCTCGACAAAATCAATCCGAACGCACTGCTCATAGGCTTCGGACGGCGTTTTGCCACCTACAAGCGCGCCCACCTGCTCTTTACCGACTTGGAACGCCTCAAGAAAATCGTCAATAACCAAGACTACCCCGTACAGTTTATCTACACTGGTAAGGCTCACCCGGCCGACGGTGCAGGCCAGGGACTCATCAAGCGCATCTACGACATTTCGCAGACGCCGGAATTTCTGGGTAAGATTCTCTTCCTGGAGAATTACGACATGCAGCTGGCACGCCGCCTGATATCGGGTGTAGACATCTGGATGAACACCCCCACCCGTCCGCTCGAAGCGTCGGGAACGTCGGGCGAGAAAGCATTGATGAACGGACTGGTGAACCTCTCGGTGCTCGACGGATGGTGGCTGGAAGGTTATCGCGAGGGTGCCGGATGGGCCCTTACGGAGAAGCGCACGTATCAGAACCAGGAACATCAGGACCGCCTCGATGCCTCCACCATCTATAAGATACTGGAAAGCGAAATTATTCCCATGTATTACTCGCGCAACGCGCAGGGATTGCCTCAAACATGGATCAGAACCATTAAGAACTCCATCGCGCAGATTGCACCCCATTATACGATGAAGCGTCAGCTGGACGACTACTACAGCAAGTTCTATGAACCCCTGAGCCAGCGTTACCACCTGCTTTCAGGTAATGACAACCAGCTGGCCAAGGAGATGGCCGCGTGGAAGGAGAACGTGGCCCAGAAGTGGGACGACATTGAAATCAAGTCGGTAGACATCCACCAGATGGAGGGAGTAATACTGAGCGGAAAGAACTACCAGGCTACCGTAGTGGTAGACGAGAAAGGTTTGGACGACGCCATCGGACTGGAACTCGTCACCATCCACACCGACGGCGAGGGCGTAGACCATATCTATGACGTAACGCCTTTCAATGTAGTGCGCCGCGAAGGGAGCATTTACACCTTTGAGTTGCACAAAAGCATTGACGATGCCGGCAGCTTCAAGGTGGCATGCAGAATGTTCCCCAAGCATCGTCTGTTGCCTCACCGGCAGGACTTCTGTTACGTAAAGTGGTTCTAAATCACGTTTTCATAGCGTTGCTCTTGACATGCTCACCGAGGACTATAGAAAGTTGCGCCTTGCCTGCCCTGCCCCGTTTCAGGGCAAGGGCTACCGCAAACTGAAAGAAACCCTGCTGCAATATCAGAGGGAAGGCCGGATGAAACCCGACAGGTTCGGGATCCATCCCGTGGAAGGCGCACTCCAAACGGCCCTCATCGCAGTAAAAGGCATCAGCATGCAGGGAGAAGCCGTGACGGCATGCCTGTTGATGCCTTACATCACAAACGAAGCAGAACTGGAAACCATTAATCAGCGCTTCGGCAAGAGCGTAGGAAAAATTCTCCATGGACTGATTCAGATCGGTCGGCTTTACCAGAAAAGCCCGAGCGTAGAAAGCGAGAACTTCAGGAACCTTCTGATTTCGCTGGCCGAAGACATGAGGGTGATCCTCATCATGATTGCCTCACGCCTGCAACTGCTCCGTGAGATCAAGGACGTGCCCGACGGCGAGGCAAAGCAACGCGTTTCGCAAGAAGCGGCCTACCTTTACGCCCCACTCGCGCACAAGCTGGGCCTCTATCAAATCAAAAGTGAACTCGAAGACCTTTCGCTCAAGTATCTCAACCACGATGCCTACTACCACATCAAGGAGAAGCTCAACGCAACGAAGCGCACGCGCGACCTCTATATAGAGCAATTCATCGGCCCTATCCAGACGCTGCTCACGCAGGCTGGACTCCGCTTCCACATTAAGGGACGCACCAAGAGCATCCACTCTATTTGGCAGAAGATGCAGAAGCAAAACTGTCCGTTTGAGGGGGTTTACGACTTGTTTGCCATCCGTGTCATCATTGACGCACCGCTGAAGCAGGAGAAGTTGCAATGCTGGCAGGCCTACAGCATCATCACGGATAAATACAAGCCTAATCCCAGACGGCTTCGCGACTGGCTTTCCATACCCAAGAGCAACGGATATGAGAGTTTGCACATTACGGTGCTGGGACCCGAAAATAAGTGGGTGGAAGTACAGATTCGCACGGAGCGGATGGACGAAATAGCTGAGCACGGCCTTGCTGCGCACTGGCGCTACAAGGGCATCAAGGGCGGACAAAGCGGAGTGGACACCTGGCTGGCGAACATCCGCAGTGCGCTGGAAGCTGGCGACAACATGCAAATGATGAATCAGTTCCAGTCGGAGCTCTTTACCGATGAGGTATATGTGTTTACCCCGAAGGGCGACTTGCAGAAGCTGCCGCAGGGTGCCACGGTGCTTGACTTTGCCTACGCTGTGCATACCAATATCGGAAACCATTGCATTGGTGCGATGGTAAACAATAAGAACGTATCACTGCGTCAGGAACTTCACAGCGGCGACCAGGTTTCTATTTTGACCGGAAACAACCAACAGCCCAAGATGGCCTGGCTTAACTTCGTGGTAACGGGAAGGGCAAAAGCAAAGATCAGGCAGTCCATTCGTGAATTGGAACTCAAGGAAGGAGCCATTGCGCGCGAGCAGTTGGAGCGCACCTTCAAGAACCGCAAAATCAATTTGGAAAGCAATCTGCTCCATCAGGCCATAAAGAAATTGGGATATAAGGAGATCACCCTATTCTACAAGGACTTGGCCAATGGCCAGCTGGATGCCGACAAAGTGATAGAAGCCTACAACTTCCAGTATAAACGTGAGAACTTCCAGCTGGAAAGAGCGGAGACACATAGTGCGGAAGAATTTACTGCGGAGCATCAAAACAACACGTCGTATACAGACGACGTGCTCATCATTGACCAAAACCTGAAGGGAGTAGACTTTACGCTGGCTAAGTGCTGCAATCCCGTTTATGGTGACCCCGTGTTTGGATTTGTCACCTCCGGAAAGGGTATTCGCATCCATCGCACCACATGCCCAAACGCACCATTGCTCCGTGAGCGCTTCCCTTACCGCATGGTGAAAGCACGATGGTCAGGAGAGCCGGAGGGAGGAATGTACCCCATCACGCTTCGCATCGTAGGCAATGATGATCTTGGAGTGGTGAACAATATCAGCTCTATTATCAGCAAGGAGGAAAAGATCAACATGCGTTCCTTTTCCATCAATACGGTAGATGGACTGTTTTCCGGTACGCTCACGCTGATGGTGAGCAACACTTCCCAATTAGATGCGTTGCTCAGAAAGCTCAGCGGCGTAAAAGGCGTGAAGAATGTTTCGCGAGCTTAGCGCATTGCGCCTTAAGTTACCCATATAATAAATCTGCATACTGCCCTTCCTTTGAGCAATATGCAGATTTATTCTTAGGTGAGCACCGATGGACTTCTGACAGGCAGTTGTTGTGCCAGAGTCCTGTGCCCTACGTCATTCTGCAGGTGCCTGCGACTGGTCGGTCAAGGCAGGCTGAGCCTGTTCTTGCGAAGCAATCTGGTGATCGCTCCCAATGGTAGGCTCGGATTTCTCCTCCTCATCATCGTCATCATCAGAACTTGGTTTATACGTATGCTTTACGATAATGATGCTCAATTCGTAGAGCAAGTAGATAGGCAATGACACCAGCGACAGCGTGAATGCATCGCTCGTAGGCGTGATTACGGCAGCGATGATGAGAATCACCACAATGGCATGCTTGCGATAGGCCGTCATGAATTGGGGTTTCAGGAACCCAACCTTTGCAAACAACCAGCACAATACCGGCAGTTCAAACAGTATGCCCATCATCAGGTTGAGCGTCATCATGGTGCTGATGTAGGAATCCAGATTGATCAGATTCTTTACTTCCTGGCTTACCTGATAGGTGCCGAGAAAACGGAATGTGAGAGGGAAGATCAGCATATAGCTGAGCAATACCCCAAGGATAAACATCACGTATCCACCAAGGATGAAGCGAACGGAATAGCGCCGTTCGTTCCTGTAGAGGGCCGGAGCAATAAATGAGAAGATGGAATAAAGAATGTACGGCGACACCAGAAGGATAGCCATACAGAATGCCATCTTGACATGGATAAGGAACTGTGATGCCATGCCCGTATTGATGAGTTCCACATTGAACGCCTCGGGAGCTATGGCGGAAATACCCGTGAGCTCACTCAGGCGCCAAAGTCCCTGATAGGTCAGGAAGTCGTCGTATTTGGGTGCCAGAATAATCTGAAACAGCAGTTCCTTGAAACAAAATGCCACAACTGTGGCTATCAGCACCGCTACTACGATGCGGATAATCACACTCCGCAGAGCATCAAGATGCTCCCAGAATGTGGCATTTATGTCGTGCTCAGGAGCGTCCATTATTTGTCGTCAGATGAGGCCTTGTCGTTGCTCTCAAGCCCTTTCTTAGTTTCCTCCTCTATACTGTTGACGCCGTCTTTAAAACTCTTGACTCCCTTGCCGAGTCCCTTCATCAGTTCGGGGATCTTCTTTCCTCCAAAGAGCAGAAGAATGATAAATGCAATGATCAGGACTTCCTGGAAGCCTAATCCTCCGATAAAAAGTAACTGTAACATAATGGTATCTGTTATTATAATGTATTATTCTTCAGGTTTTCTACGAGCTGGTTGATGCGTTTCATCTGTTCAGGTATCTTGATGTGCTGTGGGCAGAGCGGAACGCAGTGCTTACACTCGGTGCAGTTCAGCGACTGGGTCTTCTGCGGCACACTGTTGTCAAAATTACTCAGAAACGCTTCACGCAGTTTGGCATAGTTTCCGGATTGCCTGCTGGCCGGTATGGCCCCAGCCTCTATGCACTTATTCAGATAGGCAAAGTTAGCCGGAATATCCACGTTGAACGGGCAAGGCATGCAGTAGCGACATGCCGTACAGGGCACTGTGGGGTATTTCATCATGGCCGTGGCCGTTTCTTGCAGGAAAGTCTGCTCATCTTCAGTGAGCGGCTTGAGTGGTGAAAAGGTTCTGATGTTTTCTTCCAGATGCTGCATATAGGTCATGCCGCTGAGAGCCGTCATGATGCGTGGCTGAGTGCCCACAAAGCGGAAGGCCCATGCCGCCGGCGACTGGTCCACGTCGCGTTGCTTGAGTTCAGCCAGCAGTTTGTCGTTCAGATTGGCCAAACGTCCGCCCAGCAGGGGTTCCATCACAACGATGGGTATGCCTCGCTTGTCAAGCTCATTATACATATAGGCCGCACCTGGACGATTGTCAGCATCTTGCGACCAGTCGAAGTAATTAAGCTGTATCTGTACAAAATCCCAGTCTACATCCTGGTTGAGCGCATAGAGAAATGACTCGCGGTCGCCGTGAAAGGAGAATCCGAGGCGCTTGATGCGGCCTTTTTTACGCTCACTGATCAGAAATTCGAGCATACCGTTTTTCAAGAAGCGGTTGTCAAACTGCTCCTTGCCTGCCCCAAGACTGTGAAGCAGATAGAAATCAATATACTTCACGCCAAGTTGCTCAAAGGAGTTTTCATACATTTCCTTACTGCTGTCGAAATCCCACTGGGCAGGGTTGAAGTTGGAGAGTTTCGTTGCAATGTAATAGCTTTTGCGTGAATAGCGACTCAATGACTTGCCCATGGCACGTTCCGATTGCCCACCGTGATAGACCGGTGCCGTGTCGTAATAGTTTACCCCATGCTTCATGGCGTAATCTATCAGTTCGTCCACCTTTTCCTGATCAATGGGGCCGCCACGGCGTCCCTCCTGTTGCTTCGTTGGCCAGCGCATTCCGCCATAGCCCAGCAGGCTGACTTTCTTTCCCGTTTTGTCAGGACGCATGGTCATCTCCGTTTTAGGCGAAGGGGAAAGAAGGGCCTCCAATCCTGCCGGTGCATTTTCGCCACTCTGGGCGTATGCCGCCGTTGACACTGCAGCAGTGCCTGCACCCAGCAGTTTGATAAAGTCTCTTCTCTTGATGATCTCGGTTGAACTCATGAGTATATTAGAATAGTGTTGTGTTCCTTAACTTTGCCGATGGCTCTTATGTCCTTCTATGAAGATGGCCTTTAGCGGACTGGCCGGACATGCGGCCTGACAGGCCCCACATCCTAAGCAACGCCCCGTATTGATGATAGGAATCCGGAAGCGTCCTGACTGAATGAGCTGAAGGCTACCGTTGGGACAAGCCGTTTCGCAGGCAGCACACTCTTTTCCTTCAATGACGATGCAGTTTTCGCGCAACCACACTGCGTAACCTATCTGAATGTCGGTTTTCTCCTCTGCAGTGAGGGGGCGCAAAGCTCCCGTAGGACATGCCTCATTGCATTTCACGCAGTCTAACAGGCAGGCGTTATCATTGAAGTTGAGCTCCGGCAGCATAAGATTCTCTAATGAAAGCGATGGCCTAAGCACTTTGGTGGGACATGCCTCTACGCAGGCCTGACACACATTGCACATCTGCTTATATTGCGCGAAGTCGGTAGCCCCGGCTGGTATGATGGGGTTCTTGCTTTTGGGATTCCGCTTCTTGGTTACAGCGGCTATTCCTGCCGTCATCTTCTGACGCACGCCTCCCATTGCAGAATTCTTGGCATAGCTGGATGAAAGGGTGATAAACTTACGACGGCTTTGCTTCTCTTGCCCTGTGGCCACGGGAGATTGGTGAAATAGCACCATCAGCAGGTTGAGGTTTACAATGAGAAGAAATATGAGCAGCAACTGAAAACCCAAGGCATGGAAGTCAAAGAAGGCCGCCACCTTGAACATGGCCAGTATGAGCATCACAATAGTGGTCAGCACGAGCAAACCCAGCATGATGGGGAGCGTCAAACTCCGCGACGAATGCTGAATCGGACTTTTGGAGGCTGCTGCTGACGATGTGTGTTGACCCATACGGATTTCTGCATTTTTAATATGCAAATGTACCACATTTATTTCGTAAGAACTCCTACTAATGCGCCTTTTTTCGACATTTAGACGCTTTTCGTCTACTTATTCTGCAAAACGCTTATTCCCATTCTGCCAAAATGGCCATTTGTATTGCATTTTGCATAGATGGATGACATAACATCGGAGAAGGGATATGCTCGTTGAGCAAGTTTTGTGAAAAAACAGATGGTTTTTTCAGAAATATGCCCGAGCATTTTTCCTGATACGACCCTTGCATCACGTTTTTTGTCAATGCAAATTCCTTGGTGCAACCCTTGCATCGCGTTTTTGTCAGTGCAAATTCCTTGGTGCAACCCTTGCATCATGTTTTTGTCAGTGCAAATTCCTTGGTGCAACCCTCGCATCACGTTTTTGTCAGTGCAAATTCCTTGATGCAACCCTTGCATCACGTTTTTGTCAATGAAAATCTTTTGAAAAATGAGGTCGTATTTTCAAAAGTTTGTCCGTTTTTAGGGGAGACTTCTTGCTGAATACGCAAATAAGGCCGCACAATTCACGATACACGGCCCTGTATTTCTAAAATAATGCAGAATGGGAAAGTCAGAACTTCTTGCCAAACAAAATGGACATGGCGGTTTCAATGATGATCTTGAAGTCCATCGTAAGACTTCTGTTTTCCAGATAATAGAGGTCGCGATCCAAGCGTTTCAGCATTTTTTCCATCGTGTCCGTATAGCCATTATGCAGAGTAGCCTCTGAGGTTACTCCCGGGTGAAGCTCGTAAAGGTACTGATAGCGCGAATCATACTTCATGATTTTGTCGATAAAGAATTTTCGCTCCGGCCGTGGCCCTACGAGAGTCATGTCACCCTTCAGTACATTCCAGAGTTGAGGCAGTTCGTCCATATGATGTTCGCGAAGCACCTTGCCTATGGGCGTCAGGCGGCTGTCTTCCTGCGATGCCAACTGCGGTCCGTCGGGTTCGGCTCCCTCTTTCATGGTTCTGAACTTATAAATGGTAAAGGGCTTACCCTTATAGCCTATCCGCTCTTGCGAAAAGATCACTTTGCCGTCACCTTGAATCTTGAGCATAATGTAAACAATGAGAAACAAGGGTGAAAGCACCACCAATCCCACCGCCGAAAACACTACGTCTACCATTCGCTTCACAGCATGTTGCCAAGGCTTCATGGCGTCAAGCTTGGTTTCTATGCTACCGGCGTTGGCGAATATGGTTCTATATACATCTCTATATAACATCTTCTGTTTCTAAAATTCCGTACACATATATTAACCGAAAATCGGCTTAATTATTGCAAAGGTACTGCATTTTTTTAAATCAAAAGAGTTTTTAAGTAAATAGCCACCCTCAAACCTGATCCGTAGTCTCTGAAACTGAAAATTTTCCGCTGATGGTTGGCCATTTGGACCGATTGTTGTACTTTTGCACCACGCAACGTATCGGGCTAGACTGGATTTGACAGCAGGACGAACGGACGTGTAAGCATGCAGTGCTTTGTATTTTGGCACTTTAATCCTAATGTACAGAAATTTATCTGGCGAAAATCAGTTCGCTCTCGCAGCTTGAGCCGAAGCATAGTAGGTTCGCTTTATCCGGTACAAGGTACTTGGACGAGACATCACTCAGTAGCTCTGGTTCCGAAGCTCATTGGCAAAGTGGTGTAGCAAATCGGAAATAGTTCGTGGCGGCCTCGCGTCGGGAATGAAACTCTTTAGAGGATATGTTGAAGATTGGTTTCCTTGTCCTTTCCTTTAGCAGAAAATCTCGGCAAGGATAAGCATGTAGAAAGCATCTCTTTTCCCTGTTTGGACGGGAGTTCGATTCTCCCCTAGTCCACTCTCATGAGTCATTGAAAGCTATGACAGCAATCCTGAAATCCTTCCAAATTCAAATTACCGACCACGGAGGTCACTTCACAGCCATGGAGAAGCTTTCCTGACGGGCGTATAACCACAAAAGAATGGGCCGTCAGGCCGGTGGCCTGGGCCTTATGCCCTACTCTATTGATTTATGAAAGCAATTGCTTCACTTCTTCTATCATGCTTTGAGCCAGCTGGTCGGCCTCCTGCTCCGTAGCAGCCTCCGAATAGATGCGGATGATGGGCTCGGTATTACTCTTGCGCAGGTGGATCCACTTGTCAGGGAAGTCAATCTTCACACCGTCAATATCGGTAATCTGTTCCGACTGATGAGCTTCCTTTACTTTCAGCAGCAAAGCGTCTACGTCAATGCTGGCATCGAGGTCTATCCTGTTCTTTGAAATCACATAGGAAGGCAGACTGGCACGCAGTTCGCTCGTTTTGCATCCCTTCTTGGCCAGATAGGTGAGAATGAGGGCAATGCCCACCAGGGCGTCGCGACCGTAGTGGGATTCCGGATAGATCACTCCGCCATTTCCTTCGCCTCCTATCACGGCACCCACTTCCTTCATCTTCGTCACCACATTCACCTCGCCCACAGCAGCAGGATAGTAGCGGCAACCCTTGTTGCGTTCCGTAACGTCACGCAGGGCACAGGTGGAACTCAGGTTGGAAACGGTGTTTCCCTTCTGGTGCTGCAAAACGTAGTCGGCTACGGTCACCAAGGTATACTCTTCGCCATACATTTCGCCGTTTTCGCAGAACAGTGCCAGGCGGTCCACATCAGGATCTACTACGAAACCAATATCGAAACGTCCCGTCTGCATCAATGCTTTAAGGTCGCCCAGATTCTTTTCCAAGGGCTCAGGATTATGTTGAAAGTCTCCCGTAGGCTCTAAGTATAGGCCTTCAACAACGTCTACCCCCAGTTGCTTCAATAATTCAGGGAGTATCACGCCGCCTACGGAGTTCACCGTATCGAGCGCTACACGGAAATGGGCCTTGCGTATGGCCTCTACGTCAACCAGTCGAAGGGCTTTCACCAGATCGATGTGCTTCTGCCCATAGGTAAAGTCTTCAGTGTAGCTGCCGAGGTGGTCTACGTCTGCATAATCAAACTGCGCTGCGTCGGCAAGGGCTATCACCTCTTCGGCTTCCTGCTTGTTGAGGAACTCCCCTTGCTCATTGAGCATTTTCAGGGCATTCCACTGCCGGGGATTGTGACTTGCTGTGAGAATCAGTCCGCCGCAGGCTTTGCTCAGCGTAACGGCGAGTTCGGTGGTGGGCGTTGAGGCCAGTCCGATGTTGAGTACGTCGAAGCCCATGCCCATCAGCGTGCCGCAAACCACGTGCGAAACCATCTGACCGGATATGCGTGCGTCGCGCCCCACTACAATCGTGTTGCTCTCGCCCTTGTATGCGTTTCGGCGCTGTATGGCGTAAGCGCTTACGAACTTTACGATGTCCAACGGGTTCAGCGTGTCACCCGGCTGGCCGCCAATGGTACCACGAAAACCTGAGATTGTTTTAATCAGTGTCATAATGTATATGTTTTAATTATCAATTGTTTGTATTAATTGGTTCAACCAATTCGTCATTTCCTCTTTTTGCGCCGTGTTAGCTTCAGGCACTTCCAGCGACCGGTTCATCAGCATTCCGTTGCCGAAGTATCCGCCCATCTTCATGTAGAAGTGCGAGCCCTCCACTCCGGCCGCAAAGTCTACGCGCGTACCGCGCCTTCCGGTATCGTCGTTGCTGAAGCGCGCCTCGCTGAGCTGATGCCACTCCTGCTTTTTCGAAGAGTGTATCCAATAGTTGGAGAAGAAAGCCTCTCTGGACTTGTCGCCCATTTCGGGCATGAAGTTTTCTACGAAGGAATAGATGCCCATGAGCGTGAAGTCGGTGAAAGGCCGGCGCATTTTGGCCAATGGCGTCCAGGTGTCGGCTTGCTTGTCGTAGAAGAAGGCCGAAAAGTCCGTATACTTTCCGTCGGTGTTCTGCGCGTGGAGCAGGAAGCCGTAGGTTTTCCCCGGTTGCCAGTCGTAAGGCAGGAAGCACTGCAATCCGGAGCCTTCGTTGCCAAAATCTCCTATCTGCGAAGCCTCCCCTTTGGTTAGCAGCGTTGCTCTGTGGTCGGGGCTTACGTCGCGAGAGTTGTCGGCGTCCTCGGAATTCCAAATGGAAAAGAGCACTTTCCGTTCAGTCTCCGTATTGTGCTGAAACCCATAATAGCCTCCGTCGAAAGCCAATGCGCAGTAGTAGCTACCCACCATGTCGCCCTCTTCGGGCACCGTTACCTCGCCATAGATCCAGTCGGCCGGCAGATACGGCTTTTGCTTGTAGTGCAGGTGAACCGATGGGCCGCGCAAACCAAAGTGAGTATCAAAATTCTTCTGGATGAACAGGGGTTTCATGTTGAGTTCCGACAGCACCACGTCGCGCAACACGATGTAGGAATGGCCGTCCATGCTACGCATGCGCAAAACCAGCTTGATGTAGCCGGCACTGTCAACGTGCAGTTTTCCGATTTTCACGCGTTCCAGCTTCTTACTGTCGATGCTGGCCTGAAACGTATCCGTGCCACACGTTACTTCGAAATTTGCCCGTCCCACCATGTTGAGCGACAGTTCGGGCTCTGATTTCTCGGCTATATAAATATAGGTGGTTGAAAAACTCTGCGTATCGTTCTTGAGAATCAGGCCCCCTCTGCCTACCGTTGCCAATGGCTCGGCTGCCTTCACCACTTTCTCCTCAAGCTCTGCAACTACCTCGCTGTGGTCAGCCTCCACCTTGGTCACATAACTGTTGCCCCGAGCTGGTATCACCCATTCATCGGGCACAAACTGGGCGCACGACTGCATGCTGCTCAACAGCAATGCGCCCAGCAACAGCAGGTTGAATAGTTTGTTTGAAGTTTTGTTCATGGAGTTTCTTTAAGGACGCTTCAGTACTCTGAAGTTTTTTCTCACCGTTACGTAGCCCTTGATGGGAGTGTATTCGTACTTGGTAGTTCCTTGCGGTATCTCGCCCGAAATAGATCCGTTCGCGGCCTGACCGGAGATGTTGTAGGAACCAGTAAAGGTAATGCTATAGCTCCCGGGCACCGATGGCGTACGGAATTTGCAGATGGGGTCGCCGTTGTCCTTGGAATAAATGGTTGTGGACGACCATGTCAGTGTACTGTCATTGGGAATCGTCGACGTCCAGCTATATTGCGTACGGTCCAGCAACTTGCCTTTGCTGTGCTGCACGGCGCGTGCCTGCACGTCCATATCCGTGTAGAGCGTTTCGCTGTCGAATACAATATTACTGAATATAGGCAGTTTCGATTCATATTCAGAAGTATCTTCCGAACATGCTGCAAAGCTTAACAGGATTGCCAACACGGGCAAAACAAAAACTTTTCTCTTCATATCTCTTATTCTTTTAAAAATCCTATGCCTTGGCGGATGATTTCGGGTTCCGTTCCGCGACAGTCTACCACCGTCGATTCCACATTGCGCCCAATTCCACCGTCTATGATGAGGTCCACCTTTTGTCCCAGCAGTTCATCGATGAGTTCAGGGTCGGTGTAATATTCTTCGTCAATCTCATCGGACAGCGGCAGCGATGCCACCAGCAGGGGAGCCTCAAGTAGTTTCACTATCTCCATCACCACGGCACAGTCGGGCATGCGTATGCCCACTTCCTTGCGGCCCAGAAACACCTTGGGCAGTTTGTTCGTTCCCTGAAAGATGAACGTAAAGGGTCCGGGCACGTTGCGGCGGATGAGCTTGAAGTAATGGTTGTCCATACGCGTAAATTCGCTCACGGTGCTCAGGTCGTAGCAGATCATGGACAGACGGTTCTTCTGCGGATTTATGCCTTTCATCCTGCACACCGTGTCAATGGCATTCTTCTTCAGGGCATGACAACCCAGGGCATAGCGCCCATCCGTGGGAAAGATGATGACACCCCCGTCGTTGAGCAGATCCACCACCTGGCGCAAATCCTCATAGGAGTTTCCTTCGTCGTAGAGCCTGAGGGTCATGGAATGAAGTTTTTCAGTTCCTGATAGAGTCGCGGCGTGGGCAACCCCATCACATTGTAGTAACATCCGTTCAGGTGTTTCACGCCCACTATGCCTATCCACTCCTGAACGCCATAGGCTCCGGCCTTGTCCAGCGGACGGTAGTGGTCTACGTAGTAGGCTATTTCCTCGTCGCTCAGCTGGGCAAAGGTCACGGCCGTTTCCTCATAGAACGACAGATCCTTTTCGGTGGTGCGCAGCGTTACGCCGGTCACAACGTAGTGTTCCTTGCCCGACAGCTGGCGCAACATGGCGTAGGCATCGGCTTCGTCGGCCGGTTTTCCCAGCACCGTCTGGCCTTGCCATACAGTGGTGTCGGCTGCAATGATGAGTTCACCCTCGTTCATGGGATGCTCAGGGTGCTGCGCCTTGAGGCGCGAAAGGTACATGGCCTGCTCGTGGCGCGGCAGGCTGTCCGGACATTCCTCTTTCACAGCAGATTTTTCCACACTGAACTTCAGCCCCATACCGGCGAGCAACTCGCGCCTACGAGGGCTGCCGCTTACCAGGCGTATCCGGTAAGTGGACAGAAGGTTTGAAAGTGTAGCTATGGGCATCTGTTCCATCATTATCTACCAACCAAAGGCTCGTTTATCGAGGGTCCATTGACCTTTTGCTTTCAGAATCTGCTCCAGAACGTCGCGCACGCAGCCTTCGCCGCCCCTGAAGGGCGAGATATAACGCGAAACGGCCTTGATTTCGGGCGCAGCATCGGCAGGACAGCAGCCACATCCGCAGCGGTTCATGATTTCGTAGTCGGGTATGTCGTCGCCTATGTAGGCCACGTTCCTGTCCTCTATGCCGTAACGCTCCAACAGCGATTCGTAGACGTGAATCTTCATGTTGCAACCCATGAATACGTCCTCCACGCCCAGCCCGTTGTAGCGCTTCTGTATGGCGTCAGACCTGCCACCGGTGATGATGGCCACCCCGAGACCCAGCTTCACGGCCAGCTGTATGGCAAAACCATCTTTCACGTTGACCGTGCGCATGGGCACGCCTTGTGCGTCCATGCCTACCGTGGCTTTGCTCAAAACGCCGTCGACGTCGAGCATGAGGGCTTTCACCTGTGTTAAATCGTAGTTGATCATCTCTGTGCTGTATGTATGTTTTGCCCGTGCATTGCAGCGATGCTTTGGCTCATGAGGCGGTAGGCGCTGAGCAGGCCTTCCTCATTGGCGAGCATCTGCTCGTGGCAGGCCATCACCTCACGGTCGTTTCTCACCGCCGGTCCAGTCTGGGCCTCAAGGGGCGTGAGGTCGCGGAGCTTGCCCACCGTTTCTTCAATCAAGGGCAGGAGGTCGCCAAACGCCATGCCGTGGCACTGCATGATGTGGTCCGCCATGGCATAGCAGTGGTTGCTGAAGTTGCACGCAAATACGGCCGCCACGTGAAGCCAGCGCCGCTGCTCAGAGGTGGAAGTGCGGCATGCGGACCCCAGGCGTTGGGCCAATTGCCGCAGCAGGACGAACGTCTCAGGGCCGTCGGCCTCCACGTAGCACGTGAGGCGAGAAAAGTCCACCTCACGCTCCATGGAGAAAGTCTGCAACGGATAGAAAACGCCGTAGCCCTTCCATTTTTCTGAGGCCAGCAGGCTGAGCGGCAAGCTGCCGGCAGTGTGGACCACCACGCCCTCCACTCGGGGCATGCCCTCAAGAATGGAGGCCACTGCGCTGTCCGCAACGCTCACCACGTAGAGGTCGGCATCCTTAGGCAACAGGCTGAGCGACGTCAGGGCCGTGCATCCTAAGCGGTCAGCCAGGCGTTGGGCCGAGGGCTGCGTGCGGCTATAGACGGCCACCATCTGCTGACCAGCGCGCGCAAGGGCCAGCCCCAGGTGGGTAGCCACGCGACCTGCACCGATCAATACGATCCTGTAACTTACGTCTGTCGAAACCTTCACTTTCAGGTGCTCCTGATTTATGCGGTGCAAACTTAGAAAATTTATCTGACTTAGCATCCTTTTTCAGGCTTTTTATGAATTCCGTCCCTTACTGATCACGGAAGCTCGCCAGCCCCAGTTCAAAAGCCTCCTGTCCCATGCCCTGTTGCGCAATGTGCGCCCTAAAGGACAAAAAGGCGGCCTTCATGCTTCGTCTACGCGCTATAATTTGTAATTTTGCGCCGTTTTTTCAGCCATCGTGGGCTCCGGCCCCTCACCCTACAGCAAAATGACAAAGAAATTTTTCGGATTTCTGCTCTACCATATCTGCGGCTGGCAGCTCGACGTAGACGTTCCCTTGAGGGAGAAAAGCCTGTTCTGCATAGCGCCCCACACCAGCAACTGGGATTTCATCATCAGCATACTCTATCGCAAAAGCCTTGGGTTCCAATCGTTCTTTCTGATGAAGAAGGACTGGTTCTTCTGGCCGCTGGGTCCCATTCTCCGCGCCCTCGACGGCATACCCATCGACCGCTCTCATCACTCCCACCTCACGGACGATTTGGCCCAAACCATGCTCCGAAAGAAAGGCTCGGTCCACATGGCCATCACGCCCGAGGGTACGCGTTCAGCCACGCGTCACTGGAAGCGCGGATTTTACTTCATAGCCCTGAAGGCCCAGCTGCCCATACAACTCTATGCCATCGACTACGCCCACAAAACCATTATCTGCCACAAGGAAATCCTCCCCACGGGCGACATAGAGCGCGACTTCCGCGAAATCGTAGCCTACTACGCCGCCTACCGAGAGGGAGCCCTCTATCCAGAGAAGTTCCAGCTGGACGAAATTGCAGACCAGGTTGTTTCATCCTCGGAGACCTCTCACCTTGCACAAAACGGTGGCAAGAATTAAAATAATTGAAGAAAAACCTTTTCAATTAAAATTAAAGCAGTAATTTTGCACTCGCAAATGGGTAAGTGCTGTACGGCTAGCTCCCTTCGAATCCTCCAGGGCTTGACCGCAGCAAAGGTAGTTGGTTGTAGCAGCGCGATACAGAGAGCTTGCCCACCCGCCTCTTTAGCTCAGTTGGCCAGAGCACGTGATTTGTAATCTCGGGGTCGTTGGTTCGAATCCGACAAGAGGCTCAAAGTTAATGAATCATCTTTCATCAGGATGATTCCTTTTTCTTTTTATGTCCAGTCCGGAGCAGCGGCAAAGCAAACGCTCAGGCCACGAAGTCCG
This sequence comes from Bacteroidaceae bacterium, assembly GCA_017468985.1. GTDB lineage: Bacteria > Bacteroidota > Bacteroidia > Bacteroidales > Bacteroidaceae > UBA6382. The sequence goes on from JAFUHF010000080.1 coordinate 21,290, forward strand.
AGCGCCATCCACCACCTATATATATTAAGGTATATGCCCTCGGGGTTATGAACCACAGGTGGATGGAGCTGCTGCAAGGCGGCAAACTCTGCAACCTGGTAGCTAAGCCAATGTTAAAGTTTGAAGGCTTAGCAACCTGGTTGCAGGCCTAATGTTAAAAATCTTACCTCAACAAATAGGTAGAAATAGCCGTGCTGGGAGCACGGCTATTTCCACCTGTTTGCAGACTAAATTCAAAAATCATCGGCTTCAACGACCTGATTGCAGGCTGAATGTTAAAAAATCCCTTTCTGCAACCTCTCGGAAATGGTCCCACACTACGCTGCACTAAAAATCCAGATAAGCAGACGGTGTTTGCTTATCCGGAAATGAAAGGAGGCTTTGCCCTAAGCTGTGAGGGCTAACCCTTATGGCGATTGGCTCTACGCTGCCTGATCTGGGCCTTCTTCTTGGCCGAAGCCGATCCGTGAAGCCCCGTAATGTAGGATTTCTTCTTGGCCTTGGTCTTCACCTTGCCTTCGTTGGGGGTTCGTTTTACAGAAGCCTTTCTGAACACCACCCCCTGCTCTATTACTTCATGGATTTCTCTGTCGTTGGCCATGATGGAGCTCAGCGTAGGGGTTAATGATGGAACAGGCGAATGCCGATGAATGCCATGGCTATGCCGTACTTGTTGCAAGTGTCGATCACGTGATCATCGCGCACACTGCCACCGGCCTGAGCATTGTAGCTCACTCCGCTTCGGTGGGCTCGCTCTATGTTGTCGCCAAAGGGGAAGAAGGCGTCCGAGCCAAGGGCTACACCCGTGTTCCGGGCTATCCATGCCTTCTTTTCTTCTAACGTCAGCA
>JAFUHF010000081.1 GCA_017468985.1 Bacteroidaceae bacterium
ATGTCAGTCCCTTCCACAGTGACTCGTTGAGCCAGCAGGGAATGGTAGGCGTGAGCATGCCGAGGATGGCTATCCTGACCCCGTCACGTACGAACACCTGGTAGGGTTTCACGTAGGGCATGCCCTTCTCGCGGTCAATGATGTTGGCCCCCAGCATGGGACATTTCACCTCGCGTATCCACTTGTCGTAGACCTGATGGCCTGTCTCCACGTCGTGGTTGCCGAAGGTCTCGGCGTCGTACTTCATGTAGTTGACCACCGAGGCCGCTATGTTTTCCTCCTTGGTTTCCACATAGTTAGACCAGTAGCACGTAGGCTGACCTTGCAAGATGTCGCCGTTGTCGATGAGCAGCAGTCGGTCGCCATACTCCTCACGCAGTCGTTTCACGTAGGTGTTGACTCTCACCATCGTCCCCTGCAGCTCCTTGCCCTCCACGAAGTCGTAGGGGAAGAAGTGTCCGTGTACGTCGCTAGTCTCGATAATACGTAGCTTGATGGTCTTGGTCTGTGCCATAGTAATTAGTGAAATCATGCACATCAGTGCACTGGCAATGATAGCATTTTTGTTCATAATCTGTATATTTTGTGTGCAAAGGTACGAAAAAAAACTGTCATTCGCACTCTTCGGCACAAAAATTGCTGTCTTTTTATAAAGAAAGGAGACATAGGATTATGGCATTTATAGATTATTACAAGATTTTAGGCGTCGACAAGACGATAGCGCAGAAGGATGTGAAGAAGGCATACCTGAAGCGAGCCAAGCAGTTTCACCCCGACCTTCACCCCGATGACCCGAAGGCGAAGGCGAAGTTCCAGGCTTTGAACGAAGCCTACGACGTCATTGGTGACCCGGAGAAACGCAAGAAGTACGACCAGTATGGCGAGCAGTGGAAGGAGGCCGATGCCTTCGGTGCCGGAGGTGCCGGCTTCCGTGGCGGCGGCTCGCCGTTCGACGGCTTCGACTTCTCAGCCTTTAAGGGCGGTGGAGGTGGTGGCGGCTTCAGTTCGTTCTTCGAGGATTTGTTCGGCAACTTCTCTGGCGGCAAGTCTCAAGGCCAGGGCTTCAGCGGTTTCGGTGGTTCGCATGCCCCCGCTGAGTCTCAGGCCCAGATGGATCTCGACCTCTACACGGCCCTGTTAGGTGGCGAGGTGGTCGTCAGCATTGGTGGTGGTCAGAAGCTCAGGCTGAAAGTCAAGCCCTGCACGCAACCCGGCACCAAGGTCCGTCTGCGTGGGAAAGGGCAGGGTGGTACCGACCTCATCCTGACCTTCAACGTGAAGTTGCCCGCCAGCCTCACGCCTCGTCAGCAGGAGCTGTTACGCCAGATGCAGCTTTCGTAAAGAGTGTCACTTTTGTGCTATATCCTGCAGAAAAAATGGTGATTTGCAACTTCTTCTGACATATTTCTGCCAAATCCAGCGCCAAAGTCAACGGAAATTTGTAATTTTGCAGGTTGTAGACTATCAAGCGAAACTAATGGGAGAACAGATATCCGACATAGCGCAAGAATTGGAACGGCTGAACACTTTGAAAGGAAAACCGTTCATTAGACAGTTGGAACTGATAACACGCTACAAGGGATTTCTACCCATTGAGAGCGAGCCGTCAGTTTTTCACGTTGGCATGGAGCAGGACAAGGACTACAAGTTGCTGATTGATGCAGCCCGCAAGGCGGTTGAGCAAGGCTATACGGTATACCTGCTGCCCAATCCAAGAAACTGCCGCACGGCTGACTTCATTTTTGAGAAGAAGGGTTCCTATGCAATGTATGACCTGAAAACCGTATATGGAAAAGGCTCTGTTGGTACACAATTGCTGGACTCTATCGGACAGAGTAACCGCATATTACTCAACATCACGTCGGACTACAACGCTCGTCTGTTGGCTGCTGACATCAAGACTTACTTCGAGGTTAACCGCAAAGCCATAGAGGTACTCCTGTTCAAAGGCAAGAAAGCAATATCAGTAAACAGATATGCCACTCAAAGCCCTAAGTTCTATCGGCAGTTCCGCAAGAAATACGAGCAATAGAAAAAGCCGCACCATACATGATGCAGCCTTTTATTCAAATGGAGCAGTATCTGTAAAGCCTTACTCCCCGCACTCAGCGGCGTAGCCAGAACATTTCTTCTGACGGTGCAAAGATAGGAAGAATTCTCGAAATTTCCAAATTTTCCCACCACTTTCTGACATATCCAGCAGAAAAATTGGGAATTTACAATTTCTTGTAACATATTTCTGCCAAATTCTGCGTCAAAGTCAACGAAAATTTGTAATTTTGCATCAGATTCCGTCCAAACGGCGGCTTCCAAGAGATAATGTGTAAGCACTAAAGAAATATGCGTATGATAAGATAAGGATATAAGTACATAAGACTGCGCTCGACCTTTTGTCGCTTTATCCAGCAAAGAACGTCCACTTTTGATCCTTGCTTTGGATAATTGGGGAA
>JAFUHF010000082.1 GCA_017468985.1 Bacteroidaceae bacterium
AGCGCACGGTCGGCATCCGTCCTGAAGGCAAGAGCCACCTCACGGCATCACGCTACGATGCGGAGGCAGCCTACAGGGACTTGGTTGGTCAGGTGAACGTGGTTTCGGCAATGGATGATAGCACGGATTATGCAGCCTTCATCTACGGCCTGAACCAGCGCATCACGTACAACAAGCAAACGGTCATTGCCGGCAACAAGCGTGTGAATACCATAGCCATGAAGAGAGAAGAAGAGGCTGAGGCATTGGCTGGAGGTGGTACTGAGCAGGAAGTTCAGGAGGTCCGGCCGGCTGAAGAGTCTGCCACTGCTGCTGACGACAGCAAGGAGGCTGCCGTTTAGTAGATAACAAAGTTAGTTGATTCCGAAGCAGAAGGGTACAATCAGAAAGAGCCCTGCGTCAGGATTGGCGCAGGGCTTCTTGGTATGAAGGGTTAAGATGTGATTGAATGTTTAGAGCTCAATGGTGGAAATGCTCACGCGATTCCAGTCGGGTTCGCTGAACATGTTGCCTACGCCCTGCCCACTGGCCTGAATGCGATCGGCGCTGATGCGGTACTTCTTAATGAGTAGGTTCTTTACGGCTTCGGCACGCGACTGGGCCAAGCGTGCATTAACGTCGGCATTACCTTCGGGAGAGGCATAGCCCTTGATGATGACGCGTGCATTGGGGCGGTTCTTGAGCAAGGTGGCAATGCGCTCCACATTGGGAAGTTGGGAGTTGTCTACCGTAGATTTGCCTTGTCCAAAGGTTACGACGGATTCCAAGGTCTTTTCTTGCTTGCTTTCCTTCGTGATGACTTGCTGGGGCTTCTGGTTGCGAAGGTCGTTGAGCTGTTCTTGCAGCTTCTTGGCATTCTGGTTGCTGGAGTCAAGTTCCTTGTTTTTCTCTGTGAGCTGCTTGCGAAGATCGTTGACTTTGGCATTGAGGGCATCCACTTCTCCCTGGTCGTAGAGTTTGGCCTTCTTGAAGCCGCGAGAGCCATTGGCATTCTTGAACTTATAGGTGACGCCGGCTGTGAGTTCGGCGGCAGCATTGTTGATGTCATACTCTACGCCGTTGTGCTGTGAGAAGGTAACATCGTAGTGGTCGCCTTCGAGATTCCAAACAACGGCCGGCTTTACGTTGATCTGCCATGCCTTGCTCTTGCCAATGTTGAAGTTGATGTTGAGCCCAGCCTTGGAGGTAGCGTAGTTGTAGTCTTTGCTGCCAGAGAGATATTGATGTCCCCATCCCCAGCCGAACACGGCTACCCACTCCGTGGAGCGGACGTTTTCCTTGAAACCGCCGAAGAGGTTGCTCAGATTGATCTGATGGAGGAGGTTGAGGTTCAGGCCATCGAAAGCGGTGGAACTGTGGACTCCAAACATTTTGGTTCCGGCAAAGATGGAGGCTCCTTCAACGGCTAATCCATAGATAGGGGTGATCTGTTTGGCCACCGTGATGTTGGTGGTGGGACGCATGCTGCCCAGAATGGCATGGTGAGCCAATGGGGTATAGACTCCGCCGGCAATGCCTACGGACCAATTGTCCCAAAAGAGTTTGTTGCCTTCCAATGTTTCGCGAGCACTGACGGGAACCATCACGGTTCCTAATGCCAGGCATAGTAAAAATTTCTTCATTGCTGATTCTGATTTGGTTTGATTTGTGACGCAAAGTAACGACTTTTTTTTGACATAAGAGCCGTATTGCGCGAAAAGTTATGAAGAGACGAGTCATCGTGGGTGCATATATATAATGTACGCGCATATAATAAGGAGAGGGGGTGGCTCTGCTTCGCGACAAACCTGCCGAGTGACGTCAAAGGGATGTATAGACAGCTTTGCAGAACGAGGAATTTGCACTATAATGTTTGAAAAACGGCAGTGAAATGCAGATGAATCGATAAAAAACGAGCAAAAGGGCATGATTCTAACGATAATATTGAAGAAAAACTGGTTGTTAATAATGCAGAATAATAAAAAAGTTGTAACTTTGCAGCCCAAATGGCGAATTGTGCCCGTGTGATACGTGTGCTTACGCCGATACATCAAGTTCGAATATAAAAATAATAAATATAAAAGATTAAAACATGCCAACTATTTCTCAATTAGTTAGAAAAGGCAGAAAGGCACTTGTGGATAAGAGCAAGTCTCCGGCTTTGGATTCTTGTCCCCAACGTCGCGGTGTATGTGTACGTGTGTACACCACTACGCCCAAAAAGCCTAATTCTGCCATGCGTAAGGTCGCGCGTGTGCGTTTGACCAATTCAAAGGAGGTTAACTCCTATATCCCAGGAGAGGGTCATAACTTGCAGGAGCACTCTATTGTTCTGGTAAGAGGTGGCCGTGTGAAGGATTTGCCCGGTGTGCGTTATCACATTGTTCGTGGAACGCTTGATACGGCTGGCGTTGCCAATAGGTTGCAGCGTCGTTCGAAGTATGGAGCAAAACGTCCAAAAGCAGGAAAGAAGTAAGATACAAAAGGCCGGCGGAAGGTTGAGTAAAGCGTCCGTGAGGAGCTTGAAGAACAATGATGCAGCCCTAATCCGTAAATAAAGATGAGAAAAGCTAAACCCAAAAAACGTTTGATTCTTCCTGATCCCAAATTCAACGATCAGAAAGTTTCGAAATTCGTAAATCACTTGATGTATTCGGGAAAGAAGAGTCTTTCCTATGAGATTTTCTATGCCGCATTAGACATAGTAGGCGAAAAAATGAAGAATGAGGAGAAGACATCTCTCGACATCTGGAAAGAAGCTCTCGACAAGATTACTCCTCAGGTGGAAGTGAAGAGCCGCCGTATCGGTGGCGCTACCTTCCAGGTTCCAACGGAGATTCGTCCCGACAGAAAAGAATCTATTTCTATGAAAAATATGATTCTTTTTGCCCGTAAGCGTGGCGGCAAGAGTATGGCCGACAAGCTTGCAGCAGAGATTATGGACGCCTATAACGAGCAAGGTGGTGCATTCAAGCGTAAAGAGGATTTGCACCGCATGGCCGAGGCTAACCGTGCATTTGCACATTTCAGATTCTAAAAGAAATTAAGGTAAGGAGAAAGAATAATGGCACATGCAGATTTACATTTAACGCGTAATATCGGTATCATGGCGCACATCGACGCTGGTAAGACCACTACGTCGGAGCGCATTCTTTTCTATACCGGTAAGACGCACAAAATCGGTGAGGTGCACGATGGTGCTGCCACGATGGACTGGATGGCTCAGGAGCAGGAAAGAGGTATAACCATTACTTCGGCTGCAACGACTACTTTCTGGAACTGGCAGAATAAGCAGTACAAGATTAACCTGATTGACACTCCGGGACACGTGGACTTTACGGCCGAGGTGGAACGTTCGCTTCGCGTGCTTGACGGCGCAGTGGCAACATATTGTGCAGTGGGTGGCGTGCAGCCGCAATCTGAAACCGTATGGCGCCAGGCTGACAAGTACAATGTGCCACGTTTGGGTTATGTAAACAAGATGGACCGTTCTGGTGCAGACTTCTATGAGGTGCTGAATCAGATGAAGTCGGTGCTGAACGCCAATCCTTGTGCAATCAATATTCCCATTGGCTCGGAAGAGACCTTCAAAGGGGTGGTTGACCTGATTAAGATGAAGGCCATCCTGTGGCACGATGAAACCATGGGAGCTGAATACGAGGTGGAGGAAATACCTGACTCCCTCAAGGATGAGGCAGAGGAATGGCGCGCTAAACTCGTGGAGCAGGCTGCAGAGCTCGACGACAAGCTGATGGAGAAGTTCTTTGACGATCCGTCGACAATAACGGAAGAAGAACTGATAAGGGCCATCCGCAAGGGAACGCTGGAGATGAAGCTCACTCCGATGTGTTGCGGCTCTTCCTTTAAGAATAAGGGCGTGCAGACGCTGCTGGACTATGTTTGCGCATTCTTGCCTTCGCCTCTAGATACGCCTAACGTGGTGGGAACCAATCCGAATACCGATCAGGAAGAAGATCGCAGACCTGACGAGGGCGACCATACAGCTGCTTTGGCATTTAAGATTGCCACTGACCCATATGTAGGTCGTTTGACGTATGTGCGTGTATATTCTGGAAAGCTGACCTCCGGATCATACATCTATGACGTTCGTTCCGGAAAGAAGGAAAGAATCTCCAGAATGTTCCAGATGCATTCCAACCAGCAATTGCCGGTGGAAACGATTTCGGCTGGTGACATAGGCGCAGTGGTTGGTATCAAGGACATCAGAACAGGTGATACGCTCTGTGATGAGAGTGCCCCCATCATTCTGGAATCAATGGACTTCCCAGACCCCGTGATCGGTATTGCCGTGGAGCCAAAGACGCAGAAGGACTTGGATCGTCTGTCGCTGGGCTTAGCTAAACTGGCAGAAGAAGATCCTACCTTTACGGTGAAGACCGACGAGCAAAGCGGACAGACGGTGATTTCCGGTATGGGTGAACTCCATCTGGACATTATCATCGACCGTCTGAAGCGTGAGTTCAAGGTGGAATGCAATCAGGGTAAACCTCAGGTGAACTATAAGGAAGCCATTACGAAGACAGTGAATCTGCGTGAGGTCTACAAGAAGCAGACCGGTGGACGTGGTAAGTTTGCTGACATCATTGTGAATGTAGGTCCGGTGGACGAAGACTTCAAGGAAGGCGGCTTGCAATTCATCAATTCCGTAACCGGTGGTAACATTCCTAAGGAATACATCCCCTCGGTGCAGAAAGGTTTTGAGAATGCTATGAAGAACGGCGTGCTGGGTGGTTACCCCATGGATAGTCTGAAGGTAGAGTTGCTCGATGGTTCGATCCATCCCGTGGACTCTGACCAGCTCTCGTTTGAGGTGGCAGCCTTGAATGCTTACAAAAATGCCTGCGCAAAGGCAGCTCCCGTATTGCTGGAACCTATCATGCGACTGGAAGTGATCACGCCGGAGGAGAGCATGGGCGACGTGATAGGTGACTTGAACAAGCGTCGCGGTCAGGTGGAAGGTATGGATACTAACCGTTCGGGCGCCCGTGTAATCAAGGCTCTTGTGCCTCTGGCAGAGATGTTTGGATATGTAACGGCACTGCGTACCATTACGTCTGGTCGTGCCACCTCGTCGATGGAATATGAGCACCATGCTCCATTGTCGTCGAGTTTGGCAAAAGCTGTGCTGGAAGAAATTAAAGGAAGAACAGATTTAGTATAACAAAGTAACAGGAGCAAGGGGCGTGCTTAACGAATGACTCTTAAGTATGGCTACCGCTCCAAATAAATAAAAAGTAATGAGTCAAAAAATTAGAATTAAGTTGAAGTCCTACGATCACACGTTGGTAGAGAAATCGTCCGACAGAATTGTAAAGGCTGTGAAGGCTACGGGTGCCATCGTAAGTGGTCCTATCCCATTGCCTACGCACAAGCGTATCTTTACGGTGAATCGTAGCACGTTCGTAAACAAGAAAGCTCGCGAACAGTTCGAGCTCAACTCCTACAAGAGGCTGATAGATATCTACAGCTCTACAGCCAAGACGGTGGACTCTCTGATGAAGTTAGAGTTGCCCTGTGGAGTAGAAGTAGAAATTAAAGTATAGTGATTTTATTAATATCAAAGTGAAATGCCAGGATTAATTGGAAAGAAAATCGGAATGACATCCGTTTTCAGTGCTGAGGGCAAGAATGTGCCATGCACTGTTATTGAAGCTGGTCCTTGCGTGGTAACTCAGGTGAAAAGTGTAGAGAAGGATGGCTATGCAGCCGTTCAGCTCGGTTTTCAGGAGTTGAAGGAGAAGAATACTTCCGCTCCGTTGAAGGGACACTTTAAGAAGGCTGGTACTACGCCAAAGAGACACTTGGCCGAGTTCAAAGATTTTGATAAAGAGCTTAATCTGGGTGATGTTGTAACGGTAGACATCTTCAACGACGTAAAGTTTGTTGACGTGGTGGGTACCTCAAAGGGACACGGATTCCAGGGTGTAATGAAACGTCATGGATTTGGCGGTGTAGGTCAGGCCACTCATGGTCAGGATGACCGCGCCCGTAAGCCGGGTTCTATTGGCGCGTGCTCTTATCCTGCCAAAGTATTCAAAGGAATGCGCATGGGCGGACAAATGGGTGGAGATCGTGTTACGACACAGAATCTTCAGGTGTTAAAGGTGATCCCAGAACACAATCTAATCCTTATCAAAGGTTCGGTTGCTGGGTGCAAAGGTTCAATCGTTTTAATTAAAGAATGATGGAAGTTAGCGTATTTAATAAGAATGGTGTAGACACCGGCAGAAAGATTACGTTAAGTGAATCTATTTTCGGTATTGAACCTAACGATCACGCCATCTATTTGGACGTGAAGCAGTATATGGCTGACCAACGTCAGGGAACTGCAAAATCGAAAGAAAGAAGTGAGTTGAGCGGTTCAACCCGTAAGCTTGGCCGTCAGAAAGGTGGTGGTGGCGCCCGTAGAGGTGACATCAATTCGCCCGTATTGGTGGGTGGTGCCAGAGTGTTTGGTCCACAACCTCGTGATTACAGCTTTAAGCTGAATAAGAAAGTAAAGCAATTGGCTCGCAGGTCGGCCCTGAGCTACAAGGCAAAGGACAATGCTATCATTGTAGTGGAGAACTTCACCTTTGATGCTCCTAAGACCAAGTCATTTGTGGAATTTGCCAAGAATCTGAAGATAGCAGAAAAGAAAGTGTTGCTGTTGTTGGATGGTGTGGACAAGAATGTTTATCTGTCGGCCAGAAACATCAAGAGCGCCAAGGTGATGACCGCTTCACAGCTGAATACGTACAGCGTATTGGATGCCGGTGTGGTTGTGCTTACGGAAGATTCTCTGAAGAGTATTGACGCAGTTTTAACCAATAATAAGTAATCATGGGATACATCATAAAACCACTGATCACAGAGAAGGCCAATGCCCAAACTGAGAAGTTTGGTAATGTGTTTGGCTTCGTTGTTCGGCCTGAAGCAAACAAGCTGCAGATCAAGACCGAAGTTGAAGCTCGCTACAATGTAAACGTGAAGTCGGTGAACACCATGCGTTATGCTGGTAAGAACAAGACTCGTTATACAAAGAGAGGACTTATTAAAGGACGTACGAATGCTTTCAAGAAAGCCATCGTTACGTTGAAAGAAGGTGATACGATTGATTTTTACAGCAATATTTGATAAGTAATGGCAGTACGGAAATTTAGACCCACAACTCCGGGTCAGAGACATAAGATTATTGGTACATTCAAGGAAATTACTGCATCTGTACCAGAAAAGTCTCTTGTATACGGCAAGCGTGCAACGGGTGGCCGTAATAATGAAGGCCACTTAACGATGCGCTATCTTGGCGGTGGACACAAGAGAAAATTCCGTTTTATTGATTTCAAGAGAGACAAGGACGGTATACCAGCCGTAGTGAAAACTATTGAATACGATCCTAACCGTTCAGCAAGAATAGCCTTGCTCTACTACAAGGATGGTGAGAAGAGGTATATCATAGCACCTAATGGTTTGGAAGTTGGTGCCAATCTGCTTTCAGGAGCTGATGCTGCTCCCGAAATCGGAAATGCCCTTCCATTACAAAATATTCCGGTAGGTACAGTAATTCATAATATTGAATTGCGTCCTGGTCAGGGTGCATTGCTCGTGCGTTCTGCAGGTAATTTTGCGCAGTTGACTTCTCGTGAGGGACGTTACTGTGTGATCAAATTGCCTTCTGGTGAAACACGTAAGATTCTCAGTGCATGCAAGGCTACGGTAGGTAGCGTGGGTAACTCCGACCATGCATTGGAAAGCTCAGGTAAGGCAGGTCGTTCGCGTTGGTTAGGACGCAGACCTCACAACCGTGGTGTGGTAATGAATCCTGTTGATCACCCAATGGGTGGTGGTGAAGGTCGTCAGTCTGGCGGACATCCAAGATCTCGTACTGGATTGTATGCTAAGGGCTTGAAGACCAGAAGACCTAAGAAGCAGTCGAACAAGTATATCATTGAAAGAAGGAACAAAAAGTAAATTGATTAGATTATGAGTCGTTCGTTAAAAAAAGGTCCATATATCGCCGTTTCATTAGAGAAGAAGATTCTCGCCATGTATGAGAGCGGTAAGAAGAATGTTGTAAAGACATGGGCTCGGTCTTCAATGATTGCTCCTGACTGCGTAGGGCATACCATTGGAGTCCACAATG
>JAFUHF010000083.1 GCA_017468985.1 Bacteroidaceae bacterium
CGTCCTGCAGTCCACCTATTCTATAATAGTTCTGAATGAGGCGTCCGCCCGTGGTCTCCTCCATACAGTTCAGCACATGCTCACGGTCGCGCATAGAATAGAGGAATGCCGTCAGGGCACCCATATCCTGAGCACAGCAGCCCACGTAGAGCAGGTGCGAGTCGATACGCTGCAACTCATCCATAATAGTACGGATGTACTTGATGCGATCGGTCAGCTCCACACCCATGCCTTCCTCGATAACACCAACCAGCGCGTGGCGGTGCATCATGGCACTCAGGTAGTTAAGTCGATCGGTTAAAGCAAGTGTTTGCGGATAGGTATAGCTCTCGCACATCTTCTCGATACCACGATGGATGTATCCCAGATGCGGATAAACGCGCTTGACGGTTTCGCCGTCGAGCACCGTCTGCAAACGGAGCACACCGTGGGTAGAGGGGTGCTGCGGACCAATGTTGATTACGTAGTCGTCGCTGGTAAAGAGCTTGTTCTGCTTCGACTGCAAGTTGCCGTCGCTGTCCAGATAGTACTCCAGGCCATAGTCGGGCTCCACGTCGTCCTCCAGCGTGTACTCGTCGTTGAACTTCCAGTCCTTGCGGAAAGGATATCCCTTGAAGTCGCTGCGCAGGAACAGGCGGCGCATGTCAGGATGACCTAGGAAGACAATGCCGAAGAAGTCGTAGACCTCACGTTCCAGCAAATCGGCCACCTTCCAAATATTGATTACCGAGGGGACGTAGTAAAGTAACTGGCCGTCGGTTTCTCCTGTGCCGTTCGACGCAGCGCCGTCGCCGCATATCTGCTTCTTAGCCAGCATCTTAACCGAGCAACGCTCGTGGGTCTCAGAGTTCTCTAAGATATAGATACAACCCAGTCCTTCCTCAGCACCGAAGTCCTCGCCTACGATGGTTACCAGATAGTCGAAGTGCTTCTTCTCTTTCAGTTTTGCCATCTCAGAGGCAAACTTATCGAAATCGAAAGTTAGAAATTCCAGTTTCATGCGTTTTCCTCCTTATTAGCTTTAAGTTCGTTAACAAAGTCTTCGGGCACATCGGTCACCACGATAGGCTCGCGGCGATGGTCGCCCAGCTTCTCGCGGAACGTCAGTTCCTCGTTCGATACGCCCAGAACAGCTTCCTCGGCCGTCTGCTTGTGGTTAGCACCACCGAAGAATTTCTCGATCTTCACTTTGCGCTGCAGCTGCATCATACCATACATAATGGCCTCCGGACGCGGGGGACAGCCAGGGATAAAGACATCGACGGGGACAATCTCCTCAATGCCCTTCACCACGTGGTAGCTCGACTTGAACGGGCCACCGCTGATGGCGCATCCGCCCACGGCAATGACATACTTAGGCTCGGCCATCTCGTCGTACAGACGCTTCAGGGCAGGAGCCATCTTGTGGGTGATTGTACCGGCGCACATGATGAGGTCGGCCTGACGGGGAGAGTTACGCGTCACCTCGAAGCCGAAGCGTGCGAAGTCGTAACGCGAACAGCCACAGGCCATGAACTCGATGCCGCAGCACGATGTAGCAAAAGTAAGCGACCACAGGGAGTTGGCGCGTCCCCAGTTGATGAGCTTGTCGAGCGAACCAACAACGACGTTGGTGCCGCCCTGCTGAAGTTCGTCAACCAGCTTGTCAAGCGACTCGTTGTCGTTCCATTCCTCGTATGGAATCGACTTGATTTTCGGCTTTCTTACTTCCATTCTAACGCTCCTTTCCGCCAGGCGTAAGCGAGGCCCAGCACTAACACTACTAAGAAGAACCCGATAGACAGCAGAGCCATCACACCGAAATCCTTCACTACTACAGCCCATGGATACAGAAACATAGTTTCCACATCGAACATGAGGAACAGGATGGCAAACAGGTAGAAGCCCACACTGACAGGGATCCAGGACGTGCCGTGAGTGGGAATACCACACTCGTAGGGCTCACCTTTCACCTTGGCGTATGAACGTGGACCTATAAGCTTAGCAATCACGTAAGCTGCCACCACCAATGTAATAGCCGTCAGCAAGACGGTAATTAACAATGTGAAATTCATAAATATATAAAAATGTTATAACAATATTGTTTGCTTTCATAAGCGAGTGCAAAGTTACGAAATAATTTGCAAACAAACGTCATATTTATTAAAAAGATTTCAAAGTTTTCCTCACATCGTCCATTTTTACCAACACAGAAGGGCTATAAGCGAAGTAGGGACGCACCGCTGTGCGCCCCTACTCTTGCATCATTCCTCTTCTTCGTCATCCCAGACATCGTTGCGTCTTCGACGCGAAGCTGGGTCACGGTCACCTTCCTCGTCCACACCGCCATACTCAATGCCCTTGTCATCGCTCTGTACGCCGCTGGCCATGAGCAGCCCGTGCAGGCTTAGTTTCAGTACTTCGGTCGTTGGTTGTAGATATGCTTTTTTCATTGTTCCTGTCCTCCTATTTTTATTTTACAACCACTTTCTTGTTGTCCTTGATGTACAGGCCCTTCCTTGTGGTCTTCTCCACGCGGCGGCCCTGTAGGTCGTAGAGCCATTGGGGGTGTTGCGATGGTATCGCAACTTCTTGAACGGCAGATGCCTCGCTATGGTCGAAGTGCAGCACCACGCGGGCACCGA